>NZ_JBWQTV010000003.1:0-218080 GCF_056619965.1 Halalkalibacter sp. HAAS-P014 | reverse complement strand
TTGATTAAAAAGGGAAAAGCACCCTTTTTAATTGATTAATCTTTTTGATTATTCTTTGATGTGCATTGGCTTGCGCTCAATGCCTTTGATTGATTAAAAAGGGAAAAGCACCCTTTTTAATTGATTAATCTTTTTGATTATTCTTTGATGTGCATTGGCTTCCGCTCAATGCCTCTGATTGATTAAAAAGGGAAAAGCACCCTTTTTAATCAATCTCTTATGTAAAGTTGTATGGGTGCATGTCGATTGAGACTTGTAGTTGTCCTTGGTTGATTTCACGTATGAAGTGTTGCTGTATTTCACGTAGTGTTTCTAGTAACCTCGGTTCGTTTCTGTATTTTATCATGCATTGATATCGATATCTATCTTTTATCCTTGCTAAAGGAGAAGCGACTGGACCTAGAACAGTGGTTGTATTTTTAAGCTCTCTTTTTAAAAACGAAGCAATTTTTTCTGATATTGTAATGACTTTTGTTAACTCTGGATGTGATATCGTAATTAACACCATAAAAACGTATGGTGGGTATAATGCCGTTTTACGTTGCGTCATCTCCATTTGAAAAAACTGCTCATAATCATGGTTTTTCACAAGTTCTATACTATAGTGTTCTGGTGTATAGGATTGGATGACTACCCTGCCTTCTAATTCATGTCTTCCAGCCCGTCCACTTACTTGCTCCATAAGCTGAAACGTACGTTCTGCTGATCTGAAGTCAGGAATGTGAAGCATGGAGTCTGCTGCAAGAACACCTACTAGTGTGATTTTAGGGAAGTCAAGCCCCTTTGCAATCATTTGTGTTCCCAGTAATATATCAGCCTCGCCTCGTCCGAATGCTGACAGCAATCTTTCATGCGATCCCTTTTTACGAGTTGTATCAACATCCATTCGAATCACTTTCGCTTCAGGTAACACACGTGTTAATTCCTCTTCTACTTTCTGTGTACCTGAACCAAAAAAACGAATATGGTCACTCCCACAAGAATCACACGTATTTGGCATTTTTTCCTCGTGTCCACAATAATGACACTTTAATGAGTGATGTGTCCGGTGATATGTCAAAGAAATATCACAGTGATCACAAGTTGCGACATATCCACAGTCTCGACACATTACAAATGTTGAATACCCTCTACGATTTAAAAACAGAACTGACTGTTCACCTTTTTCGAGCCGGTCCTTTAACATATCCAATAACGTAAAAGAGAACATCGACCTGTTCCCTTGACGTAATTCCTCTCGCATATCAATCACTTCTACCCCTGGCATTGCACGATTATGGACTCTATTCGTCAAAGGAAGAAGGTTGTATACCCCTTTTTTTGCACGAGCATATGATTCGAGTGAAGGAGTTGCACTTCCTAAAATAACTGGACAGTTATGATATTCTCCTCGAAAAATCGCCACATCCCTTGCATGATATTTCGGGTTTTCTTCTTGTTTATAACTAGTTTCATGTTCTTCATCTATTATAATAAGCCCGAGGTTAGAAAAAGGTGCAAAGATAGCCGACCTAGCACCTACTACAACCTCAACTTCTTTTCTTAAGATCTTTCGCCATTCGTCATACTTCTCACCCATCGATAAGCCTGAGTGTAACACTGCTACCTTTGATCCAAAGCGCCCTTTAAAACGTTGGACCATTTGTGGGGTGAGTGAAATTTCAGGTACTAGAACAATCGCTTCCCCTTCTCTTTTCAGCGCTTGGTCAATGGCCTGTAGATAAACTTCTGTCTTTCCACTACCCGTCACACCATGTAGTAAAAAGGTCTCATGATTGTCGTTCTCAACCGAATGAAGAATAGGTGTTAAGACATCTTGTTGCTGCTCCGTTAATGGTAACGGAGTTGTCCGTTCATATTCGACACCTGCGAGTGGATCACGATATACCTCTTTTTCAAACTCCTGAACATATCCCTTTTTAATTAGGGCCGTTAGCGTTTGTCTTGTGGTATTTACCGAATTCAAAAGCGTCTTAACAGGGATCTCGTTTGTTTCTTTTAAAAACGTAAGAAGTTCTTGTTGCTTAACAGCCTTAGCAGGTATTTCATTTGTTTGATTGTCTTTTACTAGTTTAATATAACGCTCTGTTTTCTTTTTTCCTTTTTCCTCAACTTGGTAGCGAACTTCAAGAATATCTTCTTTTACAAGTTGTTGAATAACTTTCACCTTTGCTTTGTCACCTTTAGTAAGGTCATCCCAAAATGGTCTTTTCTCATCTTGAAAGTGGTTGCGAAATTCAGGTGGTAAATCATCTAACTTTGTAAGCAACTGAAGTTCTTTTTTTACTTTAGTACGTAGAGCAGCCGGGATCATTAATTGATAGGCTGATAATCGAAAACTAAGAGTCTGCTCTGATAACCAATTCCCTAATGTAAGCAATTCCTCTGTCAAAACTGGTACAACATCTAAAATTTCATAAATTGGCTTACGTTTACCATGTTCTGAAACATTTGTTATATCAACGACAAAACCTTGAATTTTCCGTGGGCCAAACGGAACAATTACCCTGATACCAGGTTGTAAAACTTCACTCCACTCACTTGGAATATCATAATCGAATAGTCGATCGGTTTGAGAAGTAGGAACATCGACTATGACTTTAGCAATCATAAATCCTCTTGCCTTTCCATATAGGAGGTAATATCGTTAAGAATACACTCTGCCACTTCTGATTTTGATAAAACTGGATACTCTTTTTTCGTACCATCTTTGCTATACGTAGTAATGATATTAGTATCCCCTTTAAATCCAGCACCCTCTTGTGAGATATTATTAGCAACAATCAAATCAAGATTTTTAGATTCCAGCTTTTTTAATGCATATTCTTCTACTCGCTCAGATTCAGCAGCAAACCCTACTAGAAGTTGAGAGGTCTTTCGCTCACCTAATGTTTTTAGAATATCAATCGTTCTTTCCATTTCAACGGCCCAGTTACCTGGTTGTTTTTTACGCTTTTCACTGAACGTTTCTTTTGGTCGATAATCAGCTACAGCTGCAGACTTAATCACGATGTCAGCTTGTCCAAATCTCTTTATAACAGCCTCATACATATCGTTAGCTGAAACAACATCGACAATTTCAACTCCAGCTGGTGCCTGTAAATTGGTTGGTCCGGAAATAAGCACGACTTCAGCTCCCTGATCTTTTGCTGCTGTGGCGATTGCGTATCCCATTTTCCCAGACGAATGATTGGTGAAATAACGCACAGGGTCAATTCGCTCTTGAGTTGGGCCAGCAGTAATTACAACCTTTTTCCCAATAAGTGGTTTATCCTTTGTAGAGAAGTGTTGCGAAACAATCTTCAAAAGATCTTCCGGCTCTGCAAGTCTCCCCTTCCCTGTCCAACCACAAGCAAGGTATCCTTCGTCACCATCAATAATTTTATAACCATCTTGCTTGAGGGTGGTAACATTTCGCCTTACCGACTTACTGTTGTACATATTCACATTCATCGCAGGTGCGAGATAAATAGGTGCTGTGGTTGCCAGCAATGTTGTTGTTAACATATCATCAGCTACACCATTCGCTAGTTTTCCAAGCACATTGGCAGTTGCTGGTGCAACAAGAACAAGATCAGCCCAATCAGCAAGGTCTATATGGGCAATTTTGGTTGGGTCTGGTTCATTAAAGGTATTGTCGTACACTGGTTGACGTGAGAGGGCTTGAAATGTAAGAGGCGTTACAAATTCCTTTGCTGATTTTGTCATAATTACTTTCACATTTGCTTCAGCCTGTATTAATTTACTTGTTAAGGCCGCCACCTTAAACACAGCAATCCCTCCACTAACTGCGAGGAGTATATTCTTTCCTTTAAGCATTTTTCCACCTGCTCCCTATAAACTTAAATGAAAACTACCATAGAAAAAAAGGCTGACCCAAAGATCAAACCCTTAACCAGTACTTATCGCTTGTGTATATGCGGGTCATGGGCTTATGTGTTGAGTCAGCCTTGTAACGTTTTTATTCCTCGTCTTCTAGTGGGGTAATTCGTTTAAAATGCAAATGATCGTCAATGATTTCTTCGAGTGCAACTCCAACAGGTTTATGCGAAGCAGGACGACTTACCATTGGTCCACGTGTATAATCTTCGCGAATTTCACGTGCACGTTTGGCTGAAACCGTAACGAGAGTATATTTGGAATCTAATTTTGTTAATAGTGAGTCAATAGAAGGGTATAGCATTATTCAACCTCCACGAGTTCTTTATATTTTTCAATTAAACGTTCACGTTTGCAATGTTCTGCAGTAACTATTGATTTGATTCGTTCAACAGCTAAATGTACTTGATCATTTTCTACGACATAATCGTATTTTTTCATCATATCAAGTTCTTCACGCGCAACTGTCATTCTTTCATTAATAATATCTTCTGTTTCCGTTCCACGTCCAACAATACGACTTCTAAGTTCAGCCAAACTTGGTGGCATTAAGAAGATAAACACACCTTCAGGAAAACGTTCCTTTACTTTTAAAGCGCCTTGAACTTCAATTTCTAGAATTATATCTTGGCCACTTTCTATTGTTTCTTTAACGTACTCAATTGGTGTGCCATAATAGTTCCCTACATATTCTGCCCATTCCAGCAATTGATCTTGCTTAATCATCTGCTCAAATTGTTCTCTTGTTTTAAAGAAGTAATTGATACCCTCTTGCTCTCCTTCTCGTGGAGAACGAGTCGTTGCAGAAACAGAATACTGAACTGACGTATTCTCATTTCTTAAAGCCGTGCAGACAGTTCCTTTCCCAACGCCTGCAGGGCCTGATAATACCAGTAATATACCTTTATCTTTCTTCATGGAGACCTCCTACACGCTTCACGCATTCACTTATGTATCTTGATATATTCTTGATTAGTCTTCACCCGTATCGTCTCTTGTAGTCAAACGCTGAGCTACTGTCTCTGGTTGGACTGCACTTAAAATTACGTGATCACTATCAGCAATAATGACAGCTCGAGTTCTACGACCATATGTTGCATCAATTAACATATTACGATCCCGTGCATCTTGAATAATTCGTTTAATTGGTGCTGACTCTGGACTTACGATGGAAATAATTCGATTTGCTGAAACAATATTTCCAAAACCGATGTTTATTAATTTAATGTTCATTCTTCTTACCCCCACTTTAGGAGAGTAGCATCCACTCTCAACATTGTTATCCAAACTAATCTAACTATATACGAAACTTCTTTCGAATTCTAGCTCCTATTCAACATTTTGTACTTGTTCTTTTAATTTTTCAAGAAAACCTTTCATCTCAACAACGTGTTGTCTAATCAAAGAATCAGCAGCCTTGGAACCAATTGTATTCACTTCACGGTTCATTTCTTGAACAAGAAAATCAAGACGCCTTCCGATTTCTTCATCTTGATGTAAGTAATACTTGTATTGGTTTACATGCGCACGTAAGCGAACTAACTCTTCACTAATATCCATTTTCTCTGTAAAAATCGCCACTTCTGTTAAAATTCTTGTATGGTCAATTTCCATTCCATCATTTACGTACGATCGAATTCTCGCTTCGAGCTTTTCACGATAACGTTCTATTAGTGTGGGAGCACTTTCTTCTACTTCATTACAGCAATCTAATAATTTCTGTAACCTCAGCTCCATGTCCTGTTGTAAAAAAAGCCCTTCTGTCACTCTCATTGAATCAAGTGATTGGAGCGCTTCTTCAAGACCTTTTAATAATTCCTTCTCTTTTTTTGACCAGTCAATATTGCTTACCTCTTCGACTTGAGCAATATTTTTATTACCTAATAATGTACTAACATCAAGTGAGGATTCATGTCCTAGTTTTGCCTTAATCATTTCTGAAGCTCTTACATACTGATCAAGTAGCTCCTCATCTAGTACTAAGACTCTTTTATATGTTGACTTTAATTCAACATGTATCGAAACATCGACTTTCCCACGTGACACATTATTTTTCACAAGCTTTCGAAAGCCTTCTTCCAAAAAAGATAGTATTGGAGGTACCTTTAATTGGCACTCTAAAAATCGGTGATTGGTCGCTTTTACTTCTATGGAAACTTCACCACATTCAAACTTCACAACCGAAGAACCATATCCTGTCATACTTTTCATTTTTATCACATCCAACTAACATTTTACAGAAAAATACTTTGTGCAACAAGAGAGAAGATATACAAAGAGGTTGACTCTTACATAGCCCGTTAAGCTACAAGTCAACCTCTTTATATTATTTTCTTTTGATTAACTGAAAACCACCAAGAACAACTGTTGGTATAGCAGCCATTCCTAGTACAAGTAACCACTCATGTCCAGTTAGCGCCACCGTATGGAAAATGGCTTGTAATGGTGGGTAATAGATTACTGCTACCATTAATAGAGTGGAGATCACAACCGCCCCTACTAAATAGCGATTTTCAAAAGGATTTCGATGATAAACAGAATATTCACTTCGACAATCAAATACATGAATAAGTTGCGCCATAACGAGGGTAACAAACGCTACGGTTTGTGCTCTTGTTAAATCATTCGGATCTGCTTGCAGCGTAAGCCAAAATGCTAGTAAGGTAACTACCCCAATCATGAAGCCTCGACTCAAAATTTTCCATGTCAATCCCCTTGCAAATACACCTTCGTTTGGATCTCGAGGTGAGCGTTTCATCACATCTCCTTCGGCTTGGTCCATCCCAAGAGCCATCGCTGGAAGACCATCAGTCACTAGATTAATCCATAGTATTTGAATTGCAACTAAAGGTAGTGGCATCCCAAGCATCATTGCAAAAAGCATAACAAGAATTTCACCAACATTTGAGGCCATCATGTAACGAATAAACTTTCGAATGTTCTCGTATATGTTACGGCCCTCTTTAATTGCTGCTTTAATTGTTGAGAAATTATCATCACTCAATATGAGAGATGATGCTTCTTTGGCAACATCCGTTCCCGTTATCCCCATGGCGATCCCGATATTTGCAGCTTTGATTGCTGGTGCATCATTCACACCATCTCCTGTCATGGCAACAATATGACCTTTAGCCTGAAGGGCTTTTACGATTTTTAACTTATGTTCAGGTGAGACACGTGCATAGACATCTACATCATCAACGACTTCTTCTAATTCTGCTACACTTAGCTTCGAGAGCGTTTGCCCGTCTAATACTTTTCCATCCTTTGATAAAATTCCTAATTGACGAGCAATTGCAGCTGCTGTTACCTTATGATCGCCAGTAATCATGACGGTTTTGATTCCAGCTTGGCCACACTCTATAATTGAATCTTTCACCTCAGGTCTTGGAGGGTCAATCATGCCTTGCAGTCCAATAAATGTCAAACCTTTTTCAGCTTCAAACGATTGTTTGCAGGATTCATTTGCGTTGAGTGGACGATAGGCAATGGCAATCGTCCTAAGTGCACGTCCAGCTAACTGATCGATGATCGATTCTACCTCTTTTTTTCTCTTTGATGTAAGCGCTTCTTCAGTTCCACCGTACGTAATTTTTCGACACTGACCTAAAACAACGTCCGGGGCCCCTTTTGTAATAACATAAGATCTGCCCCTTTTATCTTTTACTATGACAGACATCATCTTTCTTGCTGAGTCAAACGGAAACTCTACTACTCTAGAAAAATGGTTTTCTAAGCCAGCCTTCGTGTAACCTGCTTTCATTGCAGCCACAACAAGTGCACCTTCTGTAGGATCACCATCCATAACGTATTCTGTAACTGGCTTTTTAAGGATTCCTTGTTTAGTAGTTTTTTCTATTAAGTTAGCATTATTACAGAGCCACCCATAGCTTACTAATTGCTGGAGCCTCCGTTCTTTCCTTGGGTCTATCTTCTTTCCATTCTCACGGAAAATTCCAACAGGTTCATAGCCTCCACCTGAAATTTCCCAAAGCTTACCACCACTCCAAGCGTGAGTAACAGTCATTTTATTTTGAGTGAGAGTACCTGTTTTATCCGAACAAATAACAGAGGCACATCCCAATGTTTCAACTGCAGGTAGTTTTCTTACTATTGCTTTTCGTTTAATCATTCTCTGTACGCCCAAAGCTAAGGCAACAGTAACAATGGCAGGCAGCCCTTCCGGAATCGCAGCAACCGCTAAAGAAACCCCTGATAATACCATTGTATAAACATCGTGACCTTGTAATACCCCAATAATGACAACTAAAGCTGTTAACACTAACGCAACAGAAATTAAGACCTTTCCTAATTGCTCAAGCCTACGTTGCAAAGGCGTCATGAGAGTTGTCGTTGATTGAAGTAAGTGAGCAATTTTCCCCATCTCCGTTTTCATTCCCGTACTAACGACTACACCAATTCCACTGCCTTGTGTAACAAGTGTCCCCATAAACGCCATATTAGCTTGATCGCCAATTTCAATATTATGATCGCTTTCCAATGCTTTATGATGCTTCTGAACTGGAACCGATTCTCCAGTCAAAGATGATTCTTCGATGCGCATGCCACTTGTTTGAAGAAGACGTAAATCTGCTCCAATGCGGTCCCCACTTGAAATTTTGACAATGTCTCCTGGGACCACTTGTTGAGAAAAGACTTTTTTCCATTCCCCCTTCCTAAGAACAAGCATTTGTGGAGCCGATAATTCTTTTAACGCATCAAGAGATTTTTCTGCTTTTCTTTCTTGAACAAAACCGAGTATGCCGTTAAGTAAAACAATCACCATTATCGTAATGGCATCAATATACTCACCTAAGATACCTGAGATAAATGTAGCCGCTAATAAAACAAGTACCATGAAGTCTTTAAATTGACCAAGAAAAACAAATAAAGCAGATGGTTTTTTCCCTTCATTAAGCTTATTCGCCCCGAATTTCTTTAACCGTTTTTCTACTTCTTTTTCAGTTAAACCCTCTTCTATATTCGTCCCAACAGATGACGTTACTTCATGTTCTTCTAACTTGTACCAGTTCATCTCGACACACCCCGCACTTTTATTCTCTTTTGATTTTCTCATAAAGGCTTATCCAATCGTTTATACAAGCCATCTTATTCAGTGAAGTGCGAAAACATGCTATACTCATAAGAGCATTCTCCAAAAAGTAACCATAGCTTCTGTAGTGGTTCTGTATTAGAAGGAAAGCTAGAGTGTAAGAAAGGAATGAGTGCCATGTCATTTGATGGATTTATGACAAGGGCGATGACATACGAACTAGAAACGTTGTTAACGTCAGGAAGAATCTCCAAGATTTATCAACCATATAAGACGGAGTTAGTATTTACCATTCGGGCAAATGGAAAAAATCATCAATTATTGTTATCAGCTAACGCTAGCTTTGCAAGAATCCATATTACAAAAGAGAAATATGACAACCCTTCTACTCCCCCTATGTTTTGTATGTTATTACGCAAGCATCTAGAGGGCAGTATAATCGAGAAAATTGAACAACTTGATATGGAACGTGTGATCATCTTCCATATTAAAAATAAAGATGAATTAGGCGATGTGACATACAAACAATTGTACGTAGAAATTATGGGGCGCCATAGTAATATTAGCTTAGTTGATAAGAAAACAGGTCTAATCTTAGATAGTATTAAACACATAAGTCCTTCCCAAAGCAGTTATCGATCAGTGTTGCCGGGACAGCCTTATAAGCTTCCTCCTGAACAACATAAAGCGAACCCGTTTGAATTAGACTTTGAGGGATTACTGAAGCGAGTTGATTTTAATAGTGGACGAATCGATCGACAATTAGTTGAAAAAATTGCTGGTATTTCTCCACTTTTAGCAAAAGAAATTGTCTTTTTATCCGGTACTGTCGTTAACAAAACGACGTTACCTAACGCTTATCTAAAAATCATGAATCAATTACAAAATCATGACTATCAACCTCAAATGGTTACAGTTGATGGAAAAGAGTCCTACTACGTTATTCCACTGGAACATTTATCAGGAGAACGGAAAGATTTTGAATCAGTAAGTGAAATGCTCGATCGTTTCTATTATGGAAAAGCAGAACGAGATCGCGTGAAGCAGCAAGCGCATGATCTAGAACGTTTCCTTCGAACAGAATGGCAAAAAAACAAAAAGAAAATAAAAAAATTAGAACAAACATTAACTCAAGCTGAACGCGCGAAGGAATACCAAAAGCTCGGCGAACTATTAACTGCTAATTTACATATGGTCAAACGTGGAGATCAACAAGTAGAAGTCATTGATTATTATAACGAAGAGGGTGCTACAACGGTCATTAAACTCGATCCACAGAAAACACCTTCAGATAATGCTCAATCGTATTTCAAAAAATACAATAAGGCAAAAAATTCAGTTGCTATTGTAGAAGAACAAATTGAAAAAGCAAAAGAAGAAATTCTTTATTTTGATCAGTTAATTCAACAAATGGAAAGCGCTGCACCAAAAGACATAGAAGAAATACGTGAGGAATTAATAGAAGAAGGCTACATTCGAAAACGTCTTAAGCAGCAAAAGAAAAAGAAAGAAACAAAGCCTCAACTTGAACATTATGTATCAACAAATGGTTTTGAATTTTTTGTTGGCAAAAACAATAAGCAAAATGAATACGTCACAAACAAATTTGCAAGACAAGATGAGATCTGGTTACACACTAAAGATATTCCTGGATCTCACGTTGTCATTAGAAGTACCGAGCCTGACGAACAAACACTACTTGAAGCAGCTACAGTTGCTGCCTATTTCAGCAAGGCGAGACAGTCTAGCTCCGTGCCAGTGGATTACACCAAAATTCGCCATGTGAAAAAGCCCAATGGTGCAAAACCCGGTTTTGTCATCTACGATAATCAAACAACCATTTTTGTTACTCCAGATGAGGACCTTGTCCGTACACTCAGAAAGTAACCTAATTGATTTGCCTATCTATCATTTTTAAAAATTGTGGTCTCAGTTATGAGACCACTTCTTTTTACTTTTTTGCTACTGTAATCGTTGCCAAACCATCTAACACAGGAGTATGAACAACATTTCTTAACTTTAAATCAGTTAATAACGTAGTAAACTCATTGTTAGAGTACCGATGTCTTTTCGTTGAGACATTCGACCATGCAAGTAAAGATTCCTTCTCAAACCCTTTCATGCCGTAAAGCTTAGCATATTCACTCGCCGAGTTAGGATTCATCTCTGTTGATGGATTCAACATCGTAATGACTCCAGAAGGTTTTAGGACACGAAACATTTCACTGAGACCTTTTTTCGGTTCCGGGAGAAGGAACATAACACAGGTTGATAGAGCAACATCGATTTGATTTTTCTCTAATGGTAGGTTGTACGCATCCCCAACAAGGAGCTTGCTACAAGCTGACCCTTCCCCTTCCCCTAACAAGGACCGGCTTTTTTCAATCATTTCTTCTGATAAATCTATACCTACCAATTCACTAGCTTCTTTTTTTCCACGTTCTAGCAATCTCCCTGTTCCACAGCCAATATCCAATATTGCTTTGTTGTTCCAACTACCGGAAAGTTCTTTTATTTGGTCATGAATTTCACCGAGCCATTTTGTTTGCGCCATTTGATCAAAAAACTCAACAAGGTTATCAAAATCAGTACCTGTCATTTTTTTCATTATTCTTCACCCTTTCATACCGTTATGTTACCAAAAGAAAAAGTGTTCTAGAAGGAATAATTTCGCCTTTTAGAACACTCTTACTCTCTATACTTGTTCTTTCATCCACCCTTGTGAAGATGGATCTTTACGCCACTGCACTAATCGACTTTCTTGATCTTCAGTTATTGTACCTTTTTCTTTGGCTACCGTAAGTAACGTAGAGTATGATGTTAGAACATATGTTGGAAGCTCTGCTCTCTTAAGAGCATCATATGCTTTCTCAAATTCATACGTAAAAATCGCCACAATGGCCACAACTTCGGCACCACTTGCACGCAAAGCTTCTGCCGCTTGAATAACACTTCCTCCAGTTGAAATCAAATCTTCAACAAGAACGACTTTCTGCCCCTTCTCAATCTTGCCTTCAATTTGATTTTGTTTTCCATGTCCCTTTGCGCTTCCTCTAACATAGATCATCGGTAATTCTAATTGATCAGCTAATAATGCTGCATGTGGAATTCCTGCCGTTGCCGTTCCTGCGATTACATCAACTTCCATATTTTCAAGAAGCTTTGTAAATCCAGCAATAATATCTTTACGAACATTTGGATAAGACAGTGTCAAACGATTATCACAATAAATAGGTGATTTAATTCCAGATGTCCACGTAAATGGATCATTTGGACGCAGATGAACTGCACCGATATCTAAAAGATGCTTGGCAATTTGTTCCTTCATATTTTAACCCTCCCAGTCTTGTTTCATTGCTTGATAGACGTTGAGTGGATCGTCTGCACTCGTTATACTTCTTCCTACGACAATCCCCCAGCTTCCTAATTCTCTAGCCTCACGGGGTGTAACGACACGCTTTTGATCCCCTACTGCATCATTTTTTCTTCGAATACCCGGACATACAGTATAAAACTCGGAACCACACGCTTCATGAATGAGAGGAACTTCCTTCGCCGAGCAAACGACTCCGTCCACTCCACTGTCTTTTGCCAATAAAGCATATGATCTTACAACTTCATTTAACGGTTGGTTTATTAGTAATTCTCTATGCATAGTTTCTTCATCCGTGCTTGTTAACTGGGTGACTGCAATTAAAGTTGGACGAATCTGCCCAGCTGTTGTTCCTTGCTCCAAACCATCAAGCGCAGCACTCATCATTTTCTTGCCACCGGCAGCATGCACGTTTACAATATCTACATCTAGACTAGCCAATTCACGCATCGTTCTTTGAACAGTGTTTGGAATATCATGTAACTTTAAATCTAAAAAAATCTGATGGCCTGACTCTTTTAATTCATGGATCACTTGTCTGCCCTCACGGTAGAATAGTTCCATTCCGACTTTAACAAATAGTGATTCCTCATGAAAGTGTGCTAGAAGCTTTTTACGTTTTTCTGCATCATCTAAATCTAATGCGACTATGAGTGGATGTTGCATTTTTTAAAGCTCCCTCCTATTAGTTCTTGCACATGACCAACTTCTAATTCATCTAACAATGCCGGAAGTCTTTCAATGATTGTCGGACAAACAAATGGGTCAGTAAAATTAGCTGTTCCAACCGCAACGGCACTAGCACCTGCTAGCATAAATTCGACCACATCTTCTGCACTATAAATGCCACCCATTCCAATGATTGGAATATCAACAACTTGAGCTACTTGATGAATCATTCGGATCGCAACAGGCTTAATAGCAGGACCTGATAAACCACCATAGCCGTTTGCCAAAATTGGCTTTCTACTCTTTAAATCTATACGCATACCTAAGAGTGTATTAATCATCGATAGACCATCAGCCCCAGCTTTCTCAACTGCGCGAGCAATCTCAACAATATCAGCAACATTAGGCGAAAGTTTCACATAAACTGGTACGTCTGATACTTGTTTCACTTCCCTTGTAAGTTCAGCAGCCACTTCAGGAATTGTTCCAAAAGCGATTCCACCTTGCTTTACATTTGGACAAGAAATGTTAAGTTCAATCGCATGTACGTTTTCTGCTTTTGATAGTTTCGCTGTAGTTTCAACATAATCGGCAATCTCTGTTCCAGCTACGTTAGCCACAATCGGGACATCGTATTGTTCTAACCAAGGCAATTCGTTGGATAATACCCCTTCTACACCTGGGTTTTGTAATCCGATTGCATTTAACATTCCAGCTGACGTTTCAGCCACTCTAGGTGTAGGGTTTCCAAATCTCGGCAAATCAGTTGTAGCCTTAATTGCGATTGCTCCAAGTAATTCTAAGTCATAATAATTCGCATATTCTTTACCAAATCCAAAACACCCTGAAGCTGGCATAATTGGGTTTCTCATCGAAAGACCAGGTAATTCTACATTTAATCGACTCATAGTACAACCTCCCCAACCGGAAAGACTGGACCATCTGTACAGACTTTTCGGTAACTCGTCCCGGACTCATCTCCGACAACATGACAAACACAGGCGAAGCATGCTCCGACTCCACATCCCATACGCTCTTCAAGTGAAATGTATAACCGGTTGTCACCGTAACTATTCGATAATGCTTTTAACATTGGAGTAGGGCCACATGAATAAATCGTATCAAATGATAAATTTTGCTCTTTAATAACATCGGTAACAAAACCTTTTGATGCGTATGTTCCATCAACCGTTACAACATACGTGTCACCAAGCTCAGAAAACTCTTTTTCGTAAAAAACATTTTCTTTGCTTTGAAAACCTAATACATGAATGACAGTTACTCCTCGATCTTTTAATTGTTTAGATAAATAATAAAGAGGAGGTACCCCAATTCCACCACCAACAAGGAGAGCCGTTTCTCCAGGTTTTGTAGCTTCAATAGGGAAACCATTTCCAAGTGGACCTAAAACGTCAATTTTTTCTCCTTCGCGCTTGAGAGAGATTCGCTTCGTGCCCTTTCCCTCAGCACGATAGAGCATTGTGACTGTCTCCTTTTCTGTATCAACATCGCAAATACTGATTGGCCTTCTTAGCAAAAGATCCTCATTTGTATCAACCCGTAAATGCAAGAATTGCCCAGGTTCTGTCATTTGTTTTGTAAGATTTCCTTGACATGTTATTTCCATTATATTTGAGGCGATTTCTCGCTGCTTCGTAATTGTTAAAAGCTCTTTCTTTATCATGATCGGTCCCCTCACCTCTTTTTCTGCGAAAGGTGGCGAGCTGTGGAACAATCTCAAATGAGGAAAGATCCCTTTGCTTCGCCACCTTCTATTACTATTGTATTTATTCTAATTTTCTACATTTGCATTTGTGGCATACATTCTGACGAAAACGTAATAGACTCTAGTACTCGAAGTAAAGCTTCTCCTGTATCAATAGATGTTAAGCAAACAACACCATTTTCAACCGATTCACGACGAATCCGGAAACCATCACGAGCTGGTTGTTTTCCTCTTGTTAATGTATTGATGACAAATTGAGCTTGTCCTTCACGAATAACATCTAATAAATTTGGCTTTTCTTCTGCAATCTTGTTAACTACGGTAACAGGAATGTTCGCTTCTTTAATAAAGCTCGCTGTTCCAGCTGTTGCTAAAATATCAAACCCTATTTGGTGAAAACGTTCCACGAGGCTCAATGCTTCTTCCTTATCTTTATCAGCTACCGTAAAGAGAACCGAACCATGAGTTGGGATACTCATTCCTGATGCAATTAAACCCTTATAAAGAGCTTTTTCTAACGTTGTGTCTCGTCCCATTACTTCCCCAGTTGATTTCATCTCCGGCCCAAGTGTAATATCTACCCTCCGAAGTTTCGCAAATGAAAACACAGGAACTTTAACGGAGACCTCTTTTGCTTCAGGTTGATAGCCTGTCTTATAACCAAGCTCTGGGAGAGACTTACCAAGCATTACCTTTGTAGCTAGGTTTGCCATTGGTACTCCTGTAATTTTACTTAAGAACGGTACAGTACGACTTGAACGTGGGTTTACCTCTAATACATAAACCTCGTCTTTATGCCAGACAAATTGGATATTTAATAATCCAACAATATTTAGCCCTCTTGCAATTGCAATTGTTCGATCAATTAATTTCTGTTTGAGATTCTCCGGTACCGTTTGTGGTGGATAGACCGCTATTGAATCCCCAGAGTGAACCCCTGCACGCTCTATATGCTCCATGATCCCGGGGATGAAGACATTTTCACCGTCAGAGATCGCATCTACTTCTAGTTCTTTTCCTGTCAAATATCTATCAACAAGAACAGGGTGTTTCGGATTGACAGATACTGCATTTTTCATGTAATTAAGAAGTTCTTTTTCTTTATAAACAATTTCCATAGCTCGCCCACCGAGAACATATGAAGGACGCACAAGTACAGGATAACCAATCTCATTGGCAATTTTTATCGCGCCTTCAACAGACGTTGCTGTGCGACCAAGTGGTTGTGGAATATCAAGTGACAGAAGAGCTTGTTCAAATTTATCTCGATCCTCAGCACGGTCCATACTCTCAAGTGACGTTCCTATAATCGGAACTCCTCTTGCTTCCAGTTCTTCAGCTAAATTAATCGCTGTCTGACCACCGAACTGAACAATTACCCCTTCAGGCTTTTCTTGTTCATAAACATGCATAACATCTTCAACCGTTAGCGGTTCAAAATAAAGTTTGTCTGACGTGCTAAAATCTGTTGATACCGTTTCAGGGTTATTATTAATAATAATTGCTTCGTATCCTGCTTCTTTAATCGCCCAAACTGTATGAACAGTTGCGTAATCAAATTCAATCCCTTGACCAATTCGGATAGGACCCGATCCTAACACAAGAATACTCTTTTTCTCTGTTTGAATTGCTTCATTCTCATCTTCATATGTACCATAAAAATATGGTGTTTCAGATTGAAATTCAGCAGCGCATGTATCTACCATTTTATATACAGGACGAATATTCTGTTCCATACGAAGGTTATAAATCTCACGTTCTTCCTTTTTCCATAACCTTGCAATCGCAATATCAGAAAAACCTCTCTCCTTAGCCTTTTCTAACAATTCAATATCACCAGATGATTCTGTAAGTTTAGCCTCAAGCGCTATAATTCGTGCTAACTTTTGCATAAAGAAACGATCGATCTTTGTTAACTCACATAAAGATTGAACAGATTGACCTCTTCTTAATAATTCAGCTAAAACAAAGAGGCGCTCATCATCGGTTATATCTAACCGTTTCACTAACACGTCTGTGTCCGTATTTGCAATCTTTGAATCATAAATGTGGTCATAGCCAGCTTCCAATGAGCGAACGGCTTTTAATAGAGATTCTTCTAAATTACGTCCAATCGCCATTACTTCTCCAGTTGCTTTCATTTGTGTACCTAGTGTACGATTAGCAGCATCAAACTTATCAAATGGCCAGCGTGGGATTTTAGAAACAATATAATCAAGTGCAGGTTCAAAACTTGCATATGTTTTACCAGTAATCGGATTCATTAATTCATCTAAACTATACCCTACAGCAATTTTCGCAGCCATCTTTGCAATTGGATAACCAGTTGCCTTTGAAGCAAGAGCTGATGAGCGACTTACACGAGGGTTTACTTCAATAATATAATATTGATCGCTATCGGCATCATGAGCAAACTGAACGTTACATCCACCTTCTATTCCTAATGCACGAATAATCTTCAAAGACGAATTACGTAAGCGTT
This sequence comes from Halalkalibacter sp. HAAS-P014, assembly GCF_056619965.1. NCBI lineage: Bacteria > Bacillati > Bacillota > Bacilli > Caryophanales > Bacillaceae > Halalkalibacter > Halalkalibacter sp. HAAS-P014. Next base: position 200,898 of record NZ_JBWQTV010000003.1, on the reverse strand, counting down.
GGTAATCACGATCTGTTAACGTTTGACTTGGCGCTACAACGATAGAATCACCTGTATGAACACCAACTGGATCAATATTCTCCATATTACAAACAACAATTGCTTGGTCTTTAGCATCACGCATTACTTCATATTCTACTTCTTTAAATCCAGCAATACTTTTTTCTATCAAACATTGAGTAACTGGACTATATTTTAATCCACTAGTTACAATTTCACGTAATTGTTCTTCGTTATGAACAATTCCTCCTCCTGTACCACCAAGTGTGTAAGCAGGTCGAACAATAATTGGGTACCCCACTTTTTCCACAAACTTGTATGCTCCTTCTAATGTATGGACAATATCACTTTCTGGCACAGGTTCATCAAGCTCATTCATTAACGATCTAAATAGGTCTCGATCTTCTGCACGCTTAATTGCATCCAGGTCTGTACCAAGCAATTCAATATTATATGTTTTTAAAATTCCAGATTCATCAAGCTCCATTGCCATATTAAGACCTGTTTGTCCACCGAGTGTTGCAACGATGCCATCAGGACGTTCTTTTCGAATAATACGACTAACAAAGTCCAATGTAATTGGTTCAATATAGACACGATCAGCCATAGTTGTATCCGTCATGATCGTTGCTGGATTGGAATTAATTAAAATAACTTCATATCCTTCTTCTTTTAACGCTTGACATGCCTGCGTTCCGGCATAATCGAATTCCGCTGCTTGTCCAATAACAATTGGACCTGAACCTATCACTAAAATTTTATTTATATCATTACGTCTGCCCATTTTTTATATCTCCCCTCGATTAGACAAGCACAGTTGCTTTCTTTTCTGTTTCCATCATTGTCACGAATTGGTTAAATAACTCATTCGCATCATGTGGTCCTGGTGATGCTTCTGGATGGTACTGTACGCTAAATGCTGCGTGTTCGAGGTGTCTGACACCTTCTACCGTACCGTCATTCACAGCAACATGTGTTAATTCAAGGCTTGTCCCTTCCAAAGAGTCACGATCAACAGTGTAGCTATGATTCTGTGCAGTAATATCGATTTTTCCAGTTGCTATTTCACGGACTGGATGATTGGATCCACGATGCCCAAATCTCAATTTGCTTGTTGTTGCACCACATGCAAGAGAAAGTAGCTGATGTCCAAGGCAAATACCAAAAATCGGCACTTGTCCAAGAATCTCCTTAATCATTTCAATTGCTTCCGGTACATCGAGTGGGTCTCCGGGTCCATTACTTAACATCACTCCATCTGGACGAAGACGTAAAATCTCTTTTGCACTCGTATTATACGGAACAACCTCAACATCACACTGTCTGGCAATTAGCTCTCGTAAAATACCACGCTTCATACCAAAATCAACAAGCACGACTCTCATCCCTCTTCCAGGAGCATGATAAGGCGATTTAGTTGATACACGTTGTACTTGGTCACGGAGGAACGTCGTTTGCTTTAACTCATCTACGACTGCAGAAACGTCAACATCTAGTGAACAGACACGACCACGTAGGGTTCCATGTTCTCTAATTAAACGAGTTAATTTACGAGTATCAATACCTGATAATCCTGGGATGCCTTTCGCACGTAAAAGCGTGTCGAGCGATTCTTCTTGACACCAATGACTTGGCTCCGGTTCATATTCTTTCACAATAAATCCATTGATTGCTGGAGTAACTGATTCAAAATCATCACGGTTGATTCCATAGTTCCCGATAAGGGGATATGTCATTGTTACAATTTGACCACAATAAGATGGATCCGATAAAATCTCTTGGTACCCTGTCATACCAGTATTAAAGACGACTTCCCCACTCATTGTTTTTTCTGCTCCGAAACCTTCACCTACAAAAACATTACCATCTTCTAAAATGAGTTGACGTTTCATACTGTCACCGTTCCTTTCTCAAATACAAGTTTTCCATCAACAAATGTATATTCTGGCCACCCAAAACAAGCCCAACCATCAAATGGCGTATTCATTCCTTTAGAAAGAAATGTTTCTTTATTAATTACACGTTCTTCTTCAAGGTTTATAACTGTAACATCGGCAATTTCTCCCTCTTTCAGGACACCTGATTGTAAGTTAAATGTCTTAGCTGGTTTTACTGTTAACCAATCAACAAGCTGCTTTAGGGTAATTCTTCCTGTTTTCACCAAATGGGTATAGAGCAACGGGAACGCTGTTTCTAACCCTACAATTCCAAATGGTGCTCTTTCCATTCCCACAGCTTTCTCTTCCTCTGTATGTGGCGCATGATCCGTTGCAATAAAATCAATTGTTCCATCTAAAAGCCCTTCCCAAAGAGCTTCTTTATCTTCTTTTGAACGTAAAGGTGGATTCATTTTAAAGTTAGTATCTAACCCTGGAATATCATCTTCACATAATAAGATATGATGAGGTGATACTTCAGCAGTTACATTGATTCCGGCAGCTTTTGCATCTCTAATTACACGAACGGACTCTTTAGTACTAACGTGGCAAACATGATAATGACATCCAGTTGCTTCAGCTAGTAGCACATCACGAGCAATATGCACGGATTCACATACAGATGGAATACCAGGAAGATTATGCTTTTGTGAGAACACCCCTTCATGTACACAGCCACCATGAATTAGAGTATTTTCTTCACAGTGGGCAACAACAGCCATATTCACTGCTGCAGCTTTTTTCATTGCTTGCAGCATCATATCAGCTGATTGGACACCGACTCCATCATCTGTGAAAGCAAACGCACCTGCATTTTTAAGTGCATCAAAATCGGTTAGTTCTTTACCTAATTGCCTTGTTGTGATTGACGCATACGGAAGTACACGTACAAGTCCAGTCGAGTCAATTCGTTTTTGTAACCAGTCCATTTGCTCTTTTGTATCGGGTACAGGTCTAGTATTTGGCATGGCTGCGATTGTTGTAAAACCTCCAGCTGCTGCTGCTTTCGTTCCCGTTTCGATCGTTTCTTTATGCTCTCCACCTGGTTCACGCAAATGTACGTGAACGTCTACGAGTCCTGGTGCAATCAACTTGCCTTCTACGTTTACTACTTTGATTTCATCTTCATTTGGTTCATTAAATTGAATTTTCCCTTCTACCATATAAACGTCTTTCATTTCCAACTTCCCATTCTCAGTTAAGACCAATCCACCTGCAAGTTTAATTGTCATTTTGCGTTCCCCCTTATATTTGTTCGAGCGCACGTTTTATAACCGCTTTTCTAACTGCGACACCGTTTTTCATTTGTTTAAAAATCCTAGAACGTTCACATTCAACAAGTTCATCTGCTAACTCAACTCCTCGGTTTACTGGAGCTGGGTGTAAGATAATGGCATTTGGGTTCATTCTTTTTTCTCTTTCAAGTGTTAACCCATACTCATTATGATAACTTTCTTTTGTCCATTTCATTTTTCCGTCATGGCGCTCATGCTGGATTCTAAGAAGCATGACGACATCGGCATTTGGTAGTTCTTCATCAAGATCGACATATTGATAAGATTGTTCATACCCCGCCATCCATTCTTTTGGACCGGCAATTTTCACCTTTGCTCCAAGCCTTGTTAACATATTAGCATTTGAACGCGCTACTCGACTATGCCGTAAATCACCAGCAATGATCACATTGATACCAGTAAAAGTAGAGAATTCTTGTTGAATCGTTAACAAATCAAGCAGCGATTGTGTTGGGTGATGACCACTTCCATCCCCGGCATTAATAATTGGAATACTTAAACTTTTTCGAATTTGGTTAAAATAGTCATTTTCTGGGTGTCTGATAACAAGAGCATTCGCACCGATCGCTTCAAAAGTTTTCACAGTGTCAAGTAATGATTCACCTTTTTGCACACTTGAGCTCTCCTCTGAGAAAGATAGAACATTTAATCCTAATGTTTTTTCTGCAACTTCAAAGCTGTATCGTGTTCTAGTGCTCGGTTCAAAGAACAGGTTTGCGATAAATAATTCTTTGTTTACTCGCCACTCTTTTCCTTCTGCAAAACCGGCTGCCTCCTTTAATATGTGAACAATTTCGACTGTTGACAGCTCCTCTAGTGTTAGTAATTCTCCCCTAATCGCTTTTTGTTCCATCATTGTCACCATTCAAACCAGCCTCCTCTTAAGTATACCTTTGTTTCACCCATATAAAAAAATAACCCTGTGAGCAGAGTGTCTCCCAGGGTATACGTAAAGAGAGAAGCTATCCTTCTCTTTGCCGAACCCCTTGGAAGTCTCTCTGTACTTCATTAAAAGGGAAATCTATTTAGTTATTATCAGTTTCGAACATTGTTTTCTTTCCATAACTTACTTCTTTTTCAGGTAAAACAAGGTGCAAAATAATCCCAACGATCGTCGCTAATGCCATACCTGCAATCTCAATATTATCTGAGACTTGTATAAACGCTCCTCCGATTCCTATCACTAAAATGACAGAAGAGATAATTAAGTTCCTCTTTAATCCAATGCTAATTTCATTATCAATTAACATACGTAATCCTGATGAAGCAATTACTCCAAACAACAGAATTGATACACCACCCATGACAGCAGTAGGAATTGTTGAAATAAGCGCTGCAAACTTACCCACGAATGAGAAAGCTACAGCAATTACGGCGGCACCCGCTATAACAAACACACTGAATACTCGAGTGATTGCAAGGACTCCGATATTTTCGCCATAAGTTGTATTTGGAGGTCCTCCGACGAACGAAGCAATAATCGTTGCTATTCCATCCCCTAGAATGGACCGGTGTAAACCTGGTTTTTTGATAAAATCCTTTCCAACAACTTTACTTAATACCATTTGGTCTCCAATATGTTCAGCAATTGTAACAACTGCAATCGGAACCATGATGAAGGCGATCTCCCATGAGAATGCTGGAGCATAGGTCACAAACGGAACAAGTACGTCCGGAGCTTGAAACCAACTTGCCTCTCGAACTGGCTGCCAATCGACAAGTCCAAAAAACAAAGCTGCTAAATACCCACCGATGATCCCAAACATAATGGGAACTAGACTGAAGAAACCTTTGAAAAACATCGTCGCTAATACAGTAATTGTTAATGTAATTAAGGCTACGATAAAATGTGTAGTTGAATATTCACCTGTTATAGGTTCATTCATTGCCATATCAATTGCTACGCCTGCTAACCCTAATCCAATTACCATTATGACTGGCCCCACAACAATCGGTGGTAAAAAGCGCATAATTGAGTTAGCTCCGAATGCTTTTATGACTAATGCAATGATTCCATATACAATACCTGCTAAGAAACTCCCGATCATTGCTCCTTCAGGGCCATTTAATGATGATGCCGCAATAATTGGAGCGATAAATGCGAATGAGGAGCCTAAGTAAGCCGGTATTTGACCTCTTGTAACGAGGAGGTACGCTAATGTTCCCAACCCACTTGAAAGTAAAGCAACTGCAGGACTTAAACCCACTAAGTATGGTACAAGGATTGTTGCCCCAAACATGGCAAATAAATGCTGTAAACTTAAAACAATCCATTTATCTAATCTTGGCACTTCTCTGATGCCTATTCCTTTTGTGTCTGATGCCATTTCAAAAAACTCCTCCTATTGTAAACCAAAAACCTCTCTGCTTAGGCAAAGAGGTCCAAATAAGCCCACCGTAAAATGCAACGGAGTAGGATTTTGACCCTCTTGAAAGCCTCACAGGACTAATTTAAAGAGGTAATGTATTTATTTTTGTTCGATTGTTACTTCATCTGTTTTATCAACTTCTCTAAGCTTTGCGACAATTTTTTCACTCTTGGAAGTCGGTACATTTTTCCCTACATAATCAGGGCGAATTGGTAATTCCCGATGCCCCCGATCTATTAGAACAGCTAGTTGTATCTGTTCAGGTCTGCCAATATCAATCAACGCATCAAGGGCAGCTCGCACCGTTCTCCCCGTAAAAAGTACGTCATCAATTAGAATTACTTTGCGATTACTTATTTCAACAGGAATATCGGTTCCTTGAAGAATCGGTTCTTTTGACTCTGATTTCACTGTCAAATCATCACGATAAAGGGTGATGTCAACCTCTCCAACAGGTATCTTAGCACCTTCAATTTGTTCAATACGTTCAGCCAAACGCTTTGCTAGATAAATTCCTCTGGTTTTTATACCAATTAAAATACAATTTTCAATACCTTTATTGTGCTCAATAATTTCATGAGCTATCCGAGTTGTTGCTCGTCTTATAGCTTGCTCATCCAAGATTACTCTTGACACATGCACACCTCCATATTCTCCTAGAAAACGAAAAACCTCTCACATCCTTTAGACATGAGAGGTTAAAGTTCATAAGGGATACAGACGTAAACACACCTGTTTTCCTTATCTCCGTTTCCTTCTCAGCCTCACGGGACTGTAGTTAAAGGACTATTAAGTTCTTAGTTAATTATGAACCATAGTGTTATTGATGTCAACATTATTTTGTCCGTAATAAGTGAAGAAGATTCTCCATATCTTCGGGTATAGGTGCATGGAAAACCATTTCCTCACCAGATTTGGGGTGTTTAAATCCAAGTACTTCTGCATGAAGTGCTTGTCCGTTTATCTCCAGTGTTTTCTTTTTTGGACCATATTTCGGATCTCCAGCTAAAGGGTATCCAATATATTTCATATGCACTCGAATTTGATGAGTTCTTCCTGTTTCTAATTCACATTGCACATACGTATAGTCATCAAACGTATCAAGTACGGTAAAATGGGTTACAGCATCCCTACTGTTTTCTTCAGTTACAGTCATTTTTTGACGGTCCTTTTTATCTCGACCGATCGGCGCATCTACTGTACCATGTTCATGTGGTATAACTCCATGTACAATTGCTTTATAAACCCTTTTTGTTGTCTTAGCTTTTAATTGTTCTACAAGTGACTCATGGGCACGATCATTCTTAGCTACCATTATTAATCCAGAAGTATCTTTATCTATACGGTGTACAATTCCGGGCCTAATCACACCATTAATTCCTGATAAATCTTTAACATGATGCATTAAAGCATTCACTAATGTACCACTATGGTGACCAGGAGCTGGGTGAACAACCATCCCTCTTGGTTTATTTATAACGATAACATCTTCATCTTCATATACGACATCAAGCGGAATATCCTCTGCAGTTATTTCTAATTCCTCAGCTTCAGGAATATCAAGAGTAATGACATCACCCTCTGTAATTTTATAATTGCTTTTCACCTTCGAACCATTCACTTTCACGTGCTCGTCTTTGATCCAAATTTGCACTTGAGTTCGTGACCAATTCTCGTTCTCCATTGTCAAAAATTTATCTATTCGTTCTAATTTGTCATTTCCAATTGTCCATTCATAATGTTCCATTACTTATTCTCCTTCTTTTGTTGACGTTCATCATTGATCATTTTAATAAATAAAAGGCCTACACCAATACAAAGTGCTGCATCAGCTACATTAAAAATGGCAAAATTATAGCCGAAAATATATGTATCAATAAAATCGACAACTTCTCCTCTGAATAAGCGATCGATAAAATTCCCTAGAGCTCCACCAAGAATAAGTGCTAAAGAAACACCGAATAAACGACTATTTTTTGCTTCCTTTTGCATGTAATAAATAATTGCAATTACAACAATTGTTGTAACAATATAAAAGAACCACATCTGTCCTTGAAGAATCCCAAATGCTGCACCTTGATTACGATGAGACGTAAAATAAAGAATATTTTCTAAGATGGTGATTCTCTCTCCAATGGCCATCTCTGTATCAACAATCCATTTAGTAATTTGATCAATTATCAAAACAATAAAAGCTATAAGATAATATTTCAATATTAGTCCTCCGTTCCATAAGTCCACATCTTTCCATACGTTAAGCATTATAGCACAAAAAGAAGGGGATGACCCCCTACTTTCCGTTCAAGTATTGATCGTAATGGACATTACGTTGAAAGACAATATCCTCATCACCTGTATAGCCTTCAATACCTGTTGAAAGAAATCCTTCAATCTCTTCAACATAGCCGATTAGCTCATTATTTTCGTCAAGTGATGAATCCTCATAGATCATTGAGTTTTCATTAAATTGTGCAACAGATTGATAAGCGTCTTCTGCATCAAACTCTGTTTCATGGTCATCCTTATCGAAGTTAAACTTGTGAAAACCATCTAATACATCTTCTTCAGGTGGCCTATCATCCGTAATGCGATTATTGGCCATATTTACTACCGTACGAGCAGCCGGATTGGCTTCTAACCGTTCATATGGTATCTCCTGACCAGTCACTTCACATATACCAAAAGTTCCATTTCCAAACTTTGTTAAAGCATGTTCAATTTCTTCATGTTCTCTTTCCAATTGCTCAAGTAATGCAAAGTCTTTTTCTCTCTCGTATAAATCAGTTGCCGTATCAGCAGGATGGTTATCATATTGAGAAAGCTCACCAGTTGAAAAAGATAGCGTTCTCGATTGTTCTTCTTGAAAATGGTTTTTTATACGTTCTTCTACTTGCAATTTTCTCTCAAGAAGCTGTTGCTTGATCTTTGTATAATTAGCCATATTCATCCTCCCCATCACATAAATTTAAATGCTCATTTATTATTGTGACCAGCTGATGGAGAGATAGCCAACACAACATTTGTCAAAGATAAATAAAAAAGAAAAGGTCTGACTCTTGTTGATGAAAGTCAGACCTTTTAATTCCAATTATTAATTTTTCACATAATAAGTTTTTACTGTTTCTGCACAAGTAGAGCATAAACCTGGATGTTCGTCATCATGACCAATTGTTTCTGAAACAACCCAACAACGCTCACATGTTTCTCCTTTTGCAGCCTCAACAACAATCGCTAATTCCTCAAATTTGATTGCATCACTAGGAGCCTCACTTACTTCTCCAGCCAATGTAACACCCGAGACAATAAATAATTTTTCGAGTTGAGGGATATCCAAAAGTAATTCTTTAACAGCTCCACTCGAGTATAACGTAATAGACGCAGTTAATGACTTACCGATCTTCTTATCATTTCTTGCTTGTTCAAGTGCTTTTAAGACATTATCACGAACAAGCATAAAGTGGTTCCACTTTGTTTTTAATTCGTTAACATCACCAAAATCCTTTGCCTTAGGCATGTCTGTTAGTTGTACACTTTCCTCAGAAACTGTTGGAATATGTTCCCATACTTCATCTGCTGTATGACTTAAGATTGGTGACACAAGTTTAGTTAGAGCAATGAGTATTTCATACATTACGGTTTGAATTGCACGTCGAGCCTCGTGACTCTCATGCTCAATATATAATGTATCTTTAGCTAAGTCCATATAGAATGAACTTAATTCAATCGTACAGAAATTATGAATCGCATGATACACAGCCGAAAATTGATATTGGTCATATGCTTCTGTCACTTTTTCAATAACTTCATTTAACTTTACAAGCATAAAGAGGTCTACGCCTTTTAAATCGTTAACATAATCTTTTGAAGGATCAAAATCATGTAAATTTCCTAATAAAAAGCGAAAAGTGTTACGAATTTTACGATATGATTCTGATACTTGCTTTAAAATCTTATCAGAAACACGGACATCCGCTTGGTAATCTACAGACGCTACCCAAAGACGTAAAATATCCGCACCTAATTGTTTCATAACATCATTTGGAATTACCACATTTCCAATTGATTTACTCATTTTTCGGCCTTCACCGTCTAGAGCAAAACCATGACTTAGCACTCCTTTATAAGGAGCTTTTCCCGTTATAGCTACACTTGTAGAAAGTGATGAGTTAAACCATCCACGATACTGGTCTGAGCCTTCTAGGTAAAGATCAGCAGGACGTTTTAAATCATCTCGTTCTTCCAATACCGCTTGATGAGAAGAGCCTGAATCAAACCAAACATCCATAATATCCATCTCACGAGTGAAAGTTCCATTTGGGCTATGTTCAGATGTGAACCCTTCTGGTAATAGTTGTTTTGTTTCCCATTCAAACCAAACATTCGAACCGTGCTCACGGAACAAATTAGAAATATGTTCAATCGTCTCATCTGTAATAATCGGTTCACCATTCTCACCATAAAACACTGGAATCGGAACGCCCCATGCACGTTGACGAGAAATACACCAATCTCCACGATCACGAACCATATTAAATAAGCGCGTTTCTCCCCATTTTGGCAACCAGTCAACTTCTTCAATTGCTGTTAATAAATCAGCTCGGAAATTCTCAATAGAAGCAAACCATTGAGCTGTTGCGCGGTAAATTACCGGCTTTTTTGTTCTCCAGTCATGAGCATATGAATGAGTAATAAATGTTAACTTAAGCAGTGCACCTACTTCATCTAACTTCTCTGTTATTGGCTTGTTTGCCTCATCATAGAACAGACCTTCAAATCCAGGAGCTTCCTCTGTCATATTCCCTTTATCATCAACCGGACATAATACATCAAGGCCATATTTTTGACCTACAATAAAGTCTTCTTCCCCGTGTCCTGGAGCTGTATGTACACAACCTGTACCAGCATCGAGTGTTACATGATCACCACAAATAACTAAAGATTCCCGTCCGTATATAGGGTGCTCTGCTTTTACATATTCAAGATCGGTACCTTTTACCGTTTTCACAACTTCTGGGCTTTCCCATTCGAATTCCTTTTGAAGAGACTCCAAAAGCCCTGCAGCCACAACATATTTTTGATCGTTAACAGAAACAACATTATAATCAAGTTCGGGATGTACAGCAATTGCTAAGTTTGCCGGGATCGTCCAAGGTGTTGTTGTCCATATTACAAATTTCTCATCACCTGTAAGAACACTCTTACCATCTTTTACGTTAAAAGCAACATAAATAGATGGCGAACGTTTATCTTTGTATTCAATCTCAGCTTCCGCAAGTGCAGATTCTGATGAAGGAGACCAATAGACAGGCTTTTTGCCTTTATAGATATGACCTTTCTTGGCCATTTCACCAAATACTTTTATTTGCTGCGCTTCATACGCCTTATCCAAAGTAATATACGGATTCCACCAATCCCCACGAACCCCTAAACGAATGAACTGTTCTCGCTGACGTTCTATTTGCTTTCTTGCATACTCTTCGCAAAGTTTACGAAACTCAGCTACACTCATTTTTTTGCGATTGACTTTCCCATTTTTCGTTAGGGCTGTTTCAATTGGCAAGCCATGAGTATCCCAGCCAGGAACATATGGTGCATGAAATCCAGCCATTGACTTATAACGAACGATAAAGTCCTTAAGAATCTTGTTCAAGGCATGTCCCATATGAATATCACCATTTGCATACGGGGGACCATCATGCAATACGAATAAAGGACGACCTTGAGTTCGTTCTTGCACTTTTTTATAAATATCCATTTCATTCCATTTTTCTTGTCTTTCTGGCTCTCGATTTGGTAAATTTCCTCGCATAGGGAACTTTGTTTTTGGCATTAATAATGTGTCTTTGTACTCCATTCTTTCTTTCCTCCTATTTACTTGTTAGAAGGTGGAAATAGCTTTGCTCCACAAAAAAACTTCTCATCCCCAAAAAGGGACGAGAAGTTTACCCGTGGTACCACCCTGCTAGAAAGCCTTCACTTTCCACTCGATATTCGTAACGGGAATAACTCGTTGCAGCCTACTGTTTTATTTCAGTGCAAAACTAAAGGGTGATTTTCCAATGTAACCGTGTTTAGGCTTGCACCATCCCTAAATCGCTAGTCACGTTTCCACACTGTACTCGTCCCTATCATCGTCTTTATCAACATTCATTTAATGATTATCATTATATGATAGCCATTTAATAAGTGCAAGGTTATGAAGAAAAAACTTCTAAACGCGCTCTTCAGCTACATCATCCTCTTCTGTTACTTCATCCCAATCATCTGATTGTAGCATCTCTAATTGAGCTTCAATTAACATTTTAAAACGCATCTTATAAACAGAAGCCTGTTTTTTTAATTCTTCCATATCCATCATAACTTTTCTAGACTTTGCAAGTGCATCGTTAATAATTCGATCAGCATTTTTCTCAGCTTCTTTGACAATAAGCTGCGCTTCTTTTTGTGCATTTCTTCTTACTTCTTCAGCTGCTTCTTGAGCAACTAAGATCGACTTATTTAACGTTTCTTCGATATTATTAAAATGATCTAACTTTTCATCTAGATTGGTAACACGTTCGAATAACTCCTTCTTCTCACGTAAAACAGCCTCATAATCCTTAATAACTTGATCTAAAAATTCATTAACTTCATCTTCATCATATCCACGAAACCCTCTTGTAAATTCTTTATTGTGAATGTCTAAAGGGGTTAAAGGCATATAAGCCACCTCCATGTTGTTTGAGTGATCAGCAATACTCCTATAATAACCAGTATTTCGACACGAATTTCTGTAATCCTGCAACGATTTCAATTTTCCCTATTTCTTTCGCCCAAAACGTAAACGATACTTTGCCTTTTTCGTTAGTCCATCTATTTCTGTGATACGCGCCCTTCCAAATCCTCTAACCGAAATGTTATCGCCTTCTTCTAGAATAAAATCGACACGATCAACTGTTTTCCAATTAACTTTAACGAGTCCCTTATCAATGTACGGCGAAACTTTCGTTCTCGAAAGTCTAAATATTTGAGCTAACACCACATCTAGTCTCATAGACGATACTGTAGCCATAGATTCTTCCCATTCGTCTTTAGGTATAATGTGCTCACATAACGGAATTCGATTCAAACGCACAGATGCTTTTCCAATTGTTTGAATATTCATCTCAAGATAATCAGCAATTTCAGTTGCTACAATCATCTGTGCAACACCATCTTCACTTAGTGAAATATCGCCAAATTTTTCACGTTTCACTCCTACATTCATAGCAGACCCTAATATATCTCTATGTTCTAATTTAATGAATTTAACCGGATAGTCAATTGAAAATAATGTAAGGTTAAAATCAGCAATAGTGGTTTCTAGATAAGAAGGCGTCAAGCGCATACGGCGACGTTCAGCATAAGGAGAGCCCCCCGCAAACGAGAGGCTCACTTCATCATCATATCCTATAATTGTTCGTACAATTTCTTGCTGTCTCGGGTCAAGGAAATCACTTAAACGATCAATATGCCTCAATTTTGCGTCATCTAGCCATTCGAGTACCTGGTCAACAAAAGGGCGCTCTTCTTCACGATAGTGTTGATAAATACTAATTTATGCTCACCCCTATCTGTTAAATCCCAAATAGCGCAAGGACTCCACCACTTGCTAGACGTAACACAATTATAGCCACGATTGGTGATAAATCAATCATACCAAGTGGAGGTACAAATTTTCTAAATGGTTCTAAGTAAGGTTCTACAATTCGTCCTAAAAATTGGCCAATTGAAGACTCCCTGGCATTCGGAAACCACGACATTAAAATATATCCAATAATAAAGAAAGAATAAATATACATAGCTTGATAAAGTAACATACCAATTGCTTGCAAAGTGTTCACCACCTTCTACTAACTAAAAATGCTCTTGCATCATTTCTGTAATCGTTCCTGAGACATCAACGTTATCTGGTGTACAAAGAAAAATATTGGTACCGACCTTTTGAATGTCCCCTCCAATAGCATACACTGTTCCACTTAAAAAATCGACAACACGTTTTGCTTGATCGTGAGAAATTCGCTGCAAGTTAATAATGACGGCTTTACGATTTTTTAGGTGGTCAGCTATTTCTTGCGCCTCGTCGTACGTTCGAGGTTCAAGTAACATAACTTTTGCGCCTTTTTGCACACTTTGTAAACTAACGACATTTTGTGTTGAAGCAGGAGTTGGCTGTTGTTTTGTTGCTTGACTACGTGTACGACGTTTAGGCTGACTATCCTCTTTTTCAGTATGATCCTCAACGTATTCTTCTACTTCTTCATACTCATCCTCTAATTCAAAAAAACGCTTAAATTTAGACTTCATCCCCATTTTTATTCTCCTCTCACTAAAAGCTAATCCCTACCTACAAGCGCTGACCCTACCCGAATAAAGGTTGCTCCTTCTTCAATAGCCACTTTAAAGTCATTAGACATGCCCATCGAAAGTTCCGAACATGGTGCATTTGGTAGTTCCAACAATTGTACTTGATCCCTTATTTTACGTAATTCTCGAAAAATAGGCCTTGTCAATTCAGAATCCTCGAAAAAAGGAGCCATTGTCATTAGCCCAACCACTTGGATCTTTTCAAACTGTGTCAATTGTCTGACAAAGGGAATGACTTCCTCGGGAGCAAGTCCAGATTTTGACTCCTCGCCAGACACATTCACTTGTACAAAGCATTTCATTACTTGACCATCTTCCAGGCGCTTGTCCAATTCCTTCGCAAGAGAAAGGCGGTCAAGAGAATGAAGGTAATCATACTTTCCAACTATTTTCTTCACCTTTTTTGTTTGTAACGAACCGATAAAATGCCACGTCCCTCTATTTCCCAGAGCTTCCCATTTTTCTACTGCACCTTCAGCTCGATTTTCACCAATATGTTGTAAGCCAGCACTCAATACCTCTGCTGTCGTTTCTAAACTTACATATTTAGTCACTGCTATTAGTTTAACTGAAGATTCATCACGATTACTTCTTTCACAAGCTTTTTCAATCTCATCTTTTAAAAACATTAACCTTTCTCTTACAGTCATGTTGTTAATCACCATCCATCTTAAGTCCAATAAAACTCATTAGTCGTCCCGTTTTTCCAGCATCTGCACGATATGAGAACATCCTATTATCGCTAGCTGTACAAATATTGGAAACCAATAATTTTTCTTCCTGAATGCCTGCTTGCAACAATAATTGCTTATTTACCTCTTTTAGATCTAGCAAGAATTTTCCATTTGCCTGTTCCTCATAAGGAGAGTGCTCTAAATAATCAGGCCAGCACTTCATCACTTCGATAATCACTTTATTATCAACTTCATATGCTGCCTGACTAATACTCGGTCCAATAGCAACATGAATATCATTAATCGAGATTCCTTCATGCAACCATTTTTCTATCAAGAAAGCACCAATATTTAGCACGCTCCCACGCCATCCTGCATGAGCAAGGCCAACAGCATGATGTTTTGGCGCATAAAAATATAGAGGAACACAATCTGCATAAACGCTAGTTAATAACAAATTGTCTTCAAAAGTATAAACGCCATCCGTTTTTGGAATGGCCGTATCAAGCGAATCACTACCAAAACCAGCCTCAGCTTTTGTAACTTTCTTAATTGAAGCTTCATGTACTTGTTCAGTACTAACCCACCTTGAAAGTGAAATGTCTATATCACTTGCTAATAATTGACGATTCTTCCTCACCACATCTGGATTATCTCCAACATGAAATCCCATATTTAAACTATCGTAAGGCCCTTCACTTTTGCCTCCTAACCTAGTCGAAAAACCAACAACGAGGCGAGGATGGTCTTTTTGCCAACGTTCAATTGTTAAATATCGTTCGCTTATTTGAACAAAAGGTTCCATAATTCCCTCCTCCCCTCTAAAAAAGGAAAACTTATCATAATTTTATTTTATCATATGAGCCTCTATACAAGAAACGACTTTCTTCTTCATTCATCTCTTTGGTGGTGTCGAAGGTCGTTCAAATTTTTCTTGTTTACGATGATAAGCACTTGGTACTTCTACTAAAATAACATCAGATCCAATCCGAATAATATTTTTCCAGGGAACGATAATTTCTTCTGTTTCCTTCCCAAAAAGTCCCATCATTTTACCAGATCCATTTATAATTAATGCCTCAATAGCTCCTGTTGTTAAGTTTATTTCTAAATCTGTTAAGTTCCCTAACCTCTTCCCATTATCCATATTTACAATATCTTTAATTTGTAGCTCTGATATTTTAATCATAGTTCTGTCACACCTCTTTGAAGTAGTTTGTCTTCTACTATATGCGTGACTGTGGGGGATTTATGATGATCATAACTGCAAAAAGAAAAGAGGATGACCTTAGGCCATCCTCATTAATCATCCTTGCTTATTCAATCCTCAAGACCCTTAATGAAAACCTTCCCTAAAGCCATCCTCTCATTTCCTATATTTGAGCGTGTTTATTCATTTGTTGAATTGCTGCTTTTTCTAATCGAGACACCTGCGCTTGGGATATCCCAATTTCATCTGCTACTTCCATTTGGGTCTTACCTTCAAAAAATCTCATATTCAAGATCATCTTTTCGCGATCATTTAATCTGACCATCGCTTCTTTTAATGCAATTTCTTCAACCCAATTGACATCCTTATTCCGTTCGTCACTTATTTGATCCATGACGAAAATCGGATCCCCACCATCATTATAAATTGGTTCAAACAGAGATACTGGATCTTGAATCGCATCTAACGCAAAAACAACATCCTCTTTCGGTACATCTAATACCTTGGCAATTTCTTGGACAGTTGGCTCTTTTTCACGTTTTTTTTCTGACATGATTTGATCGCGAACCTGTAATGCCTTATAGGCGATATCTCGCAAAGACCTAGAGACACGGATCGGATTATTGTCTCGCAGATAGCGCCGAATCTCACCTATGATCATAGGAACCGCATATGTAGAGAATTTTACGTTTTGGCTAAGATCAAAATTGTCAATTGACTTCATTAATCCTATACAACCTACTTGAAAGAGGTCATCAACGTATTCTCCACGATTGTTAAAACGCTGGATTACACTTAGCACAAGGCGCAAGTTTCCATTCACCAGTGTTTCTCGTGCACTTGATTCTCCATTTTGCAATCGCTCAAATAGCTCTCGCATTTCTGTGTTCTTTAGAACAGGTAATTTCGAGGTATCTACACCGCAAATCTCAACTTTATTTCGTGTCAATTCTTTCCCTCCTATCGCGGGAGATGATGTCTATGAAAAGTATCTCCTCAGCAGGAAAAAATATGCACGAGCAATGTCGAATCTAAAAGTACATTATCGCTCGTGCACGTCATGACAACAAAATCTAACAGAAAAAAATTTTTAATACAATTTGTATATAAAAGTTAGAAAATTAGTTCTTATTGATGAGAAACCAGCTAGAAGATATACCCTTTTTTTATCACTTTGATTTCACAATTTATACCCTCTCTCGTACGCAAGCTTGTAGGGGGAAAACAATCAATGCGCTCCACGTAGAACGAATTACTAAAAACGTAGGAGCAACTGCCAAAAGGTAAAGTTAACCTTTTGACAGTTGCTCCTAGACCATCTTATTGAACTCTTTTTGGAGTCGTTTAATAATTCTTTTCTCCAATCTTGAAATGTAAGATTGAGATATGCCTAACATATCTGCTACGTCTTTTTGCGTCTTTTCTTCGTCTCCAGCTAGTCCGAATCTTAATTCCATTATTTGTTTCTCTCGATCATTTAATGTATGAAGGGCTTTTACCAATAAACGTCTATCTACCTTTTCTTCAATCCCTCTTGTAATAATATCCTCTTCAGTTCCCAGTACATCAGAGAGAAGAAGTTCATTTCCATCCCAATCGATATTTAACGGTTCATCAAAAGACACTTCAGAGCGAGTCTTATTGTTTCTACGTAAGTACATAAGAATTTCATTCTCAATACATCTTGAAGCATAAGTTGCTAATTTAATTTTCTTTTCTGGATTAAACGTATTAACCGCTTTTATTAAACCGATTGTTCCTATACTTATTAAATCCTCAATGTTAATACCTGTATTCTCAAATTTTCGAGCAATATAAACAACTAATCGTAAGTTGCGTTCAATCAACATTGAGCGAACAGCCTTGTCTCCAGAAGGTAATTTCTTGAGCAGTACAGCTTCTTCTTCTTTAGAAAGTGGTGGTGGTAGCGCCTCACTTCCTCCTATGTAATAAATCTCATCTGCTTTCATTCCTAGGCGATACATTAATTTGTACCACAATAAAGTTAACTTTAGCTTTAGCATGTTGTGTGCCCCCTAATTACTGGATTATGCTAGCTTATCAGTGGAAACACCGAGAACTAACTTTGGATGAACAATACATTTAAACACCCCATCAGGAGATAACTCCTTATCCTGAAGTCCTAGCAAAACATTCCTTGTTTCAAACTGCTTTTCCTGATTATAAATTTTCACATTGTCTGGTCTTATTCCTGTAATAAAAGGTTGCGATTGACCAATTACTCGATATGGAATGATGCAAGCCCGTTCCACTAAACGCTGATCTGAACCTTCTTCTTTTGCATGTTCATGAAAAGTTAAAATGTGTTCAATTGATTCTACAGTGAAAAAAGGATTAAGTAATCTAGCTTCAATAATCATGACAGGTCTTTTTGTTATGGGATCGGATAATTGGTTTCCACTATCTATAAGTCCCTTTGTTCTAAATGTGTAACCTACGATGGTAATATCGACATCTACAATCTGATCATATTGCACTTGTTTCATCTCAATCTCCTCAAATCGATGTTTCGAAAAATACCAAATTAGTGGGAAACCAATCAAGACAAATACCCAACTTATTCCACTTCCAAAATAACCGGAATTAACTTGAACCATTCCATTTAAAAATTCAACTTCTGTGCTCCAAAAATAATGCAGAGCAAACAGACCACCACCTGTCATAAACCCAACAAAGTAAAACATTAACAATCCTTGTAAGAAATATCGAAATCTTTTATAGCCGAACGCTATAAACACAATGACGGCTGAGTACAGTAACTTCACCCAAGGTTCATTAAACAATGATGCAAGTGGAGTGAACATGAAAAATACAATTAACGAAGCAAAAAATGCCGCTAGGACCATTCGAATGTGATGGAACTTTCGCTTTAACACCAAGGCAGTTAAAGCAATTAATAAGTAATCGATACATAGATTGAGCAACCAAATCACATCAATATATAAGGTCATAAACATCCTCACATTCATTGATTTGAAACAAGTATATTACACATTCTATTAAGAAGTCTGTCACTTCATGACAAGCTAAAGGGGAATATTTTAGGAGATTTTTTGTAATATTGTCACCTTTTCTTCAGATGAAATAAAGATGTTTTTGAGGGAAATAAAAAAGACCTAGGACACCTTCTCACCTAGTAAACTTATAGCAAGTTCACAAGGTGAATCAGGTGACTAGGTCATCTTCGTTAAAATTATCTATTACGGTTTCTACGATTCCGTAAGAAAGTAGGTATATCAAGCGTATCTGTTGCTTCTGTTTGTTGTGCATTTTGCTGTACAAACCTTGATTCCTTTTGCTCTTCCTGCACTGGCTGTGCCGTTTGTTTCTGAGCTGGCTTTGACATCTTTGGAGCCATTTGACGTTGACCATTGTTTGTATTTTCTACATCTTCAAATCCTGTAGCAATAACCGTTACAACTATCTCATCTTTTAAATTCTCGTTAATAACAGAGCCGAATATCATATTTACTTCTTCATCAGATGCAGCTGAAACAATTTCAGCTGCTTCATGTACTTCATATAATGAGAGGTTTGATCCACCTGTAATATTCATTAGAACACCCTGTGCTCCATCTACAGATGTTTCTAATAAAGGACTGGAAATTGCTTTTTTCGCAGCTTCACCTGCACGATTCTCGCCTGTGGCGATACCAATCCCCATTAAAGCAGATCCTCTTTCCTTCATGATTGTTTTAACATCTGCAAAATCCAAGTTAATAAGACCCGGTACCGCAATTAGATCGGAAATACCTTGAACACCTTGACGCAATACATTATCAGCTTCTCTAAATGCTTCAAGCATCGGTGTGTTTTTGTCAACAATTTCCAATAAACGATCATTTGGAATTACAATAAGTGTATCAACCTTTTCTTTTAGAGCAGCTATACCTGCAGCTGCATGTGTAGAACGTTTTCGTCCCTCAAATGTAAACGGTCGTGTTACAACACCTACAGTTAAAGCACCAAGCTCTTTAGCTACTTCTGCAATAACGGGTGCAGCACCAGTTCCTGTTCCTCCACCCATTCCAGCAGTTATAAACACCATATCAGCACCCTGTAGCAATTCTTCGAGCTGTTCACGACTTTCTTCTGCAGCTTTTTTTCCAATTTCAGGATTAGCTCCCGCACCTAAACCACGTGTAAGCTTACCTCCAAGCTGCAACTTTGCTTCTGCTTTTGAAAGATGCAGTGCTTGTGCATCTGTATTTACAGCAATAAACTCTACACCTTGTAAGCCATTTTCAATCATTCGGTTAACAGCGTTACTTCCACCGCCACCAACTCCAATGACTTTAATTTGTGCTAATTGATCCATATCCATTTCAAACTCTAACATGTAAGGTCCCCCTAATCAGACTAAATCCCACTTCATACTATTCAAAAAAGACTTTAAACCAGTTTTTCATTTTTCCTTTTGATTTTGGTTTTGCTTTTGACTTTTCGCTTTTCTGTTCCAACGGTAATTCTTTACGTTCATGATTCGTATCTTGATACATTTCAGCTGCACTTACAGAGGCTGCAACTTCTTTCCCTTGAACTTTCGCATTTTTATACGCAAATTGGATGAGTCCAACTCCAGTTGTGTACTGTGGTTCTCGAACACCTAAATAATCTGGAAGTGCAACACGGACATTCCCTTGTAATAGTTCACTAGCTAACTCTAACACACCAGGGATCATTACAGTCCCCCCCGTTAATACATACCCACTCGGAAAATCACGGTATCCTAGTCGTGTTATTTCACGATAAATAAGTTCGAACATTTCTTCTACCCTTGGTTCAATAATATGAGCCAATTCAAATTGAGTGTACTGTTCAGCCTCAGAATGACCAATCGTTGTTACATCAAAACGCTCATCCTTAGAAGCATCATCAATATAGGCATGTCCATGCTTCGTTTTAATTCGCTCTGCTTCATCAGAAGAAATACGTAAACCAACAGCGATATCATTTGTAATATGATCTCCACCAATTGGCAAAACAGTGGTATTTTGTAAAGTCCCCTGCTCGAATATCGAAACGGTTATAGAGCCACCACCAATATCAATCAAGCAAACCCCTAAACTTTTTTCATCCTTCGAGATTGCTACTGAACTTGTTGCTAATGGTTGCAGACAAATTTCAGCAACTTGTAACCCTGCTCGCTCAACGCAACGGAGTAGATTATGTAAAACGGTTTTCGAACCTGTAATAATCATTCCTTCCATTTCAAGCCTTACTCCAATCATACCACGTGGGTCATTGATTTCATCAAGACCATCTACAATGAATTGTTTTGGTATTACATCAATGATTTCACGTTCTGGAGGAATAGAGAGTACTTGTGAGGCATCAATAACACGAGCTATATCTTCATCACCGATCTCTCTATCTGAACTCGAAACTGCAACAACTCCATGACAAGGTTGAAGCTGGATATGATTACCATTCACTCCAACTACCACTTGTTTTATTGAAAGCCCTACCATTCGCTCTGCTTGTTCTACTGCTCTGCGAATCGATTGAACCGTTTCATCAATATCAACAATCGAACCTTTTTTTATCCCTTCAGAGTTTGACTTGCCAACTCCAATAATATTCATCGTTCCATTTGACATTTCACCAATGATCACTCTGACATTGGATGTACCGATGTCTAAACTTACATAAATCTCGCCGCTGTTCAATCTATGGCACCTCCTCGTGTAATCAATCGCGTCAATTAGGTTAACAGCTTAAAAACCTAATAAAGAATTAGCGTACTAATATATTCATAGATTATAGACTAATTCAACACTTAATACAGTTATCCTTTCTAAAAACGCGATTTTCTCATTTTTTTATGTTTTTTTTCAAATTCAATTGTATAAGGTTTTACCTATTTTGATGATTCGCTTGCCATTTCGATAACAACATTCTCCGTATTACGGCAATGTTATTAAATAGACGAACACCGAAAGCAAAAATTGCTGCTAGATACAAGTCTACACCAAGATGAACACCTAGAAAAGCTAAACCTGCCGCTAAAAGTATATTAAAGAAAAAACCCGATAAAAACACACTAGGATCAAATGAATTCTGTAAATATGCACGTATTCCACCAAATAATGTATCTAATGCTGCTAATACAGCAATTGATAAGTAACTTGAATATTCAGCAGGAATTCGCACGTCCGTCATTAGTCCTAATAACACTCCTATGATCAAACCAATAATTGGTAACCACATTTCTTTCTTACTCCTCCTTTACTACTTCCATATACCGTACTCGTCTCGTTTGATCATAAGCAGGCATTTCAACTTCTTCGACTTCCTCAATCGATAATGAAAAGCCTCTAATCTCTAAGTACTCAATTGAAGCTGATACGAGCATATGATTATGCAAACTCTCCGACTTTTCAGTAAGAACTTTTATTTGTAAAGGAAGAGGAGGTAAGCGACGATTATTTAAATATGTGACCTCATTAACATCTCGAAAAGCAGATGTTGTAATAATACGTTCGTTACCTACAGCGATTTCTTCTGCACCGTAAATGTTTAACTCATTTACTAGAAACCTAAGTACTTCAGATGATGGGGTTCGACTTGCTTGTCCAAAATATTGATCATTATAAAGCGTATCAATTGTAAGGATAAGCCCCTCACCACTCAGCTCTTCAAAACCGGCCTCTACACGCAAGTCCTTGACTTGTTGTGTGAGGACGTCGATAACATCTTCTTCTCTATTTTCAATAGAATTTTCATATTGCAATAATAGAACTTGCGCTTTCTCTATTTCAGAATTTAACTGTTGTCTTTTTTCCTGTTCATCTAATAACTCTCTTCTAAGCTCTCTTATATCTCTCGTATCACGAATAACTGGTTCTTTTGTCGTTTGAAACTGAATAGCAAGCATTAAACCAATACAGATTGTTACAAAAGTGAAGATCCATTTACTCTTTTGCAAAGTCGTCACCCTCTCTCTGTTAATTGAGGGTCTAATGTTATTAAATTCTGCTTCTGAATTCGGACTGTAATCTCATCATTTAATAATTGATGTTGAACCCCACCTGGCAGCGTCAAAGCTGATTCAAGGTGATCAGGATCGCCTATTGCAGTCACTACAAATGGAGCAGAGGATACATTTCCATCTACGCTTATAACAGGACCGGTACACTGGATATACGATTGACGGGATAGTCTAAAACCATTTATAGCAATTGCTTCTGCCCCAGCAACAAATAATTCATGTACAACACGTTGGATATGAAATTCATGAACAATATAATCATTTGGGTTCGCGCCATCTGGTACATAGTCAGCATCTGTAAGTGCTATCTCTATCCCAGGACCTTGTACCTCAACTTGTCCTACTATTTTTCTTAACCTTTCAATATCCTCTAATAAATTTTTTGCTTTAACTTCCTGCTCTTCGTCCATAGAAGCTAAGTTATTTTCCAACTCCCTAATCTGAGCTTGCAATAACCGCAAATCTTCTTGTAACTTCAAGTTTGTTGTTTGCTCCATAACTACTTGGTTTCTTAACTCATCTTCAAGTTCCCATTGACGTTCAAATCCTGGTGGAAGCACTGAACTTCTTTCAGTAGCAATTTGATAACTGAGTGCTGAGATAAATCCAGTTACAAGTAAGACGAAGGATAGAATAATATGTTTACCCTTCACCTTCACTAGTTTCTTCCTCCTCCTTATTAAATTCTTCAAAATACGGACTCATTTTCATATGGAGAATACCTTGCTTATTCTGATCCAATTGTTTCACAATTGAAGGATAAGGGGCTAAATTCTCAGAAAATCCTCTTATAGACGTATGAACTTCAATACCATCGGTCATATAAAGAACAATCGCAAACATATCATTATCTGTTGGCTCATAGAATATTTCAGAGATCCTTTCAATCAAGTGACTAGGAACTGTCTGTAATTCTGCAGATAGTTCAGCTAATGCCCCTCCTTCAGAAAATCCAATTAAAAGTGGGGCGTCTGAAGGAAATTCTTGTTTGGGTAACTCTTCTAAATAGACACCCGTCTCAAGGATAGGATAATAACTATCTTCTTGGTAAAGGTATCCGATTCGTGAATGCTCTTCGATAATGATATTAACTGTACTCGGGAACTGTCTTTCAATATTTACATTTGCAATTTCTTTGTGTTTTTTTATTTGCGTAATGATCTCATCTTTCTCAAGGTTCCACATGCTTGTCCCAGAGTTTATGTTACTAAGCTTAGTAACTTCCTCATCGTTAACAAAGACGTTACCTTGGACATTAACACCTCTAACGTGACTTAAGGGTGATTGAAAATAGACCATTAACACAAGGAGTATAAAAAAGAAAGATAAAAAAAACAGCAAGCGCCTATTAGCACGCTGTTTTCGCTGCTCTTTTAGCGATGGGATTCGTTCATTAATCGTAATTACCTTTTCCTTATTCATATACTCTCCCCCGACAACTACAGCAGTCTTTTAGTCAAAAAGAAAAACTCCCCTGAACTTCTTCAGATTGCTATTAACCAAGTGCTACCTTTACTTGCAAGAAAAGCCCTCCCTTCTCCTAGATGAGAATTTGGAGGGAGGGACCTTTTTTGACCTTATATTAGTTTAATTGTAACATATTCACTAATGAAAATAAGCTATTTTACTCGTTTTCTTTTGACCTGCCAATCATTTCTACTTCAGTCTCAATATCGATGTTATATTCCGATTTAATAGAGCGTTTCACATGATCAATTAAATCAAGCACATCTTGAGCTTTTGCATTTCCAATATTAACAATGAAGTTTGCATGCATAGTTGAAATTTGCGCTCCACCAATTTGAAACCCTTTTAACCCAAGCTCTTCGATTAACTGGCCTGCATAGTTAGGAAGAGGATTGCGAAATACACTTCCACAGGTAGGATATTTCCAAGGTTGAGATTCTCGACGGTAATCTTTATTGGCTTGCATATTTTTGATAATTTCCGTCTTTTCGCCTTTTTCCAATTGAAAAACAGCTTCAACACAAATACCCTTTTCAACCTGAAGCCTAGATGTACGGTAAGAAAAGCCCATATCATCTTTTTGAATCCATTCTAACCTTCCATCTGGGAATAAGATTAGCGCTTCTTTTAAAATCTTTGAAATATCTGACCCATGTGCTCCTGCATTCATGAATACTGCTCCACCTACTGAGCCAGGGATCCCCCCTGCAAACTCTAACCCCGAAAGACCTTCTCGACTAATGAGAGTCGCTAGCTTAATTACAGGGTAACCCCCTCCTACTTTAATCGTATCATTATTGATAACGAGATCATCAAGACCTTTACCTAATTTAATTGTTACCCCTTCTATTCCTCCATCTGCCACAAGTAAATTAGAACCTCTACCAATTACTCTCCATGGAACATCGTAATCATTTACTAACTTCATTACTTTCTTTAAGCTTTGTAAGCTATCTGGTTCTACAAAAACATCAGCTGGCCCTCCAATTTTCCATGTTGTATGGTTTGCTAGGAGTTCCTCTTCTTTAATTACGATATTTTCTTTTTTTAACGAATCTATAAACTGTTTCATATTCTTGGTCCCTCTTTTCATGCAACAAGACATTTTTCATTAGTTATTGTCACATTATGCAAATACCTAATTATCGTGATGCTTCCTTTAATAGTTGGTACAGATTACTTGCAGCTGTTGGTACACCTAACTCTTTAGCGGCTTTATGCATATTTTTCCATTTCTCATCTTCTTTTAATATACTATCGATGTCTTGCAGTAACATTTCCCCATTCATTTCTTGTTCTTTCCGAACAATTGCTGCTCCATTTGTTTTTAGAGCATTTGCATTTTTTTCTTGGTGGTTATTAGTTACGTATGGGCTCGGAATTAATATACTTGGCAAACCAAGAGCTGTAATTTCCGCTAACGTTGTAGCACCTGCCCTCGCTACAATTAAATCAATCGCCCCTAATACATTAGGCATGTTATGAATAAACGGTCTGATGATAAGGTTTGAAGATGTTTCACTCTCATGTATCTTTTCCATGACAGCATCATAATGCACAGAACCTGTGACATAAACGACTTGGTAATCTCTCTTTGACCATTCATTCAAAACCGAGAGAAATGCATCGTTAATAGGTTTTGCTCCTCTACTCCCCCCAACAATTAGTACGGTCTTTTTACTAGGATTAAGGCCAAGTGACTCCCTTCCAGCTGCTTTATCAATATTAATGACATCTGATGCACGCGGGTTTCCAGTAAAAACAACCTTATGCTCTGGGAAAAATTGCTTCGCCTCTTCAAAACAAATTGCTATTCGATCAACATATTTACTTAAAAACTTGTTCGTCAATCCTGGTACACTATTTTGCTCGTGTACTACAGTAGGAATCTTTAGCTTAGCTGCGGCATAAACCACCGGGCCACAAACATAGCCCCCTGTTCCAATGACAACATCTGGTTTAAAGTTTTTTATTAACTTCTTCGCTCGCTTGGTTCCCGTTAAAAAACGACTGATTGTTTTAATATTCTCAAATGATAACTTACGTTTAAAACCAGATATATGTATTGTCTCAAAGGGTATCTTCTCTCTAGGAACAATCTCAGCTTCTAAGCCACTCTCTGTACCGATATATAATATTTCTGCATTTTGATGTCTTTTTTTTATTTCATTAATTAATGATAAGGCAGGATATATGTGGCCCCCTGTTCCTCCTCCACTTACAACTACTTTCATTGGCTTCCTCCCAAAAAGTTGATTAGTATCATTTTATCATGAACAGAACTTGTATTATACACGAAACCTGTGAGTTTTTTCATGATTTCATTATATTTTATACTTTCCCATTCTATTCAATTATTTGTCTTGAAAAATTAATGAAATTAAAAAATTTCTCTAATGAAAAGAGGTTACCTCAACCAGATTCATAGGTTGAGGTAACCTTCACCTAACATAACGGCTAATATTTAACAATACACCAATTGACACTAGCATTAATGTTAAGGATGAGCCCCCATAACTCAACAGCGGAAGCGTAATTCCGGTAACTGGCATGAGACCTGTCACAACACCAACATTAATCATTACTTGAATTGCAACCATCGAGATGATCCCAACAGCTAAAAAGCTACCAAATAAATCAGGTGCTCCTAAAGCTATCCTGATTCCCCTCCAAAGTAAAATACCAAATAAAAAGAGAACTATAAATCCACCAATAAATCCGAGCTCTTCCGATAAAATGGCAAATATGAAATCCGTCTGAGGCTCTGGTAGGTAAAAATACTTTTGTCTACTTTCACCAAGCCCCATACCCATTAATCCACCAGGTCCAATCGCATATAATGACTGGATAATCTGAAAGCCACTCCCTAGAGGGTCTGACCATGGATCTAAAAAAGACGTAATCCGTTTGATTCGGTAAGGAGCTGAAGCAATTAATGCAATAAAACCAATAAGACCAGCTACCCCAAGCCAAGCAAAATGGCTAAGACGGGCACCAGCAACAAAAATCATAATGACGCATGTACCAACCATAACTGCACCTGTCCCCAAATCTGGTTGCAACATTATTATTCCAAATGCTACCATCACAAGTGATAGAGAAGGAACCAACCCTTCTTTAAAAGAAACTATCTTCTTTTGATTTTCAGATAAATATTTTGCGAGAAACGCGATCATTGCCATTTTCATAAATTCTGACGGTTGAATTGAAAAAGCACCAACCCCCAACCAACTTCTCGCACCACCTCGAACGAGACCAACTCCCGGGATAAGTACGATCACTAACAAGATAAAACAAATAATCAAGATAACCTTAGACCATGTTCGCCACGTCCAATAATCCACTTTCATCATGAAAAGCATCGCAATGACACCTACTCCAGCAAAAAATAGCTGTCGCTTCGCAAAGAAAAATGAATCATCAAACCGGTAACTTGCCCATGCAGCACTCGCACTGTAAACCATTATTAATCCGATTACTAATAGCATAATTGTTGTAAACAGTAAAACATAGTCTGGTGCCGTTCTCTCCTTTGGCATTTCATACACCTCATCTAAAACAAATTAAGATATTATTTTCTAGTACAACCTTTCCTCTTAAACGTATGCATGAGTAAGTAAAAACATGTCCATATTCGCAACTTATATATAACATCGTGTGTATAGGCTATTGAAGCTAGAAAAAAATCAATTGTTTTAGATTTTTTCAAAGAACTTATTTCGTAGCTGCATGCTCGTTCCCACAAAAAAAGCCGACTCATTAATAAAATGAGTTGACTTTTTTTTAAGATTTTAAGTTTTTGACGGCCTGTACAAACCGTTGTCCACGCTCCTCGAACGTCTTATACTGATCCCAACTTGCACATGCTGGTGAAAGTAGAATGATATTACCTGAATCGGAATTTTCAAAAGCCTTCGAAACCGCCTCTTCCATTTGCTCGGTAAACACAATTGTCTTAACATTTGCTTCTTTTGCAGTTTTGGCGAGTTTATTTTTTGTTTCTCCAAACGTAATAAGTGTTTTAACATTAGCAAAGTATGGTCTTAATTCATCAAATTCATTTCCTCGATCTAAGCCACCAGCTAACAGAACAATTGGTTGATTAAATGCTTCTAAAGCTTTTTGGGAAGCTAAAATATTCGTTGCTTTTGAATCATTATAAAAACGTCTTCCTTTGAATTCTGCAACAAATTGCAAGCGATGTTCAACACCACTAAACGTTTTTAGTACATGTTCAATCTGCTTTGGTTTTGCTCCCATCGTTAAAGCAGCTCCCATTGCAGCTAAAATATTTTCAAGATTATGGGCCCCAGGTAACACAATAGCTTCAATTGGGACAAGTGGTTGTCCATTATAGCAGACTGACCCATTCTGAATACACAGTCCTTGTTCCAACACCTTCTTAACTGAAAATGGAACCAATGTTGCCTTACTAGACTGTGCAACTTTTTCTACATACGGGTCATCAACATTATAGACCAAGTAATCATCTTCCGTTTGATTAGCTGTAATTTTCGCTTTTGCTAAACCATACTCTTTTTTTGTCCCATGATAATCAAGATGGGCATCAAATAAATTTAAAAAGACGCTTACTTTTGGTTGAAACTTTTCTGTACCCAACAATTGAAAGCTTGATACTTCTAGTACCATGACATCATCTTCCGTTGCTTTTTCCGCAACTTCACAAGCAACTGTTCCAATATTTCCTGCGATAAGAGGGGTACGCCTACTCTGTTTTAGCATTTCATTAATTAGAGTAGTAGTTGTTGTTTTGCCATTTGATCCAGTAATGGCCACTATTTCAGCTTCACTTATCAAAGAAGCAATTTCAACTTCCGTTACAACAGAAAGTCCTCTATGTAAAGCTTCAACAACAAGTGGGTTTGAATACGGTATACCAGGATTTTTGACAATTAAATCTAAAGAGTCATCTATTAATGATAATGGATGATGGCCACAAATAACTTGAATTCCTAGACGCTCCAATTCTTTTGCTTGCACATTTTCCTCATAAGGCTTTGAATCATTAACCGTTACATTAGCACCTAGCTTTAAGAGCAACCTTGCTGCCGCTTCTCCACTCTTTGCTAAGCCTAAAACTAAGATATTTTTACCTTTGAACTGTTCAATTGATTTCATTTACAACCACACCTCTAAATAAATTCCGATAACAGCTAGTATCATTCCAACAAACCAGAACGTTACAACAACACGCCATTCAGACCATCCCGAAAGCTCATAATGGTGGTGCAATGGACTCATTTTAAACACTCGCTTCCCTCTTGTTTTAAAAGAGATAACTTGGATAATAACAGAGAGTGTTTCAATGACAAAGACTCCACCAATTAAAACAAGCAGTACCTCCATTTTGGTCATGATTGCGATTGCTGCGATCGCTCCCCCTAATGCTAAAGACCCGGTATCTCCCATGAATACTTTAGCTGGGTGTGCATTATACACAAGAAAACCTAATACAGCACCTACAATTGCCGCACTAAAAATTGATACATCAATATAGCCAGCGTGCCAAGCAAGAACAGCAAATGCACCAAAAGCAATTGCCCCTGTTCCAGCAAGTAGACCATCTAAACCATCCGTTAAGTTAACAGCGTTGGAAGCACCCACAAGCATGATAATCACTAAAGGCAAATAAAACCATCCAAGATCAATCGAAATGTTTGTAGCCGGTATTGAGATAGCCGTCGAAAAATCCATCTGAATTAGACCAATATAAAAAAGAATCGCAATAAGTAATTGTCCAGCTAATTTCTGTTTAGATGTTAATCCCAAATTTCGTTTTAAAACCACTTTTATAAAATCATCTATAAAACCAACTATTCCAAACCCAACAGTAACTAGAAGCAATAATAAAATTTCTTGACTGAAAGATAAAAAGCGTAACGAAATAAATATAGTGGTTGCCAATACTGTAAGAACAATAACAATGCCTCCCATTGTCGGCGTACCACTTTTCTTTTGGTGTGATTTTGGACCTTCCTCTCGAATACTTTGCCCAAATTTAAGCCTTCTTAAAAAAGGAATAAATAATGGGGACAGGAGGACAGCAACTAGAAATGAAGCCAGTAAAGTAAGAAGTAAGACACGCTCTAACATCACTGATCATTCCTCCTTTCTAATACGAATGAGCTATTCATTTTTGTATATTTGATTTTTTATTAGGAAAGACACATAAATGTCTTTCCTATTTAATTTTCTATAACCATTGTTATCATCTAAGTGTAATTTATATGTCTTTGAATTTCCTAGAAAATAATAACTAATTAACTAGATGTTATTGTTTTTTAAGAAGGATTATGTTTGAGGCGCTCTTGAATCCCTTTTCGAGCTACTTCTCTATCGTCAAAATGAATTGTTTGATCACGTAAGATTTGGTATGTTTCATGGCCCTTTCCAGCAATTAAAATGATGTCATCTTTATGAGCTTCCTTCATGACTTTTTTAATTGCTTTTTCTCGGTCAATAATCACTTCATACCTACTTCCGTTAACACCCGCAATCATATCTTGGAGAATGTCCTCCGGGTCCTCTGAACGGGGATTATCAGATGTGAAAATGGCATGATCTGCATATTGTACAGCAATTTGTGCCATAACTGGACGTTTTGTCCGATCTCTGTCCCCTCCACAACCGACGATGGCAAATATACGCTCTTTTGAAAATTCCTTCACTGTTTTCAACACATTTTCTAGGCTGTCTGCAGTATGAGCATAATCGACAATGACTGTAAAATCCTGTCCTTCGTCTACTGTTTCAAATCGTCCCGCTACTCCTTTTACAGCTTCTAGACTAGCTTTTATGGATGCTAGTGACACACCTGAAACCAACGCAGCAGACGTTGCTGCAAGAGCATTATACACACTGAACATTCCGATCAACTGTAAAGAAATCGTCTCTTTTTCTCCGAAGGCAATCAAGTCAAACGTTGTACCAGAAGGGTTGATTTTAATATTCGTAGCCATGATATCTGCTTTTTCCTTTACGCCATATGTAACAACATCAACAGTTGTTAAGCGCGCTAGCTCTTCAGAAGCTGGATCATCTAGATTAAGGACAGCTACTTTACTTGAGAACGTGTTACCAAGCTGAGCAAATAGTAATCCTTTAGCATGTAAATACGATTCCATTGTCTGATGGTAATCCAAATGATCTGGTGATAAATTAGTAAAAACCGCAACATCAAAATCACAGCCCCGTACTCGACCTAAATGAAGCGCATGTGAAGAAACCTCCATCATTGCCGTTTCAACATTCTCATCCACCATTTCTTTAAACAACTTCTGCAAAGGTAATGATTCAGGGGTTGTATTTTTTGTATCAGACTGGCTTGAACCAATTTTGGTATACATCGTTCCAATTAAACCTGTTTTCTTATTGGCATTTTGCATAATTTGCTCAATCAGATGCGTTACAGTTGTTTTACCGTTTGTGCCCGTCACACCAATCAAGTGAAGTTTTTCTGTCGGGTTACCATAAAAGTGACAAGCTAGCTTAGCCATTGCTCGCGATGAATCCGGAACAACTATTACTGGAATTGATACAGGAAGAGGGCGCTCAGCTATAATCGCGACCGCCCCTTGGCCCTCCGCCTGTTTTGCATAGTCGTGTCCATCAACTGTATATCCTTTAATACAGAAAAAAACAGTTCCCTCTTCAACTTTCCTAGAATCCATCTCAATAGATAGAACCTCAGGGTTGATATCCAATTTATTTGTTTGAAACCTTAGTGGTACAAGGAGCTCTTGTAACTTCATCATGTTAATAACCTCTCAATCCATCCATTCACCATAATAACTTTTTTAAAATACCTTCATTATTTTAGACGTTTTGTCCTTATTTGTCACCCATATAAAGTCGGATTGTTGAACCTTCTTCTACTTTTATACCTGGGTCTGGAGATTGTGCTAAAACGTAGTTGCCTTCCCCTTCAGCTTCTACCTGCAGCTCGTAATACGATTCATGAAGCTCTCGCTTTGTCCGACCAACTAAATCCGGAACTTCAATTAATGGGGTATCACTCCATGTCATTTCTTTTTCTACTTGCCCATCACGTTTCTCTACACCCATTGAAATTAAACTATCTCCGATAATATTCCCTACAATTGGAGCCGCAACAATTCCACCAAATTGCAAGGTATCTTTCGGATTATCAATGGCCACATAAACAACTATCTGTGGGTCATCAGCAGGAGCAAAACCAATAAATGATACGATATGATTATTTTCTAAGTATCTTCCATCTTTGGCTTTTTGCGCTGTTCCCGTTTTTCCACCGACGCGATATCCATCAATATAGGCTCCTTTACCTGAACCAAGTGCAACAACATGCTCTAAGGCATAACGTACTTCTTTTGAAGTCTCTTCAGAAATGATCTGGTCTTTTAATATTGGTGACTGACTATCTACAACTTCCCCTGTTAAAGGATCTACCCATTCCTTAGCTAAGAATGGTTGATAAAGATAACCACCATTGACAGCTGCTGAAACAGCTGCTACTTGTTGAATTGGAGTAACTGCTACCCCTTGACCGAATGCCGTTGTAGCTTGTTCTAACGGACCAACACGATCTCGATCAAACAATATTCCAGTACCTTCACCTTGTAAGTCAATTCCAGTCTTCTTACCAAACCCGAAATCTTCAATGTAATCAAACAAACGATCCGTCCCTAATTTTTCACCTAACACAACAAATCCAGGGTTACATGAGTTTTGAACAACTTCTAAAAAGGTTTGATGACCATGTCCACCTTTTTTCCAACATCTTAAGTTTCTGCCCGCTACTTCAATATACCCAGGATCATTGAATGTGTCTTTCTCTAAGTCAACTTCTCCCTCTTCAAGTGCTGCAGCGAGTGTAATGATTTTAAATGTAGATCCCGGTTCATATTGCATCCAAACTGGCTTATTTTGATTGTAAATTTCCGGGGGAACGTCGCGAAAATTTTCCGGATTATAGTGTGGCCTGCTGCTCATTCCTAACACTTCCCCTGTGTTAGGATTCATTGCAATCGCAATTGCTCCATCAGGATTATAAGTCGCCTCAGCAATATCTAGCTCTCTTTCTATAATAGTTTGGACTTCGCTATCGATCGTTAATCGCAGATCAAGTCCATTTACAGGAGCTGTATATTCATCTGCCAAGTTTGGCATCCGGTTCCCTTTTGCTGTGGAGAAAAACGAAACATACCCACTTTCACCCTTTAGTTCCTCGTCATAGTATAGTTCAAGTCCTGTCAATCCTTGATTATCAATTCCTGCAAAACCTAATACATGGGAGAGATAACTACCGAATGGATAATGTCTTTTACTATCTTCGGCGATATACACTCCAGCTAAACGTAGTGATCGTACCTCACTAGCCTTCTCTTTTGTCACTTTTCGTCCTTCAGGATTAATCCGAACGATCGATTCATTTTTCGTTACATATTCATACGCTTTCTGATGATCCATATCCAATACCGATGCAAGTTTCTCTGCGGTGTTAACTGGATCTTTAACTTGCCTTGGAACTACAAGAATGGACGGAGCACTTACGTTCGTTGCTAGTACAACATCGTTCCGATCACGTATCTCACCCCGTTTTGCTTCAAAGGGAACATCTCTGCTCCAGGAATCCTCTGCTCTGTCCGTTAACCAATCACCTAGTGCAAACTGGACATAACCTAACCTCAGTGCAATGATCAAGAAGATAGCAAGTCCAAAAAAAAGGACAAGAATTAGTCTTTTTCGTACTGTCACGTTAGAAACTCGCACCGTAATACCTCCCGCATACTTTCAGTGCCGCCAACTTTAGACGGGCCTACTTAAACGTATGCTTGTACGCTATTGGTTAGAACAGCCGCAACGGTTTCTCTAAAGACAACTATTCGCCTACTTGCTCATCTTCCTCAAGTTCCTCATCCTCTTCATCAACCTCGCTAATTACGCGAGGTTGATTTAGCTCCACTACTAAATATTCTCCCGTTTGGAATTTCGTTCCTGGTTCAACACTTTGTTCGATTACAAAGCCATTCCCAAAAAATGTTGGGTTCAGTTCCATTACTTGTGCAAATCGACGAACATCACGATTCGACCAACCCGTAAGGTCAGGCATTTCAAACGTTTCGCCATCTGTTCTAATAAACAAGCGTTCACCAGGCAATAACCCCCTACCACTTAACGGTTGTTGGGCTTCTACCTTCGAACCTTCTCCTAAAATTACTATATCAATATCCTCTTCAATAGATTCTTTAATCGATTTTGTTTTCTCTCCTATATAGTCATCTGTTTGGAAACCTTCTTCTGTTTGTTCCACAACCTCTTCTACAGTTGGAGTTATATTTAAATATTGCAAACTGTGTTGCATAATCGTATTAAAAATCATCGATGTTGGTTTTGAGCCCGATTCATCTAAAGCTAGTTTTGGTCGTTCTACAGCTACATAAACAATTACTCTCGGGTCCTCTTTTGGAGCCATACCTAAAAACGAGAAGATATTTTCTCCATGGCCTCGAATATAGCCAGCTCCATTTGGATCATTGATTTGTGCTGTTCCTGTCTTACCAATTACATTAAACCCTTCTAAATAATATGGATGACCAGTACCTGCAGAATCGGTAACAACCCCCTCTAATAGATCCTTTACTTGAACTGCCGTTTCCTTAGAAATTGGTTCACTAACCAACTCAGGTTCATTTTCGTGAACCACATCATCTGTATTTGGATCAACGATACGGTCAATTACATATGGCTTCATCATTTTTCCGTCATTTGCTATAGCTGTTGCTGCTTGAATTTGTTGAATAGGCGTCACAGCCGTACCCTGACCATACGCAGTAGTTGCTGTATCTACACGACCATTTCTCGCAAGTAAACTATCTGCCTCGTTCGGTAAATCAATCCCTGTCTTTTGGTCAAATCCAAATCTGTGTAAATAATCATAGAATGTCTCTGGACCCAACTTCTCAAGGGCTAACTTAACCATAGCAACGTTTGAAGAACGATAAAACCCTTCATCAAACGAAATACTTCCCCAACCTCTTGCCTCGTTATGGTCTCCAATTCTACGATCTGCTACTTCAATCGTACCAGATTGATAGTGTTCTTCCCCGTTATAGACCCCTTCTTCAATCGCAGCTGCAACAGTAAACATTTTCGTTGTGGAACCTGGTTCAAATCTGTCTGAAATCGCATAATTTAAATAATTGGTAATTTGTTCATAGTGGTTCGGGTTAAAGCTAGGACGATTGCTCATAGCAAGGATTTCGCCCGTTTTAGGATCAGCAACAATCGCGATCATTTTCTCAGGGGTATATCGTTCCTCTACTTGAGTCATAACTTGCTCAAGAGCCGTTTGGATATTAGAGTCCAATGTCAAATAAATATCATGACCATTTTTAGGAGCTGTAATATGCTGCTTCGGATCTGGTAAAGGAAGCCCTTTACGATCCCTTTGGTAACTTACTGACCCATCTTCAGCTTCCATTAATTCATTTAAACTTAACTCCAATCCCATTCGAGGTTCTCCAGTATTACGTTCAGTAAAACCAAGAATATGTGATGCGTACGTTTGTTTCGGATAATAACGTCTAGACTCCTCTCTAAAATAAATTCCATCTAGCTCTAATTCACGAATTTCTAATATTTGTTCATATGTTAAATGTCTTGCTCCTTGACCTAACTCAATTTGAAACTTGCCACCTGCTTGTCCATCCGTTAATGCTTTAGCCAAAGCATCTTCAGACATATTAATATGTGGTGCAAGAAGCTCGGAGGTTGCATCAATATCGTTTACATAGCTTTGATAACCTTCATCCAACACCGCATAAACACTATATGAATTCACTTCTTGAGCAACAGGACTACCCGTTCGGTCATAAATCGTTCCCCGAACTCCTTTGATAACTTCAGTTTGAGTCCACCTTGCTTCTCCTAATGCCTGAAGATCTTGCCCGTTAATTTCTTTTGTCGTTTGAATGTAAATTACTCGTCCAAGCAAAATCAAAAATATGATAATCACACATACCATTAGCATAACGGCGCGTTTATTTGTAACCGATCGCTTAATTTCCACTCTTTTCACCTCTTTATAACTATGCCATAAATGAGACCTTATTGCAGCTATATAATGTCTCGTTTCGAGCGAAAAAACTAGCTCAAAAATTGAACTAGTTTTGCACGACCTTTACCTTATTGTCATCAAGAGTCATTCCAAGCTCCTCCGTTGCTATTTGTAAAATGCGATCTGGTGCACTTAATTCCACAACTTGTAATGATAGACCGTCATTTAATTCCTTTTGTTGATTGATCGTTTGCTCTAAATGGTACACTTCTTGATTCGCGCTATATAAAGTTGCGTAGTTGTGTACGATAAAACCTAGTACGATAAAAGCAAAAAAAGAAACCAAACCAATAATCGCCTTTTCCCCTACCGTTATCTTATGGCGAATAAGCCTAACTCGCGTTTTTGTTTGAACTTGCTTCTGTTCCTGCTCTTGAAATTTACGAGCCACCATACTCATACTATACTCCCCCTTAGCCTTTTTCTGCTATTCGCAGTTTCGCCGACCTTGATCGATTGTTCTGTTCCAATTCTTCATTTGAAGCAACAATAGGTTTTCTTGTAATTAATTTAAGTATTGGCTCATACCCTTCCGGTATAATTGGTAAGCCTGGTGGAAGATCTGGCCCTTTACTTTTCTCTCTAAAAAATTCTTTACATAACCTGTCTTCTAACGAATGAAATGTGATAACAGAAATTCTTCCACCCTTCTTCAGGAGAGCAATCGAATCTTCTAATGCTTCTTCAAAAGCCCCAAGTTCATCATTTACAGCAATTCTAATTGCTTGAAATGTTCTTTTGGCCGGATGTCCACCTGTACGTCTTGCTGGCGCCGGTATAGCTTCCTTAATAATTTCAACTAGTTGCCCTGTCGTCTCAATAGGTTTCTGGTTTCGATGCGCCTCTACTTTCCTAGCAATTTGTTTTGCAAATTTCTCTTCTCCATATCTTGAAATGATCTGAACAAGTCTTGCAAAAGGCCATTCATTTACAACATGAAATGCTGTTAACTCTGCCGTTTGATCCATCCTCATGTCAAGTGGAGCATCTTGATGATAGCTAAAACCTCTTTCAGCTTCATCTAGTTGAGGACTTGACACACCTAGGTCGAACAGTATCCCATCTATTTTTGTAACCCCTAATTCATCAAGTTTATCCTTCATATAACGAAAGTTGCTTTTAATTAGAGTTACCTTTCCCTCATAAGGCCGTAACGTTTGTTTCGCATTTTCCAACGCTTTATCATCTTGATCAAAAGCATATAAATGCCCATCACCGTTAAGCTGTGAGGCAATTAGAGAAGAATGTCCCGCTCCACCTAATGTACAATCAACATAGATTCCATTTGGATTAATGTTGAGCCCATCGACTGATTCCTTTTTTAACACTGTAATATGATGAAACATTCCATTACCTCCAAAAACACTCCTAAAAATCAAAATCCACAATATTTTCAGCTATTTCACTAAATGATTCTTCTGATTCAGCAAAGTATTCTTCCCAAATTGATTTACTCCAAATCTCCACTCGATTAGAAACACCAATTACAACGCATTCCTTATCAAGCTTTGCATATTCCCTAAGTGGAGAGGCTATATTTACTCTCCCCTGTTTATCTAATTCACATTCAGTAGCACCAGAGAAGAAAAAACGGGTAAAAGCTCTGGCATCTTTTTTTGTGAAGGGTAATGTCTTCAGCTTGTTCTCAAGCTTTTGCCATTCATCCTGTGGATAAACAAACAAGCAACGATCAAGACCTCGGGTCACAACAAAAGACGAGCCTAAATGATCCCGGAATTTAGCCGGAACTATCATACGACCTTTCTCATCCACGTTGTGGCGATATTCACCCATAAACATCGCTAACCCAACTCCCCCCACTTACTACCATTAAGTTACCACATTCCCCCACTTTACACCACACTAAATTTTCAATTTATCCACATCAAAAAAACCCTGCCAATAGACAGGGTTTTAATTATCCACATTTCGACGGAAAAACGTAACAATTATTTACAAATACACAACTTTGTGTATACTGTTCACCGACATATTTGTTGACAGCAATCGTCTAAATCCATCCTCACCAATGACATTCATCAACAAGATCGGATGAAATATGCGTTCTTGTGGCTTACTTAACGGAGAAAGAAAGTTACCAGCTTCTGTGAATTTTGAAAGAGTATACTCATGAGTTTGTCGAACGAAATTTTCCATTTTCTTTTCCATGAACTTTATTTGATTTTCTATTATGGTTACGTTTTTTTCACTCAACTGAGCTAAGGTAGGATCCATTTCGGATGCTAATTCCCGTAAAGGCGTATAATGATAGAGAATCGCCTCTCTAACTTCTTCTACCACTTTATTAACAGGATACTCATTTTCTTCTTTCAACCATTTCTCTCGCACTTCTTCCATTTGTCCTTTTAAGAATGGTTCGATGTCATGATTTTCTTCTTTTAGCCATTTATGAATGAAAGCTGGAACAAACGTCAATTGAATTCGTGGAATGACTGGTGGCATTTTCATTTCAAAGTGCGAAAATACATCTTTAAGAGTTGCCCAATACAGCAATTCACCAGGCCCGGAGATAAAAGCTAACACAGGCAATAACCATTCCTGCATCAAAGGCCTTGTAACAACATTATTGCTAAATCTCTCTGGTGTTGCATAAAGAATTGCTAATAATTCTTGTTTTGTATAGGTATAGTCGGTACCCTTTACTGTAAAAACACCTTGATCATAATCTAGCCTTCTCCGTTCTCCATTGACTTCTAGAAATAAGTGGGCATTCAAGTTATCAGTATCAATGGGCTCACCATATCCAGCCTTTGTAAAGGATATTGCCCCTTGTTGCTGAGAAGCTTGCACATACTCAACATCGTGTATCAAACGATCAAAGTACTCTACTTCTAGCTTACGTACTCCAGGGTCATGCGCGTCTAAAAGCAACAACCCTTCCTGACCAAAAAACCAGTTCATTACATTTCTAAAAAAATCAACGAACGTAACTGCATGCTCTTGAAAATACGATAACTTCTTAAAAATAGTCTTTGTATAGACCGTTTCAGGCAACGAAGCAAAAATCTCGTTCAACCATTTTTGTATTTCGACTTTATTTAGCTGTAAAGAAGAAGCAGATGATACCCTTAACGAGTCATTATACATGTGCTTTTTCCACAATCCAGCTTTCTCTTTGTAGACAAAACGAATCTCATCGACGTCGTGATCTTCACCAGCAATCCAAAAGATCGGAACGACAGGGACATTGAGTTTCTCTTCTTGTTGTTTAGCTAAAATAACGATAGACATTGCTTTATAGACAGTATAGAGAGGCCCAGTCAATAAACCAGCTTGTTGTCCTCCAACAACCACAACGGAATTTGGTTGACGAAGCTTTTCAATTTGATTGTGCGCCTCTTCTTTGTAATTAAGAGTCGAATGAACATTTAAGAAATAGCTTGCTAATTCCTCTCGTTTATACGTTTGCATTTGTAGGTGATCTACCCTTTTTTGGAACTTATCCGGATCATTATATGTATAATCAAAAAATGATTCACT
Organism: Halalkalibacter sp. HAAS-P014; assembly: GCF_056619965.1. NCBI lineage: Bacteria > Bacillati > Bacillota > Bacilli > Caryophanales > Bacillaceae > Halalkalibacter > Halalkalibacter sp. HAAS-P014. The sequence continues at coordinate 160,930 of NZ_JBWQTV010000003.1, read as the reverse complement.
TACCTTATTGCCACTGACATACCGATTCATAAACCCGTCGTCAGTTAGTAGGTCAATTTCCGTTACCTTCATATATAGACGTCCCTTCAATTACTAAATTCTCTTTCATCATAGCAAAGTATGGGGTAATGACCAAGTGATACGAACTTTTTTCAACTGAAAATTCTTAAAATTAAAGCGAACCCACTTAGTAGAAGGTAGATCACAAAGAACAACAGAAAGTTAAAGCGCCATATCCCCTTAAATAACTTACGAACATGAATATCTCCAGAGACCTTCCAATGGATCCAAGTAAATAACAAGGCAATACAGAAAAAGGTTGCGAGGATAATCCAAAGCAAAGACTGATTCCAAAGTTCGATAATAATAAAATAAACAGCCAGCATAAAAAGAATCAATGTCCAATCAGACGCTCGCCTCATAGACTTTGATTTATTCTTTGATATTTTCACAGACGTTATATAAATGAGATACCAACCTAATAACGGAAGGGTCACTATCGTAGCAATGATCCAAGCCACCATATTAATCATGAGTGAGCACCCCCTTGTCTTTTTCCTTGTTTCTTTGTTCGTTTGCTCGGATTCCTTCATATAGGAAGGTTAGAATTGGAACGTCTAGTTGCTTTTCTTCAGCAGCTCTTATCAGGAAACCGATAATGCTATCTATTTCAGTTTGCCGATTATTATTTAGATCGACTAACATTGAAGAATAATTATTGGCTGTATTTTTGCAAACCACACATACATTGTTCCACATTTCATTAACATCTTGATCTATAATTACTTGCATAACTTCTTTAAATGCGAGCTTCATAAGTTTGTGATAATGGTTGTTCTCTAACAAATCTCCATTGCGTATTCTAAACATAGCAGTTAATGGATTAATGCAAGCATTTATAATTAGCTTATTCTGAAGCATTTTGCTCCATTCTTCCTTTTGATGGATAAGAAAATTAGGATCTGTTATAGATTTAAAAGCAGCTTGGACCAATCCATCCTTTTTTTGCACATAACTCCATTTTAAACTCCCAACTCCAGTATGCCGAACTGTATTGTCATTCTTACGCAGGGCACCGTGTTCCATTATCCCAACCGCGATCTCAGGAATCGTTATTTCAGAAAATAATTCAGTATGTGCCATCCCATTTTGCAAAAAAAGTACAGACTTGATATCAAGTCTTAATAACCGAATCGTACTTAAAAGTCCTTTTACTTGATATGATTTCACTGCTACAATCATTAAATCAATCGATTCTGAACGTTTTAAGTCCATTAATGCTCTTACACGAACCTTTTGCTTCTCCCTCCCACCATCTTCATACTGTATATGTAAACCATTTTCTTGTACCTCCTTTGCTTGAGTAAGGCGATTGGTAATCATCAAAGGAGAACATCCTTGTTTTGTCAGATAAAATGTGGTTAACATCCCAATTGAACCAGATCCAATAATTACTATATTCACAATTAATACCCCTTGTTTTTTATAAAATTGTACCACACTCTCGGGCAAATCTTCTCAAAAAAATGTAATCAGCATCATTTCTAAAGTGCTGAATTTAAATCCAAATCACAGAGTTAAATATTACTGTGAAAGGATATTCGCTAATTTTTTAACTAAAAACTTTTCTCAACAAAAAATTGAACAAATATAAGCGTTCTCATCAGAAATGTAGTAAAATAGATTTGACTATGCTAGTAAGGAGGACATACTAATGAACAATTATGAAGTTAAGCGTTTACTTGTAAATTATAAAACGTTAGAAGAATTTAAAAACTTCCGTGAGTATGGCGCGGCTGAACTTTCAATGAAAGGTGATTTAGAATCAAATATCATTGAGAATGATAGCGAATCACCGTTTTACGGTATTTATTATGGGAATAAACTGGTAGCCCGAATGAGTTTATATCGCATTAGTGGAAAGTATGACCGTTACTTCGATCCTCCACAAGATTATTTAGAACTATGGAAACTAGAAGTATTGGAGCCATATCGTAAGAAAGGCTACGGTGAGACACTGGTTCGTTTCGCAAAATCATTTAAGTTACCAATAAAAACAAATGCTAGACAAGGTTCTAGTGCTTTTTGGGAACACATGGGATTTGAAGCTGCTACGTATGATGCTACTAGAGATCGTGGCGAAAGTCCTTACGTGTGGTATCCAGAAGGTGTTCATGAGCAGGTAGGAGACCAAGAACCCATTAATGTAGAATCGGAAGAAACAATTAACTAACATTACAATCTATAAAAAGGAAACACACACATGAAATTCATGTGTGTGTTTCCTTTTAAGAACTCCGTACGCTTTAAATAGACAACTTTCTAGCTCGATCCATAATAGACAACAACGAACGGTAATCTTCTGCCATTACTTTTTTCTCTTCTTTTACTTTTTCTAGTTGTTCCTTTAACATTGCATTTTCTTGTTTTAATTGTTCTATCTCTTCTGCAGGCCTATATTCTTTCACTTTTTCATGATAATTTGCTAAAAATGATAAAACCGACTCCATCGTTAAAAAGGTAGCTTGCTCTTGTGTTTGTTCTGACTCCACCTTCTCGTCTCTAACTTCTTCTGTAAACGTTGTTGACGGTTCGGTAATTTCATCACTAGTCTCTTCTTTCCACTCATCCTCAAACTGTGGTTGTTGCTGCTTCTTCCCTTTGGATCGCTGTTTTTTAGCTAACGCAATAGCGGATTCATACTTTTTTCTAATCGCAGAGTTCCACCTGAATCCACATGCTGCACTCGTCCTAGATAACCTCTCTCCAACTTCTTCAAAAGCGGAGAGTTGTGTACTGCCTTCTCGTATATGTCTAAGAACAACTTCAGCTAATATTAAATCTTCATCAGTGCTCCATGCATCTTGGCGAATCGTTGTCATAGAATCCCTCCTTAAAATCTCATTTACTTAATCATATGCATCTACTAGAGTAGAAAGACTCAAATTTGTAAAAAGAAGATATTTTCTTCCTGTTTTGAAATAGATTATGTTCTAGTATTCAATTATTACCGATTTTTCGATAACTATTCACTAGACCAACTAGAGCGACTGACACAAAAAGGAGACTGCCAAATACGGTCTTTCAACCTTTCTAACAGTCTCCTCTGCGTATTTGTTTGTTTTTTCTTTCAATTTAAGGTGATATACAAAAAGACGAAGAGAAATCTCTTCGTCTTTTTGTACTTATTCAAATTACTTGCTGATCACATCTTGGCCTTTGTAAGAGCCACACTCTTTACAAACACGGTGAGCAAGTTTTAATTCTCCACACTCAGGACATTTAGTCATACCAGGTACTGCTAATTTGTAGTGAGTACGACGCTTATTTTTGCGAGTTTTAGATGTTCTTCTAAATGGTACTGCCATCATTCCCACCTCCTTAAAAAATCTATAAAACCCAACTTCTATTCACTTTAGTTGGTTGTATGAAATGAAGGCCCGATCGGTGCCGGTGCTTCGATTTTCCTAATTCTTATCAAAAAACTTTGCTAAATCTGCTAACCTTGGATCGATTCGATTTTTACGATCTTCCTCTGTGATTAGCTCCCAATCTTTCCCTGCTGGTGGAGCAAGACGTTCCGCTTCAGTCTCCGCATACACTTGAATTGGTATTTCAAGAAGTATCCGTTCCTTTATAACCGGAAGCAAATCAATTGTTTCATCTTCAAGAAAATGAATATCATCATGTTCAACATCAGCTGTAACATAATCATTTTTCGGATGAAATTGTTCTGTTATTGAAAGGTCAATCGGAAATTTCACATCAGCCAAAGTTCTAACACACGGAAGAATTAACTCACCGGTAATAGACAATTGAAATGTAATCATAGAACCAGAATATTTAACATCGCCTTTTACCTTTATAGGAGATATCGACCTAATGTCTGGATTCATTTCTTTCAGGCTTGTTAAATCTACTTCTTCTTCAAATGTAAATGGTTTTCGTTTCGCAACCGACAATTGCTGTAATGACCATTTCATTTCTGATCACCTCTAAGACAACAAAATTAAGTATAGCTCTACAACATTTGATTGTCAACCTTTTTTCTTTACACTCTACATTCAAATATTGTAGCTAGTACTTGTTTAAAGCATGACGTTTATTGTAGCATGTCATAAAAGAAGAGTAAAGAAACTCTGTACATAAGAAATAACGTTTCAAAATCAATAAACAATTAAAAAAGTTAAAGGAGCTGAATTACAAGTGAAAGCAGTCGGTATAGTTGTTGAATATAACCCTTTTCATAATGGACATTTATTTCATGCTACAAAGGCAAGAGAAATAACAGGTGCAGACATAGTTATTGCTGTCATGAGTGGATCGTTTTTACAAAGGGGCGAGCCAGCCATTGTCTCAAAATGGCAGCGAACAAAAATGGCTCTCGCGAACGGAGTAGATTTAGTCATCGAACTTCCATATCCTTATTCTACCCAAAAAGCTGAATTATTTGCCACTGGTGCCATTTCCCTTTTAGCTGAAATGGGCGTAAACTTTATTAATTTTGGTAGCGAGTCAGGCAATATAGAAGAATTTAAAAGTTTGATTTCTTTTATGGAAGAAAATGAGTCAGCCTTTAACCTTTTAGTGAAAGAAAAAATGAAATTAGGGCTTAGTTACCCTCGTGCTACTTCCGAGGCTTTCAGGCAACTAGATCCTGATTCAACGATGCTCTCCCTAAGTGAACCAAATAACATTCTTGGTTTTCACTATATAAAAGCGATTAAAGACCAAGGATACTTTATTGAACCTACGACTACCCTGCGCCACAATGCGCATTACCATGACGAAACTGTACCGAAAGAATCTATCGCAAGTGCTACAAGCATACGACAGGCAATTTCAAAAAAAAACTTAGAAGATATTCAGCATGTTATGCCAAAGGAGACAATTCAACTTCTACAATCTTACCATCAAACCTTTTCACTTTATCATACTTGGGAACACTACTTTGATTTATTACAATATCGTATACTTTCTACTCCTATTGAACAGTTACGTCTAATTTATGAGTGTGAAGAAGGTCTTGAATACCGTGTTCTTGAAACAAGTAAACGCTCAAGTTCATTTACTGATTGGATGCACCAACTCAAAACAAAGCGTTATACATGGACTAGGTTGCAACGTCTAGCCACTCACATCTTAACTAATACAACAAAGTTGGAAATGAATGAGATACTACAACAAAAACCAACATACATTCGTTTATTAGGGATGAACAAAGAAGGACGAGCTTTTTTAAACCATACTAAAAAAGACCGTAACACTCCAATTGTTACTAACTTAGCAAAGTTGGACAGTGTTGCTGCAAAAGTCGAAGAAAGAGCTACAAATGTCTATTTAACACCACTCGATAAAAAAATGCGTCTGGATCAAATACGGCAGGAATTTTCAAGGTCGCCGATTCAACCCTAATGTCAGTTTTAAAGCCTGACTCTACACTACGTACAGAATCAGGCTTTTGAATTTATCGTATATTTGGTAACTCCTCTAAAAAAGCTAATGCCTCCTGAAAAGAATCAACAGGAACAATTTCCATGTCTGTCCCTATGTCTTTTGCCGCTTCAAGTGCTTCATTGTAATTTGAATCAATAGCTCCACCTTCATTGGGGACCAAAAAGTACTCAGCTCCTGCTTTATCTGCTGCGATTACCTTTTGACTCGCTCCTCCAATTCTGCCAACAATTCCTTCCTCATTAATAGTTCCTGTTCCTGCAATATTATATCCTTTTGTAATATCAGTATTTATCAATTGATTGTATATTTCCAAGGCGAACATGAACCCTGCAGAAGGGCCACCAATTTGACTTGTGTCAATGGTCACATCAGGATCAAAGGCAACTTCACGATCAGTTATTGGAGCTGACACCCCAATGCCTACCTGATCTTTGGGTACATCCATTTCTTCCGGGAATGCAGCAAAACCAATTTCTATTTTCTTCTCATGTCCATCGCGCAAAACGGTTAATTGGACGGTGGCAGTTCCATCCATTTTTTGCAATTGCTCAATTAACTGTTCTGCTGTTAACACTAATTCATCATCTACTGCTATTATATGGTCCCCTCTTTGTAAGAGCTCATGTGCAGGCATACCTTCTATTAACGTTGTTACTAAAACCCCTTTATATTCATATTCAACTTCCTTACCTGCTGCTTCATAGGCAACAATTTTGGCAATTTCTTGTGAACTAGTCATAGCCATTAATTGACGGTGGTGGTAATCTTCATCGGTTTCTCCTTCGTAACGAATCTGTTCTTCAGGGTAAATCATTCGATATGGACTTAAGTGAGCCCATGCATAAAAGAAAAGATTTGCTTTCCCCATCTGCACTGTTGTTAACATAAATGACCCCTTTTCGTCTGTATAACCACCTTCCACTTCTATTACCTCATCTAAAACTTTCGCCCCTCCCGGTTGTGAATAGTAGTAAGGCAACTGAAAAAAGTGTAGAAATAGCAGTAAAAGAATGAGGAAAACCCACCTTTTTTTAATCATCAATCCGTTCATCTTTTTTCTCCTTCCAACTTGCAATACAACTTTTGATTTCATTTAATTTTTCCCTAGTCGCCTCTTCCCCACGCTTGATTAAATTTTCTGCTCCTGAAAAGTCAAGGGAACTCGAATGTTTAACAATTGGACGAATCATAACTGAGCTATCAATTTCTTGCACCCTTACCATTTCTCTCGACATGATGTCCATACTTTGCATAATAACGTCAAAAATCGTATTCAGTTCTGGCTCTGTTTGAAAATTCGAGACATCAACTGCAATTGTAACATCCGCTCCCATTTCTTTCACTACAGAAACAGGCACACGGTCAATAACTCCCCCATCTATTAAAAGACGCTCACCGACTTTTTCCGGAACAAATATACCCGGTATTGAAATACTTGCTCTGACAGCTGATGCTACATCTCCTTTTTTTAAAACTACTCTCTCCCCATTTTTTAGATCCGTAGCAACGACTGTAACAGGTGGATTAAGTTGTTCCATGCACTTCCCTTTTGCAAGCATTTTTATAACTTCTTTCGCTCTTTGCCCAGCGACAAACCCTAACTTAGGAACAATAAAATCGATAAAATACTTTCTTCTAAAAAGTGTCGCGAATTGTTGCAAGTTAGCTGGAGAATGCCCAACACCATACAAACTACCAACTAGAGCTCCCATACTACTGCCTGCTATAAAATCAATTGGAATGTTTTCCTCTTCTAACACTTTCAATACACCGATATGAGCAAAACCGCGAGCTCCTCCAGAACCAAGTGCAAGACCTATTTTTGGTCGATCTTCCTTCATTCTATCCTCTCCTCACAATTTTTACCTATCTCAATCTAAATCATATGGTCTATTACGAGCTTGTATACGTATAGTTATATTATGGACATGTTCATTCCGACTTTACATATGAGGAGGCCGCTATTCAATGCAATTATCAATGATAAAAACACTCACTCTCGCTCTCATGAGCATTATATTAGCAGCCTCGCTAATGATTTACCCACAAGAAGCTCTTGAAGGTTCAATTAGAGGACTGAAAATTTGGTGGGAAGTTGTATTTCCGTCACTATTGCCATTTTTCATTGTATCAGAGCTTTTAATTGGATTTGGTGTCGTAACATTTATCGGCGTATTACTTGAACCTTTAATGCGTCCACTTTTTCGTGTACCAGGAGTGGGAGGATTTGTATGGGCAATGGGGCTGGCGTCGGGGAATCCAGCAGGTGCTAAAATTACTGCACGCTTACGACAAGAAAATAAATTATCAAGAATCGAGGCAGAACGCCTTGTTTGTTTTACCAGTTCATCAAACCCACTTTTCATTTTTGGTGCGATCGCAGTCGGTTTTTTTCATAATGCGGCACTTGGGATTCTTCTTGCTCTTGCTCACTATGTAGGGAACATATTTGTAGGACTCATCATGCGATTTCACGGTCTAAGGGAAGAAGCGACAAGCCCACCTCACAAACCTAAAGTTAGTGGAATTATTAATGCATTTAAAATGCTCCATGAAGAACGCATTCGAGATGGTCGTCCAATTGGTCAACTACTAGGTGATGCTGTTCAATCTTCAGTCCGAACACTACTGATGATTGGTGGTTTTATCATCTTATTTTCTGTTTTAAATAAAATTTTAAGTTTAGTTGGTATCGTTGCGCTCTTAAGTTCACTTTTTTCTATTATTCTTGCTTTCTTCCAGTTACCAACGGAGTTGAGTTCGTCACTCATATCAGGGTTATTTGAAATGACTCTTGGTGCACAAATCGCCAGTGAAACACAATCTGTTGGGTTATTGGAACAAGTTATTGTAACGAGTTTCATTCTTGCCTTTGGTGGTTTTTCTATTCAAGCACAAGTTGCCAGCCTTCTTGCAGAAACCGATATTCGATTCAAGCCGTTCTTCATTTCGAGATTAATTCATGGTTTTATCGCTTCCGTTCTTATCTTTATATTATGGAAACCCATATATCTTAATCAACAACAAACAGGAACTGACTGGCAAGTTATACCTGTTTTTCTGATGGATCAATCGAACACATGGCTCTCAAACACGTGGAATATCATTATTCAATATGGGTCATTATTTACACTCATCATGCTTATTTTGTTTATCCTTCTATCAGCTAAGCAAGCACTACAAAGAGCAAAATAAGGGGACTAAAAGAGGCTGACATCGACTGTCAACCTCTTTTAAACTTCTTTTTTAACGCTTTTGCTACTACTTCGGGGACAATATCTGAAACATCGGCGTCATATTTTGCTACTTCTTTTACTATACTTGAACTTAAATAAGAATAATGATTATTCGTCATCATAAAAAATGTTTCTATTTCAGGACCCAATTTTTTATTAATGGAGGCCGCTTGCATCTCATACTCAAAATCAGACACAGCTCTTAAGCCACGAATGATCGTATTCGCTTTCTTTTCCTTCACGTAATCAATTAATAAACCATTAAAAGAATCAACTTCAACGTTTACAAGATCTTTTGTTGCTTCCTGCAAAAGAGCAACTCGTTCCTCTACAGAGAACATCGGCTCCTTATTTCGATTATGAAGAACTGCAACGATTACTTTATCGAAGACAGAAGCTCCTCTTCTTATTATATCAAGATGACCTAATGTCACAGGATCAAAACTACCAGGACAAACTGCAATCGAACTCATTCCGTCACTCCATCCTTTCTATATGTATATATTGAAATCGTTGTATCACCATAAGTTTCGGTTCGAGATTTCACTCCACTTCCTATCTCGTTAGGTAAGCTAACTGAGCTTACATGTTCACAAACTATCATACCACTTTGCTCAAGTAAGTTGTAATCGAATATAATACTTACCTCGTTTATAATATTTTGTTTGGCGTAAGGAGGATCTAAAAATATAACAGAAAAGGATAGTTCACGTTTTATCAATGCTTTAAGTGCCCTATTTGCATCATTCCGATAAACCTCAGAACGCTCTTCAAAATGACAATGCTTTAAATTCACTTTAACGGTTTCAAGAGCCTTTCTGTTTTGGTCAATAAAAATAGCTTTATCAATTCCTCTACTAAGCGCTTCTATTCCTAAGCCCCCACTACCTGCATAAAGATCTAAAGCCATTCCTCCATTAAAATAGGGACCAACCATATTAAAAATTGATTCTTTCACTTTATCAGTTGTTGGCCTTGTTGAAGTTCCTGGTACAGCCTTTAATGACAAGCCTCGTTTTTCTCCTGATATAACTCTCACTATGCCACCCATCCTCTTTTCTAGATAATCCCTTTTATCCTATCATAAGTATCTCTAAAAAAGCATGAAGAAAAACACCTCAAAGATACTTTTGATTAAAATTAAAATTTTTCTAACCTTGATGTATGCAAACAGAAATTTATGGTCATACTTTCAACTAGTAACACTCTAATGTGTTGCTACAACCGCGGAGAAGGCTTACGTTTCCCCATAAGTTCTTCCTCCGGTTTCTCCTCTCCCATAGCCTCATGACATACATTAGTATGTTGTATGGGCACCTCGCAAGGGATTCCTTGCGGGGGTTTTTTTTATAATACTTCGCACTCGACAAGTTCTCAAATTCATGCTACATTTCATTCGTATTCCATAGAAAGAGGGTTTTTAATTATGATTCAACGATTTATACTCTTAGGTGAAGGGTACAATGATTTATATGAATTGCTTGAGCTTGCAAAATCGAATCAATCTAGGGTTCATATGCTATTGCGCTTAGATACTACAATCAACAATATAGAAAGAACCTCTCTGGCAGTAATTTTACAACCTGCAGCACCTGGAAAAATGATGCCTATTTATTTATGTTTAGAAGGCATTCATAATCCAGATATCAAACCATCTGAACGATATCGGTTATTTGAAACATTATCAAATGAAATCGAAGAACCAATTCACAAACTTGAAGTAAAGCCTTCAAACCAATTTAAGGAAAACGAATTATATTATCATTATTTGATCGGTGTACTTCGAATGAACCGTTATATTCCTGCACTGCATTAACCATTATTTGACCTATACTTCTATTTTTAAAAACAATACATAACTAAACGCCGACGAGCCCCAAATGTTTTAGTAGAACACTTGGGGCTTGTCGTTTACATTTGAGAGGCAATCTCTTCGTTCTTTCTCCTTTGTTGTTCTTGTTCAAACACTTTATTTGAAATTGGTAAAATTTTAAATTTAACAATAAAAATATTGACTAGTAGGAAAATAGTACACACAATAAATAAACCTCTTATTCCAACCCCTGATACAACTAGACCACCTAAAATAGGCCCCAACATATTCCCCAAATACATTGCACTATTCGAGAATCCATATGTCCTACTCTCCATTCCTTGTGGTGCGTGAAGTCTAATCAGTGTGTTTGCTGCTGGTAACAACCCTCCTAAACATAATCCAATAAAAAATCGTAACAAAACTAATTGCCATATTTCAGTCACAAAAGCTTGTGGTAGTGAAAAAAGTGCAACACCTAAAATGGAATACAGTAAAACCTTTTGGGCTCCTTTTTTGTCACTTAACTTTCCTAAATAGGGAGAAGTCAGCATATTGGCAAAGCCCATTACAGAAATAACTAATCCAGCATAAAAAGCAACCGTCGCTGGTGAAGTTAACTCTTCGACAAATAACGACAATAGTGGATTTACACCCATTACAGCAAATTGTATAAAGAAAATAGCAATAAATAATGACAAGAGTGGCTTCCTATTTGTAATCATACTAAACTCTTGAACAGTACTTGTTCTCTCCTTAGCTTTAACAGGGGTAAATTGTTCTTTCACAAAAAAGAAAACAACCATCGTCGCAATAAAAATACAAGCTCCGGTAATTAAAAAGACTGTTCGATACCCGAAATTTTGTGCTAACACTCCCCCTATTAACGGTCCACAGATAGAACCTGATACTGAACCAGACTGCAACAGACCAAGCGCATATCCAACTTTTTCTTTAGGCGTGTTGGTTGAAACTAATCCTATTGAAGCAGGAATAAATCCAGAAACTACTCCATTTAGCAGGCGTAATAGAAGAAGAGTAATTGGACCCGTTGCAAAACCTGTTAAACTTACAAATAAAGCCATACCAAATCCAGAGCGTAAAATCATCATTTTACGTCCGTATTTATCACCCATTCTTCCCCAAAAAGGAGAAAACAAAAAAGCTGTTAGGAAATTAGCACCAAAAATAGCACCTGCCCAAATACTTAGTGTCTTAGGATTATCGACTCCTAACTCCTGTAAATAAAGAGGTAAAAAAGGAATGATCATTGTCATTGCACTGATGACAAGAAATTGACTAATTACCAGGATCCATAAATTGCGTTTCCAGCTAACCACGTTACCACTTCCTTTACTTCTAGATCCATTATATGTTTCGCCAAACGAAATAATCAAACGCGAAAACTCGATCTATAGACGATAAACCTGCAGAAACATATGATCTCTTGCCAATTGCTCGATTTTTCATAAAAAAAAGACACTCGTTCGGTTGCTAATTAGCAGCCTACTTAAGTAGCCTTAAATCCCCATCTTATAATCATACTCTTTTGCTTTATCTGGCTTTGCATTTTGGAATTCTGTTTCAATAAATGGTCGCATCGAAGGTTTCACATCACGAACAAAAGGAAAGGTATGTAACTTTTTTATTGTATCATCCACTTTTTCTTGATCGCAGTAAAAAATGACATATTTCATTTTCTTTGATACATAGTGAACATTCCCAAATCGACGTAGTTGTCTAGCAAATTTTAACGATGTTAGCCAAACAGCTATTCCTTGTCGCTTTCCATTTAGCATATAATGTTCTCCTCCTGAATAATCTTTTATCAATTCAGTCTAGCATGTTCTACCTTAACCATCAATAGTGCACGTTCATCTTTAGTTTAAGTATACTTTTATACCACACCTAATTAAAAGAAGAGAAGCTCATGCTTCCCTCCACACTAACTACAACTGCACCCTCCACCAGTGCCACAACCCCCACTGCAGGACATATTGTCGAAAAAAGGATTGCCAGTAGGAACTTTTATTGTTTTAGATACTGCCCGAGCTAGTATTTCACTAATTTCGTTCAATAATGACTCAAGCTCTTTCTCCGCTTGTTTAAAGTCTGAAACACTTGGTGTTAGATCAACCTCGCGTTTGACTTTCCGTATATTAGTTGAAACTTTATCGTAATCTGGATGATATCTCCCGAAACGTTGTACTTCTTCATATTGGTCCTTTAATTTAGTAAACTTTTGAATTCGCTCTTGTGCTTTCGAATCGGCTTGCAGCTCTTTCTTAGCTATCAAATATTGCTGATAGGTCTCAGATTGAATTACTGCTTGTCCAAGTTCGCTTGCTTGGTCAAGCAACTCAAAAGTTGTCATAGTTGCGAGCATTACTCACACCTCCTACCAATCAGTATAGCACACCAAATCAAAATTCGATAACTTCTTGTTTCTTAACTATATATGAATGGATGCTGGTGTATTGACTTCAATGTGACTATATTGTTTTAGTTCTGATGTTAATTTAAGTAATGCTGCATCTTTTTGTTTTGCTTCAATCATTATGTCAACGTGGTCAACTGTACCTTTAATCATCTCAAGAAAATTATAAAGCCTATCACTATTAATATAATCATGATGTCGCCTGTCCTTCTCACCTTCTTTAGGACTCGAGATGTGAATTTTAACAGGTAGTGGACTACTTTTCCATAAATTAACTATCCGTTCCCAAATTAGAAGAAGATCAGATGATTTTTGATAAACATCAAAATGATGAAGGTCGAGAATGACTGGTACATCTAACTTTTCTCCTAAGTATAATGCATCTTCAATTGTGTAATTAAGATCATCATTTTCAATCATTATCATTTCTTGGATTGGCCTAGGTATGTTAGCGAAATTGGAAATAAACTGCTCTAACCCTTCTTCCCTCCCTGCCTTTTTACCACCAATATGGAGGACACAACGATGGGTATGATCAATTCCCATGCCCTTTAATAATTTGTAATGCATTATAAGTGTACGTAATGACCGTTCTAAAATGTCTTTTGACCGATTATTTAACACAACGAAATGATCGGGGTGGAAATCTACTCTCATTTTGTTTTTCTTTATAAATTCTCCTAATTCCTTTAAAACCGAAGCAAGTGACCGTTCGAACTTCCATCCCTGTGTCAATGGGTGGTTAGCCAGTGGAATAAGCCTGGATGACATACGAAAAAAACAAATATCATGTGCTTTATTGTGCTTTAATAATCTAAGACAATTATTTAAATTGGATGTAGCAATTCTCTCTAATTTGCGAATGCCAGCATCATGATCGGCAATTTTTTCGAATTGTTTAGCTGTCATCGTTTGGGACGGAGATGCATTGGATAACAATACACTCATAGCTACATACCCTAAGCGAATTGAACACTGGTTGTCCATGTTGACTTCCCTCCAAACTTTGTCTATAATTCATTCGTCTTATTTAAATGTATGAAGAGAAAGGTGCGTGAGTAATGAAGATTGTTACATTTAATCCTTTCAGAACAATTGGCATGCCAGGAATAAAATATGTTAAACCTGAACGCATGTTTGAACTGGAAGAACGAAAAAAAATTGAAGAAGCTGACGTTTGTTTATTCCCTGAAAATTGGCAAGTTAATGCCCTTATGTATGGAATGAAAAAAAAGATATTTCCAAGTATTCAATCTATACAAATGGGTTTTAACAAGATTGAGGTAACTAGAGCCCTATGGAGCGTTACCCCTAATCATGTACCCAAAACACTCATTTTAGGGCGCAATCATGATAATATTAATCGTGTTTTTGCAGAGTTTCCTTTTCCTTTTGTAGCAAAAGAAAATCGAAATTCTATGGGAAAAGGTGTCTTTCTAATCGAAACTCACAAACAATTTCACGATTATGCTGAGAAGAACGAGTACTTCTACATTCAGGAATATTTACCAATTGATCGAGATCTACGAGTTTGTTTTGTTGGAGATGATGTCGTTACTGCTTATTGGCGTATTAATGAACGAAATACATTTCGAAATAACGTCGCACAAGGTGCCCGTATTTCCTTTGACAACATTCCAGAAGAAGCCATCGAACTCGTTCGTACAACAGCTCGCAATTTAGGGATTAACCACGCTGGTTTCGATGTAATTTCCGTTGATGGAAACTTTTACTTTTTAGAATTTAATACACTCTTTGGAAACCAAGGGTTTCAACAACTTGGAATATCGATAGAAAAAAACATTTATGAGTATCTTCAAAATAACATCACTAAATTGTAACAACAAATGATTCTTCCAAATTCTCATAAGGCGTTCGATCATTCTTCACAACGACAACTTTTATTTCATATTCCCCTAAAGGTAGATCTTCAATGAGAAAAGCGGGTTGAAATAATGTGTCAACATGCTCTCCGTTTATATAAAGTCGGATATGCCCTTCTCCATCTTGATGGAGATTTCCGACTTTTTCTTCTTTAAATTGAAACCGATTGAGAAAACACTCAATAAGCACATCATTTTTTCTTACTTCGTGATGAATTGTTAATTTTTCTTGCGTTTTAGTTTGAACAGTTACGACACCAGTACTTTGAAGAGGGACGACCTGAAATCGCTGTAATGAGTCTAGCTGACTCGCACAAACATTAACAGGTATAAAGAATAATATTAAACAGGTTAAAAAGACAATATGCTTATGCATCCGTTTCCTACTCCTCTATCAATTTATATAAATAGGTTTCCTCCAATCAACTCTTTTATTCATCAACAATTTTATAGTAAATACAAAAAAGACCTGTCAACATTTATTGAACAGGTCCTTGTGATTCAGCCCCCATTGCTTGCCCCTTTAACATCTCCATCATCATCATAATGAGACCGAGGGAATTTTGCACTTTTTCTACGCGTTGGGGTAAAGTACGGCCATAAAATTGGTTGGCTTCCTTTTCTAATGTGACGATTGAGTTCGGATCTCTTGTTAAATGTCGATACCACTTAGGGTGTTGTCTTATATACTGACGTAAATCTGGCCTCTCGTGTAAGAACTGTTGAATATCTGCTCTCATATAGTTCCTCCTCACATTTCATTAATCGCGTCGAAAAGAAAAGGGATGTTCTTGTTGATTTTGAGTAGGTTGATCAGAAGGCTTCTGAAATGATTGGATAACATTTTGAATATTTGAGAGGACCGCACTAAATTGTGTCAAATGATTTTGCACATCCTCAACATTCATTCTTTTAACAAGTCCCATAATTTGTCCAAAAGCATCTAGTGCACTATTGGTCGATTTCTCCTCTTTTTCATTGCCTTCATCATCACTAACTTCAATGTCTTCGTTAGTTAAATACGTCTTCCAATGCTCATGATCGTCTCCAAACACGCTCCATTCTTCAAATAATTCTTGGAGTGTCTTTCTTTCCTCTTTCACTTCTTTTAATAAGTTTGGGTTTCTTTTCATAAATTTCTTAAACTCTTGCACGGAAGGATGTAACCCCTGTCTTTGTGTCATTTATTTCACCTTCCTTTTAATTTTCTTTATAATAGCTTACACAAATGCCCAGTCCAATGTTCCCATTTCAACAAAACAGTTTGCCTTGTAAGGTAATTTTGCTACAATATGTAAGATTAAAATAAAACAGGAGGATTTTTATACATGCTCAATACAACTCATAACATCCTAGATAAAACAAATCAATTTCTTTCCAACGCAACTGAGGAAGAACAGGCCTTAGTTTCAAATATTTTAGATAGGTTACTAAAGAAACAACAAGGCTCTTACAATACGTATTTAACAGCGATTACCGGAATTAAACATCATCTTCTTGAAAATGATCATTATGAAGTTACTATTCCCATTCAGCCCCTTATTGAAAATGGGTTAAAAATAGTTCATGGAGGGGTTATAGCTACGCTTCTAGATGAGACAATGGGCTCAATGGTGAATCAATCCCTACCAATTGGTTTAGCAGCAGTAACATCAGAAATGAATATCCACTATATTAAACCTGGATTAGGTGAATATTTACAATGCAAAGCATCGGTGATCCATAAAGGGAATAAGGCTTGGGTAACAGAGGCTAAGGCATATAACGAAGACGAAAAACTAGTAGCCATGGCTACAGCAACTTTCTTTGTTATAAAAAAAGACCGAGAAAAAGGTTAATCTTTCCTTTTTCTCGGTCTTTTTAGCATTGACAAAATTATAATTGCCAAGGAGTTAAAAAATTCTGCGTGAAGTGTTCTCTATATACTCCTACTCCTAAATGACTAAATTCTTCATGTAACAAATTCACCCGATGCCCTTCGCTATTTAACCATCCTTCTACAGCAGCTAAACCATCGATATATTTCGCAGCTATGTTTTCACCAGCTAACATAAAAGGTACATCACCGTTTTTAAAGCGATCACCTACTTCACCAAATGTCGGAGATGTATGGGAGAAAAAATCATTTATACTCATATCTTTGCTATGAAGATAAGCAACATCTGATACTGTCTCGTCCCATTCAAAAGGTTCTAGACCGTGACGATTCCTTATAATATTTGTATAATCAAATATTTGCTTAGCATTGCTATCTTCAATCTTTTCCCACTCCTCATTCGTAAAAGACGGTTGTGTTGGTGGTTCTCCTATATAAGAAACTGAATATGGTCTTTTCCTTATTAACACTTCACTAGCTAACAATCGCATACTAGATAACTCCTCTGTATGTGTATCAAAATAAAATTGGACCCATATATCTTCTATTTTTCCTAATGGTCTCATTTTGACATCCTCTCGCGTCAATTCAAACTGATACATTCCACCTGTACTAGATGTTACATCAACACGTTCCTTAAATTGAAGGAGTTCGTTTATTTCACTGTACGTCTTACCTAATGATAACTCTTGTCCTCGTATATCTCCAGTTAAGAATGCTGTCACAACCTCCCCATCTTCAATACCAATTTGCATATAAGAATCATCAATTGATTGATAGATCCACCATTCATAACCATATGCAGATAAATCAATTCGATCAGGTTCCCCAAATTCTGCTTTAATGTCATTTACAGAGATCCCTATAAAATGTTCATGACTTGCTAGTTGAATTGGATCATCCTCTGTTACTTTCTCTTCTACTATGGAATAGACTTCTTCACTAGATAGAATCTCTTCCTCTTCCAAGACAGGTTGTTGAAACCACTCATTTATCTCAACCTCGTATACACTTTCAAAAATAATAATAGAAATAAAAAGTATCATACTACCGATTATCACATGCTTTTTTTTCATATTAACCCCTCTTTCCAAACCTAGAAGTTCCTTTCTAAGAAGTGGTGCTATTTCCTCCTCGATCCCTTATAGTAAAATTCGAAATTCACTATGTCATTTCCTTTAACTAACTATGTAAGGTTCTGTCGCTTATAACAATAAATCTGTCGAAGGTGAAATTATCCATAAAAGTTTCATGATTAATCCATTGCAACTGAAGACATTTCATACTATCATAAATAGAGTACATATATGATGAATTGGAGGCGTATTCATAGTGAAATTTGAACATATCGAGCTTGCAGATAAAGAAGTGAAATTTGAAACATTTCGTCACGCTGCGGAATCAATTGGCTTTGTCCATGCTGGTCAATGGGATTATCAACGAGTAACATTAGATTACAAAATCGTTAACCAAGGGGATGTATATTACCTTAGGGTTCCAGCTTATGCGATAAAAGGCGATATCCCAAAGGAAGATGCAATCGTAAAACTTATGCCACCTATGCTTGGTAAACATTATTACCCCCATGGTGTAGAGTACGACGGCGAAGACTTCCCTCAAGCTATTATTGATAAGTGTAATAATAAACTAGAGTTACTTAAGAAAAACATCGAAACCAATTAATAAATAACACAAAAATAAGACAACTAGGCTATTATCCTTGTTGTCTTATTTTTGTGTTATTTTCTCTCTTTAATAATGATAACTCTTAATGAATCATCACCACCACGTACTAACTCAAACCGTAATTGTCTTGAAACCTTGTTTTCTTCACCATACTCAAATAATGTAACAACTTCATTTACATCAGCATGAAACTCTCCCAGTTCATCTTCATATACAGTCAGAACTTCAAAATCATTGAGTTCTTTCGTTATACGCTCCCCATGCAAGTCGCTTATATAGCGCCTTACTGAATGGTAGTAACTATTATTAGTAATCAAATATGGTTCCAATAAGTTAAAATCGCCAGTATTAACCGATTCAATCATTTTTTCTTTATACTCTATCAAGAAGTTAGCTACTTCTTCACTTTCTTCAGCGTTAAGTGGAGTTAATTGCTCAGGCTCTGACGAAGCACACGCTGCAAGAGAAAGGAAAAGTAGAAACGATAGTATATAGCTTAATTTATGCATTCTTACGCCCCTAAATATTATTTTGATTAGACTTTATTATAGCATATTCAAACTAAAAAGAGGAAAAGAGTCATCTTTTTGTGATCGACTTCAATGAATTTGACCCTTTAACCTGTTCATCTGATTGCGTTCGTAATATAATAAAAGGAGTACTTTTTATGAGAGAGGAGTCTCAAATTGACAGCACTAATGACAAAGCGCAGCTTAATTATCATCTTAACCATTATTGCAATCGTAATTGCAGCTTATTTTATATTACCTGTTTCGATTCCACTTATTGTCGCTTTTGTAACAGCACTTATTTTGACACCAGCAGTAAACGCTCTACATAAACGAGCTAAGATAAAAAGAAATATTGCCGTAATGATTGTTTTTACTTTATTTGTATTCTTTATTGGATTAGGTGGTTATTACATAACAACCCAAGCAGTTACACAAGGAACACAAATTGTTGAGAACTTACCACAATACGTAAATGATCTTAACCGTGCTTGGCTGAATTTTCAACGAACCCTAGAAGATGAGTATGCAAATCTTCCACCAGACTTAGTACACGAAATTAATTTACATGTAACAAATGCTTTAAACTCATTTAGAACAACGATTGCAGAGCGAAATATTATCAATGATGCCGCTTCAATAATTACTAGTATTCCCGGATACTTAGTGACATTTGTTGTCTATCTCATTGCTTTATTTCTTTTCATGCTTGAACTACCATCTTTAAAATATAAAATATTTACGTATTTATCTGATCGTACGAAAGATAAAGTTAACTTTATGACTTCGCGATTAACATACGTTATTTGGGGGTTTTTCAAGGCTCAATTTTTAGTTAGTATCATAATCTTTATTGTCTCATTGATAGGATTGTTACTAATTGTTCCTGAATATGCCCTCTTAATGGCATTTATTATTTGGCTGATTGACTTTATCCCTATAATCGGTTCTATCGCTATTTTAGCACCATGGGCTATTTTCCAATTAATCGCTGGAAATATGAATATCGGTACTCAATTACTTATTCTTGCAGCTGTTTTACTTATCATTCGTCGGACAGTTGAGCCAAAGGTTATGGGGGAACAAATCGGTTTGTCTCCACTTGCTACATTAATTGCAATGTATATTGGTTTAATGTTATTTGGAGTTATAGGCTTTATCGTTGGCCCTCTTATTGTTATCGCATTTACTTCTGCTAAAGAAGCAGGAATCATCAAACTAAATATAAAGATTTAATTTAAAAAGAACTTGGTCAAAATATGACCAAGTTCTTTTTAATAATATGGAGAAATCATAATATAAACAACAACCCCTGTAAAACTAACATATAGCCATATAGGCATCGTCCATCTAGCTATTTTCTTATGCCTCTCATTTTCCATGTTCCAAGCCCTAGCAACAGATGTTAAAGCAAGTGGAACAATTACAGCTGCTAATATAATATGTGTGATCAATATGAAATAATAAACCCCTGCCATGAAGCCTGTCCCCCCATAAGGAGTTGAAGCAGACAAAAAGTGATGTGCTACATAAGTGACAAGAAATAAAGTTGTTGTAATAAATGCTGCGTATATAAAACGACGATGTACAGTTACATTCTTTTTCAGTATCGCAATAAGAGCACCAACTAAAAATAAAAACGTAAAACTATTAAAAATCGCATTCATCATTGGTAGAATTTTAACATCGAATGCAGTGAAATTGTCTACTCCTGGTAAACCAGCTAGCAATGCAACTAGTCCATTTATAATAATCGTAATTATTATAATTGCAGGCTTATAATTTCTCTTTTTAAAAGAGTTATTTAGAACACTTTCGTTATTGGATTGGTTCATTTCATCACGCCTTTACATAAAATTCATACGTATTTATTATACACCAATCACACCAAAAAAAGAGTAGCCCCTCTTTACAATCTGTTGAACAAATTTAACCATTAACAAAATACAAAATCGTACAAAATACAGCTTTTTTTCCAGAAAAAAAGAAGAGGATGATTCTAATCATCCTCTTCTTGAGCTATATTAGTATTTTGTAATACCAAGTAGCAACATTAATGCTGCAATGGTTGGAACGGTAACAAAAATACCAGAGATCATAAATGCCGTTGCCCAACCGTGATCCTTATCTTTTAGATGCATAAAGAAGATCAACTGTAGCGCAAATTGAATTGCAGCTAAGATCAGAATAAACGGAATTGCAAAAGACCGTGGAAATATACCTGCTCCGACAGCTAAAAACGATAAGATCGTTAAGAAAATCATTAAAGCAAACACAACTACTTGCTTACGAATTTCTTTACTTGTCTGACGTTTTTCTTCATCTGTCATTGCACTTTTCTCAAATGGTGTACTTAAGTTATCTGCCATCTATTAGCCCCCCTTATACTACTCCCATAAGATATACAACCGTGAAGATGAATACCCACACGACGTCAATGAAGTGCCAATATAAACTAGCCACATAAAATTTAGGAGCATTCGTTAATGTAATGCCACTTTTATTGTAACGAATAAGTAGGACAATAATCCAAGACAAACCAAAAGCAACGTGGGCACCGTGTAAGCCGACAAGTGTATAGAATGATGACGCAAATGCACTTGTTGTATAACCTAAACCATGATGCACATACTCATAGAACTCATAGATTTCAAAACCTAAGAATGCTAAACCGAGTAATACTGTAATCCACATCCAAATTTTGAAAGTCCCAAACTTGTTTTTCTTCATCGCAAACATAGCTAGAACACTTGTCAAACTACTTGTTAAAAGTATCATTGTCATAATGAAGACAAGTGGTAGATGAAACATCTCTTGAGAAGAAGGTCCATCAGCAATACCATTACGAAGCCCTAAATACGTTCCAAAGAACGTTGCAAATAGAATTGTTTCACCACCAAGGAAGAACCAGAAGCCGAGAAATTTGTTTTTACCTTCTAATGTAGCTCTCTCCGGATGAGAAGGAAGCCCCTTTGAAGTATCTACATGACCCGCCATATCTTAGTTTCCTCCTTTCTTAAGATCTTCTTTTACTTTCTCAACTGGAACGTAGTAGCCATGATCTTCTTTCACTGAACGAACAAACATCGAACCAAATGTAATTACTAGACCACCAATTGCAACGATCCAAGGGTTAATAATAGGATTATCCATGTTCATCATAATGAAACCAAACCCTGCAAAGAAAAGACCTATAGAAATAATTATTGGTAGAATTGAACCATTTGGCATATGAATTGGTTGAATAGGTTCAGCCGGCTTCATAGTCCCATCACCATGTACTTTCTCATAGAATAAAGGATCTAGTGAGCGCACTTGTGGTGTTTGTGCAAAGTTGTACTCTGGTACTGGAGTAGGTGTCGACCACTCAAGAGTACGAGCATCCCATGGGTCAGCAACTGTAACACGCTCACCTTTAAATGCTGAATAGATAATATTAATCACGAGAATAATTACCGCTGCAGACATGAAGAATGTTCCAATTGTACTAATAAAGTTAAATGCATCTAACCCTTGGTCGCCAAGATACGTGTATACACGACGTGGCATACCCATAAGACCTAATAAATGCTGTACGAAGAACGTTAAATGGAAACCGATATAGAATACCCAGAAAAATAACTTTCCAAGTGTTTCATTTAACATGTGTCCAAACATTTTTGGATACCAATAGAAAAGTCCAGCAAATATCGCCAATACAATACCACCAACAATTATGTAGTGGAAGTGGGCAACAACAAAGTATGTGTCATGGTAAAGATAATCTACTGGTGCCATTGCAAGCATGACCCCTGTTACCCCACCAAGAACGAATGTTGGTACAAATGAAGAAGCAAATAACATTGCTGTATTGAATGTTATTTTTCCTCCCCACATCGTAAAGAGCCAGTTGAAAATCTTAATACCTGTAGGAACAGCAATCGTCATTGTTGCAATCGCAAAGATAGAGTTCGCTACTGGTCCCATACCTACTGTAAACATATGGTGAGCCCATACCATAAATCCTAAGAAAGCAATAATCATTGTTGCAAATACCATTGCTGTATAACCAAATAGACGCTTTCTTGAGAATGCTGGTATAACCTCTGATATAATACCAAAAGCTGGTAATACAAGAATGTAAACTTCTGGGTGTCCAAAGATCCAGAAAATATGTTGCCATAAAACTACATTACCACCCATACTCGTAATAAAGAATTGTGCATCGAATATACGATCTAACATTAAAAGCGCTAGACCAGCAGCAAGTGGTGTAAATGCGAATAAAATTAATGTAGATGAAATAAATGATGTCCAAACAAATAATGGTAGGCGCATCATTGTCATTCCAGGTGCACGCATATTAATAATTGTTACTAGAAAGTTAATAGCAGAAATAAGTGTACCAATACCTGATACTTGCAAGCCTAGCACGTAAAAGTCAAGACCTATCCCTGCGTAATCACGACTTGATAGTGGTACATATGCTGTCCAACCAGCATCTGGTCCCCCACCAAAGAACCAACTCATACTTAGTAACAACCCACCTGATAAGAAAATCCAAAAACCAAGTGCATTGACAAATGGGAACGCAACATCACGTGCTCCAATTTGCAATGGTATGACATAGTTCATAAATGCAAATAATAACGGTGTGGCAGCTAAAAATAGCATGATTGTACCATGCATTGTAATGAATTCATTAAATGTTTGACCACTTAAAAAATTCATCTCTGGATACATGAGCTGGATTCTCATAAATAGCGCCATCACACCAGCTTTTACAAAGAAAAGCGTCCCTGCAATCAAATACATGATTCCAAGCTTCTTATGGTCAACCGTTGTTAACCAATCCCAAATAACGCTCTTTTCCTGTTTTTGTGCAGCCAAAGGGTTTACCTCCTTTTAAAACGAATTTTAGTTGTTTTGTACATCTAGCGAACGAAGGTAAGCAATTAATGCTTCCATGTCCTCATTGCTCATATCTGGATATGCAGGCATATTATTTCCTTGTTTCAATGATTCAGGATCACGAATCCAAGCTTCAAGATTTTCATCAGTATTTTCTAAATATCCTGCAATTACCTCACGGTTAGCAAAGTCCGCTAATGCCGGGCCAGCAGCTGTTCCCATTCCACTTGTAGCATGACAGCCGATACAACCCTCAACTTCAAATACATCACGGCCTTGCTGTGCTACTGTTTCAGTAGGCATTTCAACTTCAGCTTGCATTCCAGCTACCCATGCATCGTACTCATCACGTTCAAGAGCAATAAGCTTAAAGTCCATTAATGCATGTGAAGGTCCACAAAGCTCAGCACATTTCCCTTTAAATACTCCAGGCTCATCAGCCTCTAACCACATGTGGTTTGTAATTCCAGGAACTGTATCCAACTTACCACCTAAAGCAGGTACCCAGAATGAGTGAATAACATCTTCTGCTTTCAGTTCGAAAATTACTTTTTCTCCTACAGGAATGTAAACTTCTTGACCTGCAGTAAATCCTTCATCTTCATAATCAAATTGCCACCAGAACTGGTGACCAGTAACTGTGATATGGACTGTATCATCTCCAATTTCTGGATCTGGTTCTGTATCAGCTAACATAAATTGTCCAGTAATCGTTGGAACAGCTAAAATAGTTAACAAGATAATAGGAATAACAGTCCAAGTAATTTCTAGTGCCGTATTACCATGTACTTGCTTAGGAATCTCATCATCTCCTGGAGAACGACGGTACTTTGCAAGAATAATGAAAAAGATTGCGAATACGACAATTGTCACTAAGGCCATGATGTACAACGATAAAAGCATGTTGTCAAAAAGCCATTGTGATTGTGGACCCTTTGGATCAAGGGCAGTTAAGTTCGTCTCTCCCAAACAGCCCGTTAATACAAATACGAGCAACGAGAGAGGTAGAAAACGCCATGTAGTTTTCCAAAGTTTCATCTGACAATCCAACCTCACTTTCGTTAAGTAGTTAATACTACATTTAAGATATATATCTACAATCATTATTCAAATTAATTTTCCGATAAGAATTATCAACAATTAAATATGAACAATGACCATAAGAACAAAAAGAATAGTTAAATAATTGAGCGAGTATACAAACATTAACCTAGCCCATTTAATATCATCTTTCATTTTAAAACCAGCAAAACCTAGGATAACCCATCCTATACCTAAGGCTGCTGTAATAATCGTGTAGACAATGCCAAAAGGATATAGCATTAAGGAAACAGGTAAAAGCGCAAGGACATATACAACCATTTGCCTTTTTGTCACTTCAAAACCTGCAACAACTGGTAACATTGGAATTCCAGCAGCGCGATATTCCTCAACACGTTTCATTGCAAGAGCAAGAAAATGAGGCGGCTGCCAAAAGAACATTATAAGAAATAAAATCCATGCATATGTGTGTAAACTTCCATCAATAGCCGCCCAACCAATTAATGGTGGAACAGCACCAGAAAAACTACCTACAATTGTATTTAGTGTCGTTGTACGTTTTGTCCACATTGAGTATAGGACAACATAGATAAACAATCCTACTAATCCAATAACAGCAGCTGTAGCTGTTGTAAGTGCTAAGAATGCAAGCCCAACTGCAGATTGTACTAATCCGACAATCAGCACATGTTTGGCAGAAAAACGCCCTGTTACTGTCGGTCGCTCTTTTGTACGTTCCATAATATGATCAATATCTCGATCAATATAATTATTTAATGTACAACCACCTGCCATAACAAGAGCTGCACCAATAAGCGCAAAAAACATTGTTGCTAGGTGTGATCCCAGCCCAACACCTGTATAAACTGCCGCTAAATAGATCCCGGCAAATGTTGTAATTAAATTAGATGTAACAATACCTTGCTTAGCAAGAACAAGATAGTCCTTCCATGACTTTTGCTGATTAACAGCAACTGATGAATCTGGACTAGCTATAACCTTTGATGGTTCCAAAGCGGTATTAGTCTTATTCATCAATCTTTCACCCCCTTTGTAGAGTCAACGAATTCGAGCACTCTTACAAAAACGAAATAAAGTATTTCTCTCTCACATAGTGTGCTTCAAATCACATTATATCTTAAAATCTATTTAGTTTCATTAAAATCATGAGTTTCACATTATCTTCACATTTAAACAATGTCCATAAAATATTCACTCTAGTAAAATTGACATTTTTCATATTTGTTTTTAAGATCAATTGAGAAAGCAATAAAATAACCATTGCTCACTCTAGCATAGATTTTTACAATTTTATAGAAGGAAAGGTGATTTGAATGCATAAAGGATTAAAAATCTTCGGCATTCTGTCCTCTATCGGCCTATTAATCGTTCTCCTGCAAGGTGCCCTTGTGACAAAGACGGGTTCTGGGGAAGGGTGTGGCGCAACATGGCCATTATGTTTCGGAGAGGTTATTCCAGTCAACCCGGCTATTGAAACGATTATCGAATATAGCCACCGAATCGTCTCCGGCTTAGTCGGTGTCTTGATTATTATTCTTGCAATTTGGTCTTGGAAAAAGTTAAAACATGTTAGAGAAACGAAGTTCATGTCTATAGCAGCTGTTTTATTGATTATTTTCCAAGGGTTACTCGGTGCAGGTGCAGTTGTATTTGGCCAATCTAAGGCAATTCTGGCCCTTCACTTCGGAATTTCAGCTATGTCCCTAGCTTCTGTTGTGCTACTAACGATCTTAGCATTCGAAGATGGGAGAACGCGACGAATTGCCCCTAAAGTAACAAAAGGTTACAAGAGTTTTTTCTTTTTCGTCATCACGTATTGCTATCTAGTCATTTATACAGGTGCCTATGTAAAACATACGGAATCAGCTCTTGCTTGCGCAGGTTTCCCTCTATGTAATGGAATGTTATTCCCTGGACTATCAGGACCAATCGGAGCACAATTTTTGCATAGAGTATCAGGAATTACTCTCGCAATATTCTTGCTTATCCTGATGATATGGACAATCAGTCGCTTCCGATCCGAATTAATACTCGTATGGACAAGTGTAATTGCTTTTATCTTAATTATCCTTCAAGCGATGACAGGAATTTCAGTTGTGTTCACTCAAAATGAATTAATATCAATTGGCTTGATGCACGCACTTATTATTTCTGTTTTATTCTCGAATTTAAGTTATATGGCAATGATTTTATTACGTAAACCAAATAATTAACATGAAAAAATGACAGCATAACAGCTGTCATTTTTTCATTTATTACCCAATTTTTATCACTTTATACTAATTATTTTTTTATTCTATCACAAGTTCAATTAATAAATCATCATTTATTATAGGATCTCCATCACTAACAAATACATCTTTTATAACTCCATCAAATTGCGCTTGAACGGTTGTCTCCATTTTCATCGCTTCGGTTATCATTAAATGATCTCCCTTTTTCACTTTATCTCCCTTAGAAACAAGGGTTTTCACAACGGTCCCCGGCATAGTTGCCCCTATTTGATTTGGGTTATCCTTATCAACTTTCGGACGAGTAACAGTACTGGTTTGCACATTCACATCTTTAATGATTACTTCTCGAGGCTGACCATTAAGCTCAAAATAAACAATACGTGTCCCATCTTCCTTTGGTTTTGAAATGGAAACTAGCTTTACAATTAACGTTTTTCCCGTTTCTATTTCAACTTCAATTTCCTCGCCCAGACGTAAGCCGTAAAAGAATGTTGGTGTATCAAGAACCGATACATCCCCAAACTGTTGACGGAACTGTTCAAAATCGATAAAGACTTTCGGGTATATCGCATAAGACAGCATATCATGACTTGTCACTTGACGCTCTAACTTTTTAAAGAGAGTCTCTTTAATATGCTGGAAATCTACTGGGTCCATTGATTCACCAGGTCTTCCTTCGGTCGGTGTTCTTCCTTTTAGAATAATATCTTGTAACTTTTTAGGAAATCCTTGATATGGTTGACCTAGCTGTCCTTGAAACAGTTCAACAACAGAATCTGGGAAATCTAATGTTTCACCTTTTTCATAGATATCTGTTTCACTTAGGTTATTTTGAACCATATATAGAGCCATATCCCCTACTACTTTTGAAGATGGAGTCACTTTAACAATATCACCAAACATATCATTAACGATTCTATACATTTTCTTCACTTCATTCCAACGCGCACCTAATCCGACTGCTTTTGCTTGTTGTTGTAGATTACTATATTGACCACCAGGCATTTCATGCTCATATACTTCAGTATGTGGAGCATTCATTCCACTCTCGAATCCAGCATAATACTTCCTTGTATAATCCCAGAATTCGCCTAGTTGCTCAAGTGAACGAATATTCACATCAGGCTGACGTTTCGAGCCACTTAAAGCATAATATAAACTGTTTGCACTTGGTTGTGAGGTAAGTCCAGCCATAGAACTTACAGCGACATCAACGATATCGACTCCTGCTTCAATCGCTCTGGCATACGTAAATACTCCATTCCCGCTTGTATCATGCGTATGCAAATGAATAGGTATATCAACTGAGCTTTTTAATTCCGTAATAAGTTGATAAGCAGCTTCCGGCTTCAATAACCCTGCCATATCTTTTATTCCTAGAATATGAGCACCCGATTGTTCTAACTCTTTTGCCAAATTAATATAGTAATTCAAATCATACTTTGAACGTGATGGGTCTAGTATATCCCCCGTATAACACATAGAGGCTTCGGCAATTTTGCCACTTTTACGCACAGAATCTATCGCTAGTGTCATCCCTTGTACCCAGTTTAAACTATCAAAAATACGGAAAACATCAATTCCTGCATCTGCTGACTTCTCTACAAATTCTTCTATGACATTATCCGGATAGTTCTTGTAGCCAACTGCATTAGACGCGCGCAACAACATTTGGAATAAGACATTAGGCGCTTTCTTCCTTAGAATCATTAATCGTTCCCACGGATCCTCATGTAGGAAACGCATTGTAACATCATAGGTCGCTCCACCCCACATCTCCATTGAAAATAAATTTGGAAGCATTCTTGCGGTAGGCTCGGCTATTTGCTTCAGGTCATGAGTTCGAATTCTCGTTGCAAGTAACGATTGATGCGCATCTCGGAAAGTTGTGTCCGTTAACAAGACTTCATTTCGATTCTTTACCCAGTTTGCTAAACCCTCTGGACCCTGTTCGTCTAAGATTTGTTTCGTCCCATTTGGGATTGGATCCGTATACTTCAATTTTGGAATAGGTGCCTTGTCAAAAATCGGTTTCTTTTCTTTTTCCAGGCCCGGATATCCATTTACAATTGTTTCACCTAGAAAAGAAAGCATTTTTGTACCACGGTCTTTTCGTTTTGGAAACACAAAGAGTTCTGGTGTATTATCGATAAAAGAAGTATTATATTCTCCATTTAAAAACTGTTGATGTTGAACTACATTTTCTAAAAAGGCAATATTAGTTTTAATGCCACGAATTCGGAATTCACGTAAATTACGTAACATCTTCGCCGCTGCACTTTCAAACGTAAGTGCCCAAGTTGAAACTTTTACAAGCAGCGAATCATAATACGGTGTAATGACCGCACCTTGGAACCCATTACCTGCGTCTAGTCTAACCCCAAAACCTCCCCCGGATCGATACGCGTTAATACGTCCGGTATCTGGCATAAATCCATTACTAGGATCTTCTGTTGTAACACGTGACTGAATTGCGAAGCCACTACAAATAATTTTATCTTGATCAGGAATACCTACTCTTGCACCATGTAACTTTTCTCCATCTGCTATTAATAATTGTGATTGAACAATATCAATCCCAGTCACCATCTCTGTTATCGTATGCTCCACTTGCACTCGAGGATTAACTTCAATAAAATAAAATTCCCCTGATTCTGTAACAAGAAATTCGACGGTACCTGCATTGACATATTCAATCTTTTCCATTAACTGAACAGCTGCATCACATATTTTTTTGCGAACATCTTCACCTAGTGCGACGCTAGGTGCAACCTCAACAACTTTTTGGTGTCTACGTTGGACGGAACAATCACGTTCATACAAATGAACAATGTTTCCATGCTTATCTGCTAATATTTGTACTTCAATATGTTTAGGGTTTTCAATGAACTTTTCAACATATACTTCATCATTTCCAAAAGCCGATTTCGCTTCTGATTTAGCACGTTCATATGACTCCGTGAGATCTTCAGCTTTTCGGACAATTCGCATCCCACGTCCACCACCGCCTAGCGATGCCTTAATGATAAAAGGAAAACCATGTTTATTGGCAAAAGTTTGCACTTCCTCAACATTCTGAACAGGACCATCACTTCCCGGTATAACTGGTAAATCAGCTTTTAACGCTTGTTCACGAGCTTGTACTTTATCTCCAAACATAACTAGATGCTCAAGTTCTGGACCGATAAAAATAATTCCTTCTTCCTGACAACGTCTAGCAAAATCGATGTTTTCCGACAAAAATCCGTACCCCGGATGGATTGCATCTATTTCATGTAACTTAGCAATTTCAATGATACCCTCAATATCTAGGTATGCTTCAATAGGCTTTTTTCCTTCACCAACTAAATAAGCTTCATCTGCTTTATAACGATGATAGGCACCTGAATCCTCTTTTGAATATATTGCAACGGTTCTAATATGTAATTCTGTACACGCTCGGAATATCCGAATGGCAATTTCGCCACGGTTTGCTACTAATACCTTCTTGATACTTGACAGTCCGTTCATCATACTCCTCCTTCGTTCTATAAAAAGGTCTTTTTGTAATAAACATTTGTCTTTTATCACACCTGTTTCTAGTATAGATAAAAGTATTTGTACTGGCAATGATATTTTTTCATTCTTCAAAAAATTCAAAGTGCTCACAAGACAAAAAATAAAAAACAAGCTACTTTTAATAGCTTGTTTTTTATTTTTTAAAAGATGCCTCATGTAAGTCATCTAGTTTCCGTTGTAATTCTCCTAAAATTTGCTTACCGTCTTCTTGATTTACTAAATCTAAACGCACAGCAAAATCAATTTCTCTTGACAGTCCAAACATTTGTGTATCGAGAACCTCTTCATACAGAGGACATTGAGGCATAGTTAAATTCTCAAGCTGCACTTCAATGAGCTGACGAATTTTATCCGCATCTGATTTCAGAAGGGCAATTGCTCTATCTTTATCTCCAGTCACCATTTCGGCTGACATGTGGACCCCCTCCTTATGTGAATTATCCTTGTCTTAATAGTATCTTCTTCAAAGAAAAATTGCAACGATTTTCACACCGGAGAGAACTCCATATATTAAAAGATACTTAATTGGTATTTTGCTGATAATTTTTCTAATAGTTTCATTCCTGCTACACTGTTACCCTTTTCATCTAATGCAGGTCCGTATAAGCCGATGCCTATTCCTCCTGGCACAGCACCAACTATTCCTCCAGAGACACCACTCTTTGCTGGAATTCCAACACGTATAGCAAATTCCCCAGAAGCATTATACATTCCACAAGTAACCATAAATGTTTTTACTAATCGAGCTATATCAAAAGGAATTATTGAGTAATTTTTATCAGGATGTTCCCCATGATGTGCTAGCGCATAACCAATTTTAGCTAAGTCTTCACAATCAACTTCGATTGCACATTGTTTTGTATAAAATTCGAGTAAAACATCAACATCACCTGAGATGATACCATGTTGTCTCAGGAAATATGCCAACGACCGATTTAAATCTGCAGTTTCAAATTCAGACTTTGCGACCTCTTTATTATATGAAATTTGATCATTTCCACTTAATTCCCTTACGAATTGTAAAAGTCTGTCTAATTTTTCTTGATTTGAATTCCCTTTAATAAGTGAACTTACTGCTAAGGCTCCTGCATTTATCATTGGATTGAGTGGTTTTGACGGGATATGAGATTCTAATTTTGCAATTGAATTAAAAGGATCTCCAGTTGGTTCCATTCCTACTTTTTCGAATACAACCTCTTCGCCGTTATCCATTAATGCTAAGGCTAAGGCAAGAACCTTCGAAATACTTTGTAGTGTAAATAATTTTTTATAATCACCTTCACTAAAGCATGTTGCGCTTCCATCAAAAATTGCAACAGCAACATCATCCTGATTTGCTTTGGATAGAGCAGGGATATAATCAGCTACCTTTCCACTTTTTGTATAGCGTCTCACTT
Organism: Halalkalibacter sp. HAAS-P014; assembly: GCF_056619965.1. NCBI lineage: Bacteria > Bacillati > Bacillota > Bacilli > Caryophanales > Bacillaceae > Halalkalibacter > Halalkalibacter sp. HAAS-P014. The sequence goes on along the minus strand of NZ_JBWQTV010000003.1, from coordinate 128,892 downwards.
CATCTACTAGTAATTTTAAATCATCTCCATACCTACAGACCACAAAAATCACCTCAATTTATAGATCATTACGGTAATATCCTTTACCAAAAGTGACAAAAACATTGAAACACTTTATACTTTAAGAGGTTGATTTAAAAAATCGTTTTTCTTCTTTTCACATCATGGCTTGTAAACGCTCTTTTAAAAGTTACTTGTAGCTATTTTAGATTTCACGTAGAGAGATAAAGGATTTACTTAGGAGGAGATATTATGCAAGAATTTGTTTTTTTTATTGAGGGGGATGTGAATCATCCGCTAACAATCGATCCAACCGTTTGGATTTTTGATGAAAGAAAGGTTGACCTTATAACGTATTTTGATGATGTTCATAATCGGGAAGATGAAGAAACTGCGTATAAAAAAGCAATTTCAGCTCAATGGGATAAAGAAATCACAGAGGGATCAAGTCCACCGAACCCGAACTCAAATGGTAATGAGATTAAGTATGAAAAACAAAAATTAATTAATGGTTCGTTTGGAATGCCTATTAAACCCTTTCTATTAAATTCAGAACCAAATAAGGACGTTACGAAAATCGACATCATCCAAAAAGATGGTAGTAAACACTCATATAACCTTTCAGATATCCTATCTGGAATTGTTGGCTTTTCTCATGAAGGAAAACCGTTAAAAGAAGACGGGCCTGTTCATTTCTATTTTGGCGATGGTTCGAACAAAAAAAGCCCGATTAAGAATATATGTAAATTCGTTCTTCTTGAAAAGTAACTATATAAGTTTATTAAAGCCCTAACCCATGAGGTTGTCTCAAAATTAAGTTACTGATCCCCAAACACACAATAGTGTATGTGATACATATCCTGTGGCGTGGCTCTTAATAGGGGGCAGGCCCTTATGAAACAACCTCATGGTTAAACTTTATAATAAATCTGCTGCTAATTGCGCTAAGCCCGAACGTTCACCCTTCACTAATTTGATATGCCCACTTACGGTCTGGTCTTTAAACTTTTCCACAACATATGTCAGACCATTATTATATTCATCTAAATACGGATGATCAATTTGTTGAGGGTCTCCCATTAATACAATTTTACTTCTCTCACCTACACGTGTTAGAATCGTTTTCACTTCATGTTTCGTTAAATTTTGAGCTTCATCTATAATAATAAACTGATCTGGGATACTGCGACCTCTGATATACGTCAAGGCTTCGACCTGTATTGATCCCATTCCAGCAAGAATTTGATCTAATTCTCCTGGCTTTTTTGTATTGAACAGAAACTCTAAATTATCATAAATTGGTTGCATCCATGGCCTAAGCTTTTCTTCCTTCTCCCCAGGTAAATATCCGATATCTTTGCCCAGAGGTACGACTGGCCTCGCGACAACAAGCTTCTTATATTTTCCTAAGTCTTCTGTCTGCATCAGTCCGGCAGCTAGCGATAATAGCGTCTTTCCCGTACCAGCCTTTCCAATCATTGTAACAAGACTTAGGTCATCTCGAAGCAATAGTTCAAACGCCATGCGCTGTTGAACGTTGCGAGATTTGATTCCCCATACATGATCTGGTTCACTTATAAACGGTTTTACTTTTCTTCCATCCGGCTCTACCTTACCAAGCGCTGAACTTGAGCTTCCTAAAGCATCCTTCATGATGATAAATTGATGAGGATAAAACGGATGTTTGGTCAATTCAGAAATGGCTATTTCACCATTAGTATAAAATCTCTTCATAATATCGGCATCTACAAAAATTTCAACATACCCCGGATATACATGATCAAATTCAACTACTCGATCATTTAAAAAATCTTCGGCAGGTAATCCTAAAGCATCAGCTTTTACCCTTACTAAAGCGTCCTTACTTACAAGAATAACATCTCTACCATCAATCCTCTCTTGCTCCTCAAGCATTAAATTAAGAGCTACAGCAATAATACGGTTATCGTTCGTCATTTCTGCAAATGAGTCTTTCAATCTAAGGAACGACCTATGATTCAATTCAACTCTTAATTTTCCACCTGACTCAATCGGAACCCCTTCATGTAACTTCCCCATCCCTCTAAGGTTATCTATTAATTTTGAAAATTGACGTGCATTTCGTCCAATCTCGTCCATATAGCGTTTTTTTGAGTCAACTTCTTCTAACACAACTGCTGGAATTACTACTTCATTGTCTTGAAATGAAAAGATGGAGTAAGGATCCTGTAAGAGTACGTTCGTGTCTAATACGTAGATTTTTTTCAACATTCCGCCTCCTGACTAAAGAATCGTTTTCAACTTCCTATTATTAAGTTATGCAAATTGAACATGTTGGTCCATAACTTTACTAGTTGTTCAAATCACGTTCTTATTACTGAATGTATGTTCAAGCATTGAAAGTTAGACGAACGAATCCTAACAGCAGAGCATTTTAATGTAAAAAAAACCAAATAATGGACCGAATCGTCAACATTATTTGGTTTAAACTTTAAATATTAAATTTTCTTTATAGCTTCCATCACTTGACGATCCAACTTAGCTGCAGCTTCAGCGTCATAAGTTTTCTCATATGATGGGGCATTATTTATTTTAGCACCATAGAACATAACGTCTCTTACCTCATTTATATCCACCTCGATCAATGCTAAGCGTAAAGGTACCCCTTCCATTTTTTCAGTTATAACTTTAGCTGAACCGGTAATTGAATAAGTTGATCCGTTTGCAATAACTGTAATGACAATTCCATCATTGGCCTTAATATTTTCAACTATGCGCGAGCGATTATCAATGGAAAGTCGCAGTGTTTGCTTATTTACAGCATAGACCCAAGATATAGCATTTACGTTTGGAATGTTTTTTTCGAAGTCAATAGTCGCAATCGTGACATACGATTCTTTTTTCAAGTATGGCATTAATTCATTTGTTAACTCTTTCTCTACTCGGTTGGCCATTACATAACCCTCCTAAATCTGTTTTATCTGTTATACCCTTATCATACCATTTTTAAAAATAAGTTTCACAACTGTAGTTATTTGAATTAAAATTTCAGTTAAATATGTTTGAAGATAGATTTTTTAAAACTTTTTGTCTAGAATGAGAAGAAGAACGGAGTGATATTTCCATGCGAGTAAAATGTGTTCTATGTGATAAAATCGATAATTTAGATGACCAATTACCTTTAGCAAAGCGTTTACGCAATCGGCCTATTCACACTTATATGTGTGATACATGTTATGAGCGTATTAAAATGCGAACTGAAGAAAAAAGAACTTCCGGTTCATTTCAATTAGCTTTTAAACAAGAAGAGAGCGAATGGAACTAACTCCATCGCTCTCTTCTTTACTTACGCTTGCTCTTTTTCTTTTCGATGCCTATGGAGCCTAAAGCGATACATCCCAAGTACAATCCCTGAAATGATCAATACAGCCACTATAGGAGCCCCAAAAGCAAATTCTAAAAACCAAATCACAAAGCTACCGATTATAAGCATTACATAAACAATAACTTTCTTTAATACAGGTAATTCCCTTGCAAATCCTAAATTAAATACAATTATGGTTAGAGCGACCACAACGAGAAATGACAAGAATCCGTACCAAGGATTTTCGACCGTCAGCCGCATCATCCACGTTAATGCATCTAGCTCTTGTTCAGTAAATTCATTGTTCATAATGATGATCACCTAGCTTTTTCTTACTTTGCAGCAAGTTTTCTCCGTTTCTCTTCACGTTCACGTTCAGATTTCACAAGAATTTTCTTACGTAATCTAATTGATTCAGGTGTCAATTCACAATACTCATCTTCATTTAAATATTCAAGTGCTTCTTCAAGTGTCATGATACGAGGCTTTTTCATCGTAACAGTTGTATCTTTCGTCGCAGAACGAACGTTGGTTTGTTGTTTCATTTTAGTGATATTAACAGCTAGGTCATTATCGCGAGTATGCTCACCGACAATTTGACCTTCATAAATTTCAGTACCTGGTTCCACAAAAATAGTTCCACGATCTTCAACCTGCATGATTCCATACTGGCTAGATTTACCTGTCTCCATTGAAACAAGAACACCTTGACGTCGTCCCCCTACTTGCCCAGGAGTAAGTGGTGCATAACTATCAAAGGAATGGTTAATAATTCCATACCCACGAGTTTGCGAAAGAAACTCCGTCGTATATCCAATTAAACCTCGTGCTGGAACTAGAAACTCAAGACGAACTTGCCCGCTGCCGTTATTTGTCATATTAAGCATCTCGCCTTTACGCTCTCCAATCGATTCCATTACTGCTCCAGTATACTCTTCCGGAACATCGATTTGCACTCGCTCCATTGGCTCAGATTTCACTCCATCAATTTCACGTATGATTACCTCTGGTTTAGATACCTGAAGCTCATATCCTTCACGGCGCATATTCTCGATAAGAATCGACAAATGCAACTCACCACGTCCTGAAACAACCCAGATATCTGGTGAATCAGTGTTATCAACACGCAGACTAACATCTGTTTCAAGTTCAGATTTCAACCGTTCTTCAAGTTTACGGCTTGTAACAAACTTCCCTTCACGGCCAGCGAATGGACTATTATTCACAAGGAACGTCATTTGTAAAGTAGGCTCGTCAATTCGTAAAATCGGCAATGCTTCTTGCTGCTCTATTGGGCAAACTGTTTCTCCAACATTGATCTCTTCCATTCCGGAGATCGCAATTAAATCTCCAGCTTTCGCTTCTTGAATTTCAGTACGTTTTAACCCTAGGAAGCCGAACATTTTTGTTACACGATACTGCTTTACAGAGCCGTCAAGTTTCATTAAAGCAACTTGTTGACCCACTTTGATCGTACCTCTAAAAACACGACCAATTCCAATACGACCTACATAATCGTTGTAATCTAGCATTGTAACTTGGAATTGTAAAGGCTCATCACTATTATCAATTGGTGCCGGTATCGTACCAATGATTGTTTCGAACAAAGAATTCATATTTTCGTCTTGTTTTTCTGGGTCCATACTAGCTGTGCCATTAATAGCAGATGCATAAACAACAGGAAATTCTAATTGATCTTCATTTGCTCCTAGATCAATAAACAAGTCAATTACCTCATCAACTACTTCAGCAGGACGGGCAAAATCACGGTCGATTTTATTGACAACTACAATCGGAGTAAGGTTTTGCTCAAGTGCTTTTTTTAGAACAAAACGTGTTTGTGGCATGCACCCTTCATATGCATCAACAACTAATAGCACACCATCAACCATTTTCATAATACGCTCAACCTCACCACCGAAGTCAGCATGTCCTGGTGTGTCCATAATATTAATACGTTTATCGTTATAATTAATTGCTGTGTTTTTAGCAAGGATTGTAATTCCACGTTCTTTTTCAATAGCATTTGAGTCCATAGCACGCTCATCAACTTGTTCATTCTCACGGAACGTACCTGATTGTTTTAATAATTGGTCAACAAGGGTTGTTTTACCGTGGTCAACGTGGGCAATGATCGCAATGTTACGTATATCGTTACGAATGGTCATAATTTTCTCTCCTTATTTGTTCATTAACTGTACAAGTATATCATAAATTTATTTTAAAGAAACAATTATCGACAAATACATGACGCAAATATTCAAAATTCCTAGCTTAACTTCTCATTGCGAACATGCACTTATCATAAAATATTTATATAATTTATTATAAACTTGTTGTTAAATTGATAAACGGTTTATTACTATCTGTAACATGTTTAACGTATTTGTCACAATGTTGGGGTTTTGCTTTTTTATAATTCGAGTTACACTAAGATAAGATGTTTTTTGAGGGGGATCTTCAGATGAAAAAAGAGAATATGTTATTTTTATTACTTTCTGTTATAACAGTTATTTGTATTATGAGTATTGGAGTTGCTGTAGCTGAAAGAAGCATCCTCATTGCTATACTTTCTATTGCCGGAGTTGTTATTGCTACTGGATTAGGTTTTACACTAAGAAAAAAAGTCAGAGAGTCAAACGAAATGTAAAAAAAGGTTCGTAAAAAGGTTGGGTTTTAACCTTTTTACGAACCTTTTTGCATTTTGTCATAATTAATTATAAATCAGCAAATGTTTCGTTATACGTTAATTAGTTACCTCTTCTTTTTAACGTTGTTCCTGTCTTATTTTCCAACGGACGAACGATAGCAGCAACATCTTGTTCCCCATACATTTCTTTTGCTTCAGCTACTTTTTCTTCACCCAATTTTATCATGTCTAAAGGCATGTCAATTTGCTCCGCTAATTCCAATGCTAAACGAATATCTTTATGTAGAAGGTTGATAGAAAATCTCGGTTCAAACTTACGATCAAGAATTGCATCAACAGACCAATCCATGCTACTAGAAAAACCAGCGCTTCTTTTAATTAGATCATAAGCAATAGCAGGATCTACCCCTGCCTTTTCTGCCATAACATAACATTCTGCTAAAGCAGACTGATGAACACCAATTAGCATATTGTTTAACAATTTTACTACGGTTCCACTTCCAGTTGGTCCAACATGAACGATGTATTTTCCATATGCCTCCATCACAGGCAGTGCTTGTTCAAATGCTCGTTCTTCTCCTCCACACATAATCGTTAGTGTTCCAGCCACTGCTCCCATAGGCCCTCCACTAACTGGTGCATCTAAAAAAAACGCACCCTTTTCTTCTAATAATTTTGAAACCCGATCGTTCGTTTCACGATTAACGGTAGAATGATCAATGACAATCTTTCCTGCACTCGCACCAGCAATCAACCCAGCTTCTCCTTCATAAACATCTATGATCGTTTGTGGGACTGGTAAGCAAGTCATGACAATTTCAACATTCTCCATTAACTCTTTTGGCGATGCAGCTTCTATAGCCCCATTCTCCACAGCCTGTTCAATAGGCCCCCTACTTCGACTAACTACATAAGTCTTATAACCTGAATCTATTAAATGTTTCATCATTGGTAATCCCATTGTACCAAGACCTATAAAACCAACAGCTTTCATAATCTTATAACTCCTCTCCTACATAGGATGAAACCATTTCTTTATGGAGACGTGGTTTTCCTACAATCACTGTACTTTTTTGCAAACAATCTAAATGCTCTCCCTTAAATGTTGATGCCTTACAACCCACTTCGTCTAATAGTACAATTGCAGCTGCATAATCCCATGGCGAAAGGTTAACACTTATGTAACCATCTAAACGATCAGCTGCTACATAGGCAATTTCCAGAGCTGCAGATCCATATGATCGAATGCTTCTAACATCCCTTACTAATGCTTTTAGAGGATTACGATATGGATTGTTTTCTTGAATTAACCATTTAGCATTTAGCCCTATTATTGATTCATGTAAAGGTCGCTCTTTAACTGGTACAAGTTCTTCGTTGTTTATATAAGCACCACGGTCTCGAATAGCATGAAATAATTCATCATTCATAACATCGTAAACGAGCCCAATCATTCCAACTCCTTCATGATAAATCGCTACCGAGATTGCAAAATTATACTTTTGATGAACAAAGTTCATTGTTCCATCTATTGGGTCAATGATCCAAACAACCCCTTGTAAGGAATCAAGTTCGTCTGCAATCCCCTCTTCTCCCAAGAAATGATGATCAGGAAATTTATTTTGAATTTTATGATAAAAAAATGATTCAATTGCTCGATCGACCTCAGTAACCAAATCATCAGGATTAGATTTGGCTTCTATATGTATTGTCTTCGCAAGTGATTCTTTTATTAAGCCAGCTGCTTCATACGTCCATTCTCTAGCAATTTTTTCAAGCTCTACCCAATCGACTGACATCTCCATGACCTCCTAAAATGGTACTCACTTTTCACCATTATGACATACATTTTCCATTTAGAAAAACCGTAGCAATTTACTAAATAATTTATTTAACTCTTGAAACCTCAAAAAGAATCAGATCGCACAATAAAACAAATCTTTAATATATGTAACCAAGATTCCCCTTACTTTTTTCAAAAAAAGAAGGCGACCCAATAGCATTAGGTCACCCCTTGAACAAACACCATTATACTTCTAATAAAATAAGTTCTTTGCGGAGCTGTTCAAGTCGTTGTTTCGTTTGATTTATCAAAACTAAGTCTTCATCGAGTAAAGCGTCATGTAGAGTTGCGAGCTCATAATCAATTTCGAGACGCAACACAGGGATTCTCATTTCACCATCTTCACGAATAAAAGCTTGCACAACTTGTTCCATACGACTTCACTCCCCTTTATTAGTTGAGATATAAACGAAATTAAATAAACTAAATTTTCTGTTATTTATATTAATTTCATTATAGCACATTTTCACACCAGAAGGAAATGTTTATTTACAAAACACAATCAATGAAATAAGTTCTGAATTATAGACGTTTCATATGTCTGTTCACTGTGCATATAAATCGAGATAATAATTAAATATATGATAAAATAAATATATAAATGATAAAGTGAGGTTAGATAATCATGAAGTTACAAGGTTTTTCAAAGTCAGACTTCGACACATTTCATATCGATGGTTTAGAGGCAAGAATGGAGGCAATACAATCGAGAATTCAACCAAAATTCAAGCAATTCGGTGATATCTTAACGGATGAGTTATCGATGTTAGTTGGGAACGAAATGTACCTGCACATTGCTAAGCATGCACGAAGAAAAGTAAATCCTCCGAATGATACTTGGATGGCAATCGGGCATGATAAGCGAGGTTACAAGAAGCACCCCCATTTTCAATTAGGCCTATTTGATGACCACTTATTCATCTGGTTTGCATTAATTTATGAAGCACCCCACAAAAATGCTATTGCTGATGCATTTTTGACTAATAGCAACCTTATCATGGACTTACCAAATGATTTTGTCATTTCATTAGACCATATGAAAAAAGCCGCAACCTCGCTTTCTGATAAAAATGAAAGTGATGTAGTTAAAGATTTAGAACGGTTGCGAGATGTCAAAAAGGCAGAATTTTTAGTAGGACGTCATCTTGCACCAGATAATCCAATCGTTCAAGATGGACAAGCACTTTTAAATTATACAAAAGAAACGTACAAAAAACTGCTTCCACTCTATCAAGTTGCAATGGGACAAACTAAATAAACTATAATACATCTTAACGCCAAAATGGAAAGAGGCACGTTAACCTCTTTCCATTTTGATTATACTTACTGTCCCTTCTCTGGCCTTTTTAATTACATGGTAACTCGATATTTGCAACTCTTCATCATATTGCTTAAATAGCTGCTTTTCTTCGCTTTTACTTGGCACTATTTCTTTAAAACGACGGTAGGCTGAAAGAAGTCTTTCTCTCTCCACCCCTCCTTTATAGGCTCTATCTATCACCTCAAAAAATTGAATGACATCTATTACCTCTTCTGTAGACCAGTCAAGTGAAATTGGCAATTTTGATTCCATTATTCTCTCCTCCTAAATCATCCATTGCTTTCTGATACCCTTAGCTTCATTCATCATTCTCGTTATTAATTGAGAGACTGTCAACTCTTCTTTGATATTTCCTACCACTTGACCAGCCCAACCAAAACCTGCATCTTGTTTACCTTCATATATATAATTTTTGTTTGCTTCGCCACTTATATACTCTTTTAGATCTTCATAAGTGGGCTCATTTGCTTCTAACTCAAGTATTTTTTTTGACCAAGGTGTGGTCAAAACGCGCCCCGGAGCCCCTAATGATCGCTTTATCACACTCGTATCATTCTCAGTTGCTTCTATAATATCCCTCTTATAAGTCGAATGAGCATGTACACATTCTTTTGTAACGATAAACCTTGTACCCATTTCCACTCCCTCTGCTCCAAGAGCCAGTGCCGCCATAAAGCCCCGTCCATCCCCTATACCACCTGAAGCAATAACAGGGATGGTAACAGCATCAACGACTTGAGGAACTAATACGAATGTTCCTGTGTCAGACCTGCCGATGTGCCCTCCCCCTTCTTGACCTACAACCATCACTGCATCTGCTCCTAGTTCCTCTGCTTTTTCAGCTTGTCTACGCGCTGCTACTAAGACTAACTTTTTGATCGTTGTATGTTCTAGCTTTTTAAGAATAGGAGCTGGATTACCTCCAGTCATTGTTATAGCCGGAACATTTTCTTCAATTGCCACATCTAGCATATGGTCGAATCTTCGACCATGTTCTCCGATTGCAAAATTCACCCCAAAAGGTTTATCTGTACTCTTCCTCACTTCTCGAATTTCATCTCTTAACGCTTGTGGAGATGGTAACGTCATCGCGGTAATTTGTCCCAAACCTCCTGCCTCAGATACAGCAGAAGCTAGTTCAGAATACGCCAAATAAGCAAGGCCCCCTTGAATAATGGGAAACTCAATTCCTAATAATTTAGTTACCCTCGTTTTTAACATATATACCTCCTTAATTATCCAACCTTACCAAAATCGTATCATAAACCAACGAAGAACGTTGTCAAATTCTTGCAAGAAATAGTAGAAATCTTTGCTTTCATGTGCTTTTTTGATATACTCAATTTTGTTTTAGTAAATTAATAAAAGGACGGCCCTTTCCTTTTGTAATGATAAGTAAATAAAAAAATGAGGTGAACCTGTTGTCCCTACAACATCTTACTCCACTGTTCACTGGTGTTCGTAATCACGCCAAGAAACAGCCAATTCAATTTCATATCCCTGGACATAAGCAAGGAAGAGGCATGGACCCTGATTTTCGAGAATTTATCGGTGATAATGCCCTTTCTATTGATTTAATAAATATTGAACCTTTAGATGACCTTCACCACCCTCATGGGATTATAAAAGACGCTCAACAATTAGCTGCTGAAGCTTTTGGGGCAGATCATACATTCTTTTCCGTACAAGGAACCAGTGGGGCCATTATGACAATGATAATGGCGGTTTGTGGACCAGGAGACAAAATTATTGTTCCTCGAAATGTTCATAAATCAATTATGTCGGCAATTATTTTTTCAGGAGCTACCCCTATCTTTATTCACCCAGAGATTGATCCGGTTTTAGGAATCTCTCATGGAATCACAACAGATTCAGTAGAAAAAGCTTTGAGTTCCCACCCTGATGCAAAAGGACTTCTGGTTATTAATCCTACCTATTTCGGCATTTCAGGTAATTTAAGGAAGATAGTTGAAATTGCTCATTCTTACAATGTACCTGTACTTGTCGATGAAGCACATGGTGTACATATCCATTTTCACGATCAATTGCCTATATCAGCTATGCAGGCTGGAGCAGATATGGCTGCAACAAGTGTTCATAAGCTCGGTGGTTCGATGACTCAAAGTTCTATTTTAAACGTCAAAGAGGGACTAGTATCACCGAAACGCGTGCAATCAATTATTAGTATGCTTACGACAACTTCAACATCCTATTTATTGCTATCTTCTCTCGACGTTGCCAGAAAACAACTTGCAACAAAAGGAGAACAACTTATTACTGAAGTTATTGATTTAGCAGAAACAACTAGAAAGCGTATTAATTCGATAAATGGTTTAGTTTGTGTAGGAAAGGAAATACTCGGAACAAAAGCGACTTATGATATGGATCCTACGAAATTAATAATTACAGTTAAAGATTTAGGAATTAATGGTCATGAAGTAGAGATCTGGCTCAGGAAGCATTATTCAATTGAAGTAGAAATGTCCGATTTGTACAACATTCTATGTATTGTTACACTGGGTGATACAAAGGAAAAAATGGACATTCTCGTGAATGCCTTAACCCAACTTGCTGAAAAACACCGTTCTAATAATAAAGCACACCAGAGCTCATCTGTTTATGTACCTAATATTCCAACACTAGCCCTATCACCTCGTGATGCATTTTATGCTGAAACAGAAATTGTATCATTCAATCAATCTGCCGGGAGAATAATCGCTGAATTTATTATGGTCTATCCACCAGGAATTCCTATCTTAATCCCTGGAGAAATTATCACCGAAGATAATCTTTCATATATTGAAAAAAACCTAAAAAGTGGACTGCCCGTACAAGGCCCAGAAGATGAATCATTTAAAACAATACGAGTAATTAAAGAACATAGAGCCATACAATAAGAAAAAGGACTTCATAATGAAGTCCTTTTTCTTATTATTTTTTCTGTTCAGTTGTTTGACAATGTTTGCAGTTGTTTCCCTTAGCATAAAGCTTAGTGACTTTTTCACCTTCAAAAACATCGATCGTCTTATTACATGTTTGACAAATGATAATACCCATTTTTAAGCCATCCCCTTTATGCATTTTTATATTTTTGTAAACGATTTAATTTCCTTAAGTACATAATAATACATACTAATGGCCCCGTCAACCTTTAAATTGTATGTCACATTTAATTAAACTAAATAAATAAAGAGGCTGATTCCATGGAATCAGCCTCTTTATAATGCATGTGGAGGATAAAAAGTCTCATGTTGAACCTCAATGAAACGGCCTACCTCTTTAATGAAAATGAAATCGTCCTCTGTCACACAGTAATGCTCTATCGGGATATGAATGACCATTATACCTAGCAGATGGTGTTTTTTATAGAACGGCAAATACATTTTTTGAAATCCACCTTCTACTTTGTAAACAAGCTTTCCTCTTATCGCAACTTGACTTAGAATCCCCTCACCAAAAGGAATGCTGCATTCTAAATAACAAGGACCGACACACACATTTAATGTAAAGGTATAATTTTTAACTTCATATATAGAAAAAGAGGAGCATTCAAACAGAAAATTTTCAACCTTTCTTGCAATCCCAAGATAAAAGCTAGGTAGTGATTGTACTTGTTCACGCACAAGACCAATTTCTAGACGTAATTCATCAAGAAAATTCGACTTATCCATTTTAACCAACCTCCAACTAAGCAAAATTGACTAATCAAGACCATTCTAAATTGAATCAAAGTTTATCAATTTTTCTTCACAGAAAATTTCAGACTGTTAAAGTCACTCCCAAATACGTTCCAGTATTTCTAACACCTCTTCTTGTGAAAAAGGCTTCCAAAATAACTCTCCGTAAATAAGCAAATCTTGATGTAAATGCAAGCCAGCCTCAAAATTCTCTATTACACCATCACTTGTCCCAGAGTTACCGACATAGCCTATAATCGTTTCAGCTGTTACGTGGTCCCCCACTTGTAAATCACTTGGAATTTCATGAAGATGCGCAAACCGATTCATTACACCACCATCATACTCCACCCACACTTGTCTTCCCCTTAAGCGATCAAAAATATATTCTGGAGTCTCTTCAATTTCAGCAGTAAACGCTAAGTCTTTGTTTCTCTCTTCAGCAGAAGGATATTCGACAAAATCATGATCGGCTCTAACAACTACTCCGTCTCCCATAGCATAAATAGGTGTCTCAGTTGTAATTGCTCCTCCTGTAGCAAAACCATACCAGTCAATTCCTTCATGAAAACCATTTCGGTATGCTCTTGGTGCACCAGGTAGATGACTCGGAACTTTACTTACTTCAGCATTTTGAATCGGCTTCTCTAAAAAAGACAAGTATTCTACCATTTCATCAACGTCCCAGTCATCAATTGCAAACGTTTCAGGTGGGCCCCCTACTCTTTCTGCAGGTCCAAACCATTCGAATGAAACATACTCTTCTGCAAAAGTAAGATTAACACCTATTGCTTGTTCAAGAAATTCAACAGGTAAATATATTTCCTCTTTTTCATCATCCTCCACAATTAAATAGATATCTTCTGAAGGAATATGTTCACCGTTACGTTGCAACACAGGTACTTCGTCGATTAAGTAAAAATGATCTTCATTAATTGATAAATCTAAAGTCCTATGAACCGGATCAAATTGATAACTTCCGTCGACTATATTTGTAAAATCCTCTAATAAAAACCTCGCTTCATTTTCTTTTATTTCAATAGGTAATGTTTCTATATTTTCAGCTACGTTCTGATTTTCTTTTTCAGCTGTAGCTTCTTCATTCTCGTTTCCTCCTGATTGTCCTTGGCAACCACTTAACAAAACTAAAATAGCGAAAGTAAAAATGACTTTCTCGATTCTATTCATACCGTTCAACCTTTCCACAGCTAAATTCGTCACATATCGACTATTTTACTCTTGTATGTTCTCGTTGACAAGCTTACAAAATCACAAAAAAAAGCAAAAAAGTCGCTTCAGTTAACTTTTCATTACGTTACTTAACACGTAATAAAAGACAGAAGCAACTTTTTGAACAAACTATTAATAATTAATATTTTTATTTCGTTTTTATTTCGTCAGGGTCAACAAATTCAAACCCTTTTCCCTTTAACCCAAGAACAATTTCCTTTAATGCTTTCGCAGTCCATTTCCGATCATGCATTAATAAGTTCGCTCCTTCAGTTAACAGAGGAGTATTAATCATGATATCTACTAAAGCATCAGCATCTTGGTATTCCTTCTCCCAATCATAACCATAAGTCCAATTCATGGTGACCATACCTTCTTCCTGAACAACTTTTTCTGAATTCTCTGTATTAACACCAAAAGGAGCTCGATAAAACCGTGGCCTGACTCCGATTATTTGTTCTACTAAATCATTCAATTCAATAATCTCCCTTTTTTGTTCTTCTGCAGTAAGTTCACTCATATTAGGGTGGGTCATGGTATGGTTTCCAATCGCAAAACCTAATTCATGAATCTCTCTTAATTTCTCCTGATCCTCTTCTGTTTGCAAGAAGTGGCCGTTCACAAAGAATATAGCATCTACATCAAGCTCAGCTAGTGTTCTCGCCATTTGAACACTATAATGCTCAGGAGCATCATCAATCGTCAACAATACGACACGTTCATTTGCATCAGCAATTGGCTCTACCTTCCATGTTCTGTCATTAATAATATACTTAGGTTCACTTTGATCCGTTTGTATTACTTGTTCATTCTTCTCTTCATTTTCTACTTCTTCTATATTTCTTTGATCCATATGTTGGCTCTTAGCATTTTCTTCAATTACCTCTTCATTATTAGATACACTATTGATATCTTTTTCTACTTCTTCATTTTGACACCCGACTAACAGAAAAACTGATACAAATAACATAATAATACACTTCATTTGTTTACTCCCTTTCTACAAAACTGGATTCATCTATATATGAAAAAAAGTATAACTAATTTGATTCTCTCTCATACTAAAGATAATTATGAGAAAAAATAAGGAGTTTATGTAGATATGAAAAGTTGGATTGGCAGAAGGGTCATAAAAACAGGTGTTGCTGTTTTTATCACTGCCTTTATATGTCACCTTGTAAACCTGCCACCTACATTTGCAGTTATAACTGCCATTGTCACAACTGAACCAACAGCTGCTGATTCACTAAAAAAAGGAATGATTCGGTTACCTGCAGCAGCTTTGGGAGCAATTTTTGCAATTACAGCTGATTTTCTCTTTGGGCAAAATGCGCTTACCTATGCAATTGTAGCAATGCTCACCATCATAGTTTGTTCTAAACTAAAATTTGATACAGGTACACTGGTGGCAACCTTAACCGCTGTGGCAATGATTCCTGGAACGACTGACCACGCTCTATTTGACTTTTCAATTAGAATTTCCGGTACTTCTATAGGAATTATCGTTTCAACTTTCGTAAATTTCCTTATATTACCACCTAAATTCGGGCCTATTCTCGTCAAAAAGGTAGATACTTTATATGAACAAACAGCTAGAAATTTCTCTTCTATTTTTGATTCTCTTTTTTTAGATGACTCATTAGATCGTACTCGTTACTATCGCCAATTGCAGGAGGAGTTAGCACAAGCATACCAATTAACAAAGTTCCAACACGATGAATGGCAATACCGTCGTTCTTGTGAGTTTGAACGTCGTTCCTTTGGTTACCTCCAAAAAAAATTAGATTACTTACATCTAATTCTTTTTCATTTAGGGAAGATCTCTCATTTACGTGTAAATCAGTCTATAACTGAAGAGGAAAAAGGAATTATATCTAACGCAATTCACTCATTTTGCGACATTTACAAAGATCATTACCATCAAATGACAACAGATCATTTTACAAATATTGAGAAACTAAAACAATTAAGGACTCAACAAACAAAACAAGATACTTTTATTACTCGTTTCAGTCATGAGCTTGTATCACTACACGAAATTACCTTAGAACTTACTCAAATAACAGCAGATGAACGAAGATTCTCGATGCAAGAAAGAAGTTACCCTACTTACATATTTAAGAAGCAAGTTATCTATGACTAATGAAAGCGATAACTCTCTAGCGTAGAAACAATTTATAAGAGCAAATTAGTAAAACCTTTGATCTTAAGATAGAAAATATGCTAGGGTAGAACTTGTGTTTATAGAAAGGTTGATGATTATGAAAAAAATAACACCCGTCTTTACAATATCCGTTGCGATTGCCGTTGCATTTATTATTTGGGGAATTATAGCTCCGTCTAATTTAGAAACAGTGACGTCAAGCATCCAAAGTTATATAACGAATGAACTAGGATGGTTCTATCTTCTGGCAGCAACAGGCTTTTTGATCTTTTCCATTTATTTAATTTTTAGTCCATATGGAAAAATTAAATTAGGGAAACCTGATGATAAGCCTGAATATAACTATTTAACTTGGTTTGCCTTTTTGTTTACTGCAGGTATGGGAATTGGCTTAGTGTTTTGGGGTGTCGCTGAACCATTGTACCATTTCTTCGATCCACCCACTGCTGAACCTGGTTCAAACCAAGCCGCCGGGGAAGCGATGCGTTACGCCATCTTTCATTGGGGATTACACCCATGGGCAATCTACTCTGTTGTCGCATTAGCACTTGCCTATTTTAAATTTAGAAAAGAATCACCCGCAGTAATGAGCGCCGTCTTAAAACCACTACTTGGTGAACGAACCGAGGGAGGGCTTGGTACTGCAATTAACGTTCTCGTTGTATTTGCAACGATTTTTGGTGTAGCAACTTCCTTAGGATTTGGTGCAGCCCAAATTGCAGCAGGACTAGCATATTTAATCCCTGGTTTAGCGAATATGAATACTGTTCTTCTTCAACTACTGGTGATTTTAGCCGTTACAGTTTTATTTATGCTATCAGCACAAACTGGACTCAATAAAGGAATTCGTTATTTAAGTAAAACAAATGTATATCTTGCGATTGCCCTGATGGTTTTTATTTTGTTATTTGGTCCAACTAGCTACATAATGGGCGTTTTTACTCAGGGAATCGGGAGTTATATTCAAAATTTAGTGGGCATGAGCTTCCGATTAGATGTGTACAACCCTGAGACTACTTGGGTAGAAGGCTGGACAATCTTTTACTGGGCTTGGTGGATTGCATGGGCTCCATTTGTCGGTACGTTTATAGCTCGCGTCTCAAAAGGCCGTACAATTCGCGAGTTTGTAACAGGGGTTCTTCTCGTACCATCGTTATTTGGAGCCTTATGGTTTGCTGTTTTCGGTGGAACAGGAATACAACTGCAACGTGATGGAACAGCAGATATAATGGATACAATGTCTACATCGGGAATGGAAGTTGCCTTATTTGCTGTTCTTGAACAATTCCCACTCGGGCTTCTCTTATCGATTATAGCAGTATTTTTAATTTCGTCATTTTTTGTAACGTCTGCTGATTCTGCGACTTTTGTCCTAGGTATGCAAACGACTAATGGTCTGATTAACCCTCCTAATTCTGTTAAATTTGTATGGGGCTTAATTATCTCCGCTACTGCTGCTGTACTATTGTCAACAGAAAAAGGATTAGGTGCTTTGCAAACAGCATCCATTATCGCCGCATTGCCATTTACAATTATTATGATCTTGATGATATTCTCTTTAATGAAAGCTTTAAAAGAAGAAAAGCCAACACTTGCATCAGAGAAAGAAAGAATACGCCATGAGCGTTATGAGTTGAAAAAAGAAATTGAGAAACTAAAAGAAGAAAAGGCTCAATTAAAAAAAGAGAAGTCAAATTTAAAAAAGAAACAATAAAGATAAAACAGAGTGACTTGTAAAAGTAATCATGTCAAAAATCTAATTATCTCTAATCACCACCCTCATTTAGAGCAAATTAGACTAAGCATATTCTTTACAGGTCATTCTTTTTTGATTACAAACATCCTAAATATTTCTATTTGATTACATTTCAAATTCAACTCTCCTAAATGAAACAATGCGTGATAAAATGAAGTAACTTTATGAGGATTAGTAAAAAACTGTAATTTATTAATGAGGATGTGACTAGGTTTGGATAAGTATATCGAAATGATGATAATTGGATCAATTTTTTTATTAAGCTCTTGTTTCTCAACAACATCTTCGATAGAAAATCCTTTGCAACAGCCTGCTGATGAAACCATCACGGTTCTTTTTTCTGATTCTTCTAATATGCAGGATGAAAAGACGTATTACGATGCTCTGCTTGAGCTGTATCAACATTATCCTGATGAAACGTCTTCCTTTATTATTATTGATGCCACTGACCGAGATCTCGTACGCTATTTTGAAATTGAGCAATTTCCTACAATGATCGTGTTGACAGGTAATGAAGAAGACTTAAGAATGGAAGGAACGATACCAAAAGAAGAAATATTATCGCATTTATTCGAAATTTTCCGTATTGAGAATAAAGCACAAACAGATGATAGCACTGTCTAACGTAACATGTTTGAATACATAAAAAAGTTGCCTCAATTAAAGATTGAGGCAACTTTATATATTTTATTTTACGATATGAATTGGTGTACCAAGTGCAACTTCCGCTGCTTCCATCGTAATTTCACCTAGTGAAGGATGTGCATGAATTGTTAATGCGATATCCTCTGCTGTCATTCCTGTTTCGATTGCAAGACCAAGTTCTGCAATCATATCAGAAGCGTTAGGACCAGCAATTTGAGCGCCAATAACAAGACCATCGTCTTTACGCGTAACCAATTTCATAAAACCGTCAGTCTCATTAAGAGATAGCGCACGTCCATTAGCTGCAAATGGGAATTTAGAAGCAACAACATCGAATCCTGCTTCCTTAGCTTCTGCTTCTGTATATCCTACACTCGCTAGTTCAGGATCAGAGAACACCACAGCAGGAATAGCAAGGTAATCAACCTCAGACTTCTCACCAGCAATTGCTTCTGCAGCAATTTTACCTTCATAAGAAGCTTTATGAGCAAGAGGAGGTCCTTCAACAATATCTCCGATTGCATAAATATTAGATACACTTGAACGGCATTGCTTGTCAATTTTCACAAGACCACGCTCAGTTAGCTCAACACCAATTTGCTCAAGACCGATCTCTTGAGTATTTGGCTTACGTCCAACCGTAACTAAGCAATAATCTGCTTCAAATACTTCTTCAGTCCCTTTAACCTCAGCAGTAACCTTAACGCCGTTTTCAGTTTGCTCAACGCCTTTAGCCATTGCTTGCATTTTGAATTCTACGCCATTTTTCTTAAGACGACGTTCAACAAGCTTAGCCATTTGCTTCTCAAAGCCACCAAGAATTTGCTTACTTCCTTCTAGCACCACTATTTCAGTACCCATATTTGAGTAAGCACCTGCTAATTCAATACCGATGTACCCGCCACCGATAACAACCATTTTTTTAGGAACTTCTTTAAGAGCAAGAGCTCCTGTTGAGTTGATTACACGATCTGTGTACTTAAATCCAGGAATTTCAATTGGAGTTGAACCAGTTGCGATTATACAATTTTTAAAATTGTATGTTTGTGCACTTTTCTCGTCCATTACGCGAACAGAGTTTTCAGAAGCAAAATATGCTTCACCACGAACAATCTCCACTTTATTTCCTTTTAAAAGTCCTTCAACTCCTCCAGTCAATTTGCTAACAACTGAAGCTTTCCATTCTTGAACTTTCTCAAAGTTAATCGATACTTGCTCAGCGATGATCCCCATGTCTTCAGAATGCTTTGCATTATGATAACGGTGACCAGCAGCAATTAGAGCTTTTGATGGAATACAACCAACGTTTAAACAAACGCCACCCATTTCCCCTTTTTCTACGATTGTTACTTTTTGTCCAAGTTGTGCCGCACGAATCGCTGCAACATATCCCCCAGGACCCGAACCAATGACAAGTGTGTCTACTTCATTTGCGAAATCTCCTACAACCATGCTTTACCCCTCCATTAATAATAATTGTGGATCATTTAAAAGACGTTTCACGTGGTTAAGTGCATTCTGAGCTGTCACGCCATCAATAAGGCGGTGGTCATAACTAATTGAAAGTGCAAGAACAGGAGCAGCTACAATCTCACCATTTTTCACAACTGGCTTCTCTTCAATACGACCGATACCTAGGATAGCAACTTCTGGATGATTAATAACTGGTGTAAACCACAAACCACGAGCAGAACCTACATTAGAAATTGTGGCAGAACCACCCTTCATTTCCGCACCACTAAGTTTACCATCACGTGCTTTAACTGCCAACTCATTAATCTCATCAGCAAGTGCGAAAATAGATTTACGATCAGCATCTTTAACAACAGGTACGAACAAACCATGCTCTGTATCAGCTGCAATACCGATATTGAAGTAGTTTTTATAAACTATTTCATCGTTTGCATCATCAATCGAAGCATTAAGTGCTGGGTATTTACGTAGTGCTGCTGTAAGAGCTTTGACAACATAAGGTAAATACGTAAGCTTTGTTCCCTGGTCAGCAGCAATCGCTTTATATTCTTTACGATGTGCAACTAGCGCAGAAACTTCTACCTCATCCATGTGAGTCACATGTGGAGCTGTATGCTTAGAATTAACCATTGCTTTTGCAATAGCTTTACGAACACCTTTAAATGGAACGCGATGCTCTAATTCTCCAACTGGAATAGAAACAGGCTCAGTTTTTTGTGATGCAGCCTTTGGTGCTTCTTGTGCTTCCGTAGGCGCTTCTGTAGTTGTTTCTACTTTCGCTCCACCACTTAAGAATGCATCAATATCTTCTTTAAGAACACGGCCGTTTTTGCCAGAACCACTTACTTGTTGAATTGCTACACCTTTTTCACGAGCATATTTACGAACAGACGGCATTGCAATGACACGCGAATCTTTATCTATATCATCATTAGCTGTATCAGCTGCTGGCTCAGAGGATTTAGCCACTTCCTCTTCTTTTGCAGAGTCAGCTTCAGGAGCACTCTCTTCTTCATCTTCTTGAGGATTTGCATCTCCAGCATCAATTGTTAATAGCACATCACCAACGATACTAACTGTCCCTTCTTCTACTTTAACTTCAAGGACTTTCCCATCGACAGGAGATGGAATCTCAACAACCGCTTTATCATTCTGAACTTCAAGAAGAATATCATCTTCCTTAATTTCATCACCTGGCTTAACGAACCATTTTACAATTTCACCTTCATGAATTCCTTCACCGATATCAGGCAATTTAAATTTATATGCCACTTTGAAGTGCCTCCTTTAATTCAATTAAGAACAATTTAAACGAAAAGGAAAGAATTTATCTTTCCTTTTCATGCTTGTCAAATTTCTTAGAAATTAATAACTTTCTTAGCCGTTTCAATAATACCTTTATAGTCAGGTAACCAAACGTCTTCTGCTTGAGCAAATGGATAAACTGTGTCAGGTGCAGCCACACGAAGTACTGGTGCCTCTAAGCTTAGAATAGCACGTTCAGTAATTTCAGCTACAACGTTAGCACCAATCCCTGCTTGTTTTTGAGCTTCTTGAACAACAATGGCACGATTTGTCTTCTCAACTGAAGCAATAATCGTATCAATATCAATTGGACTAATAGTCATTAAGTCAATAACCTCGACATCAATCCCCTCTTTTTCAAGCTCTTCTGCAGCTTTTAAAGAAGAGTGAACCATTGCTCCATATGTAACAATAGTTAAATCTTTTCCCGCGCGTTTAATATCTGCTTTACCAAGTGGAATTGTATATTCCTCTTCCGGTACTTCTGCACGGAAAGAGCGATAAAGCTTCATATGCTCAAGATAGACAACTGGATCATTATCTCGAATCGCAGAGATCAGTAGACCTTTTGCATCATAAGGTGTTGAAGGAATAACCACTTTCAACCCAGGAGTTTGCGCAACAAGCCCCTCTAAACTATCAGCGTGCATCTCAGGAGTCTTTACTCCACCACCGAAAGGTGAGCGAACCGTAATCGGTGAAGTTAGTTTACCACCAGTACGATAACGCATACGGTTCATTTGGCCAGCAAGTGAATCAAATACTTCAAAAAGGAATCCAAAAAATTGAATTTCCATTATAGGGCGAAAACCCGTAAGTCCTAGACCAATTGCCAGTCCACCAATTCCTGATTCTGCAAGTGGTGTATCAAAAACGCGTTCTTCGCCAAATTCTTTTTGTAAGCCTTCAGTCGCACGGAATACCCCACCGTTTTGACCAACGTCTTCACCAAACACAAGAACATCTTCGTTATTCTTAAGCTCATTACGCATTGCATCCGTAATTGCTTGAATCATTGTCATTTGTGCCATAGGTTACTTCGACTCCTTTGCTGTGTATTCTTCCATTTGTTCACGAAGATTTTTTGGTAAATCTTCAAACATAAAACTAATTAGATCCGTAACTTTTTGTTTTGGTGCTGCATCAGCTTGTTTCATTGCTGCCTTAATATCTTCTTTCGCTTGTTCTACAATTTCATTTTCTTTTTCTTCTGTCCAAAGGCCTTTTTTCTCTAGGAATTTACGGAAGCGCACTAATGGATCTTTTTTCGTCCACTCATCATCAAGGTCCGAAGAACGGTAACGTGTAGGATCATCACCAGCCATTGTATGTGGGCCATAACGGTATGTCATTGTTTCAATTAACGTTGGACCTTCACCAGATAACGCACGATCACGGGCACCTTTAGTAGCCACATAAACAGCAAGAATGTCCATTCCGTCTACTTGAATTCCTTCGATACCAGCTGCAACAGCCTTTTGTGCAATTGTTTTAGCTGCTGATTGCTTTTCAACAGGTACAGAAATTGCAAAACGGTTGTTCTGTACAATAAAAACAGCAGGAGCGTTATAAGCACCAGCAAAGTTCATTCCTTCATAGAAGTCACCTTGAGAAGCACCACCATCACCTGTATATGTGATTGCAATATTATTTTTATTTTTACGCTTAAGTCCTAGCGCGACTCCAGCAGTTTGAATGATTTGTGCACCGATAATAATTTGAGGGAATAAGATGTTTAATCCATCAGGGAATTGACTTCCAGCAAAATGTCCACGTGACCATAAGAAAGCTTGGTGTAATGGCAAACCGTGGAAAACGATTTGTGGGATATCACGATACCCAGGTAAGATCCAATCCTCTTTATCAAGCGCAAATTGACTTCCTAACATTGAAGCCTCTTGTCCAGCAACAGGAGCATAGAATCCAAGACGTCCTTGACGATTTAAAGAGATAGCACGTTGATCCCAAATACGTGTATAGACCATACGTCTCATCATTTCTTGTAACTCTTCATCACTTAAACTAGGCATAGCAGCTTCATTAACAACTTCGCCTTCTTCATTTAAAATCTGGAAAGTTTCAAATTGGTTCTCAACTTGTTCTAACGTTTTTGTACTCACTACCTTCACCTCTTCCTTCCGATTAAAAATACTAATATTTTTGTGATAAGTTAATGTAATTAGTAATTGACAAATCTCTCCTTTAGGATGCCCAAACTCTACTCATCCATAACCTTTTCAGGAAAGTTTGAAACAATTTTTCATGCATGCTATTTAAGGTCACGTATGTACATAAAGATGATTGATCTATTGAGCTTACTTAGATAACATCTGTATTAGTCAATTTACTTTAAAAGTGATACAACATAACTTACAAAATTCAGTCTACCTCACTTTAATTAATCTCGTCAATCCTTTTGTTTATCTTATTCCGATTAATTTTTTAAATTATATCCTTTTCCACTCTCACTCGCTTGTTATATATCAAACCATCTTAATATTAGTACAGATATTATTTTCATCGTTATAAAGGTAAAAAGAGTAACAACAGAAGTAGATTATCGAACTTCAAACAAAAAAAGCTTAATGTACTATTCATACTGTACATTAAGCTCTGCTTTTTGATAGAACTCTCTTTTTAATTCATTATAGCGATTTGTAAATTGATTAAACTTTTCTTTATTTTCTACAACCTCTTCATACATTTCATTTACTTTATCAATTTGAGATTGAAGATCCTCCATATTTAGATCTTCCTTCTGTAACATTGTAAATAATGTTTTATCCAATTCTAAAGATATGTGATAGCTTTCATATAGTTGTTGATACTGTTCATACCGGTCTTCCATTGCAGAAAAAAGTTCCTTGAGCAATGATTCAAATTCTTCTCCTTCAAACTTCTCAATTTGATTTTCTACTTTACTAAATTCTTGAAAGCTTTCCTCAATACTTTCTTTTTCTAGCTTTAGCATGGTTTCTCTTGATTCAATTGAAGTGATTGCTTCCTCCGATAACTGAACAATTCTTTCAAAATTATTCATTCCAAGGGCAATTATTTCTTCAAAAAGTTCATTTTCTTTAATTTCCGCATTTTGTAGAGGTTCTTGTTGTTCTTCAAATGGCTTTTCAAGTTCAACAGCCGATTCTAACTTATGATAAACCGATTCGGCAGTGTTATCTCCACACCCTGTTAATAGTGCAACCATAACTATTAAAGTAGGTGCCCATCTTTTCAAACTTAACATATGCTTTTTTCCCCCTAATCTCTTTTACATTTATAATTCAATCACATGATTGTTTGAAGCTATTATATGAGTGGCTATTTTGTAATATGAGCCTGTCCATTAAATAAATATAATTTGATTTTTAAAATTAGGCAAACATCCAACCAACATCCTTCCATTTGCATATTGTAGTTAGTGAATCGCAGCCAATGCGATGCAATTACAAAAGGAGGTATGCTAAATGTATGGATACGGATATGGTGCAGGTCACGGTGCAGGTTTTGGATGTACTGACCCTTGTGGATATGGATACGGCGCGCCAGTAGTAGCAGGTGCAAGCTACGCACCAGGAGCTGGAAGAGGGTTCGCGTTAATCGTCGTTCTGTTCATCCTGCTTATTATCGTTGGGGCTTCTAAATTTGGCCACTGTTAATGACTATGAAGGGGTAAGGCTAATGGGCCTACTCCTTCTTTTTCTGTTAAATCACTTGATATTTCATTTATTTCTTCATAAAGTTAACATAAGCAAAAAAGGAGTGATACATAATGTTAACAATGAAAGATGTTGTCAGAGAAGGTGACCCGGTTTTAAGAAAAATTGCTAAGGAAGTCGACCTTCCGGCAAGTGATGAGGATAAAGAAACATTAAAAAAAATGCTCGATTTTGTTATTAACAGCCAAGACCAAGAAATTGCTGAAAAATATCAACTTCGACCAGGTGTAGGAATTGCCGCTCCACAAATCGGCATTTCTAAGCGCATGTTTGCCGTCCATGTGACTGATGAACAAGAACAGTTGTATAGTATGGGGTTGTTTAATCCCCGTATTGTTAGTCATTCTGTTGAAGAAACGCATTTAGAAGGTGGTGAAGGTTGTTTATCTGTAGATCGGGATATTCCAGGTATTGTCCCTCGTTATTCTCGGATTACGGTTAAAGGAACCAATTTAGAAGGAGAAGAAGTCACTTTACGATTACGTGGCTTAGTTTCAATCGTCTTTCAGCATGAATTAGATCATTTAAATGGGATTATGTTTTATGATCGAATCGAAAACTTTAAAGACAAGTTTAAAAAAGAATTGCCGAACCTACATTCATAAATATTCATAAAGAAATGGTCCCCTATAGTTAAAAAATAGTGAGGACCATTTTTTATATCCATTTATTACCTTGAACAACAAACTCCAATCCAACACATACTAGGAATATCTAACCTCACCAATGGACAAAAGTTTACTTTTACTTATAAAGGAGTGAACAACTATGTTGCGTAGATGGAGAAAAAGAATCGTAAAAGGCTGCAAAAACCTCTTACCGAAAAGCCGTTTAATTGAAGTTTAGGGTTATTAAAATTCGTTAATACTGAGGTGCTATATAACCGGATAATACCTCCAGTAAATAAATAACATGAAATGAGGAGACATTTGCTTTATAATGAAAATATAACCAATGGTAAGGAGAGGTAGTAACATGTTATTTAAAGTATTTTATCAAAAGAATTTTCATCAAGTACCTGTTCGGGAATTTACAGAAACAATTTTCGTCGAGGGTGAAACTGAAGCTGATGTACGTAAAAAATTAGTTTCTCGCCAATACAACATTGAATTTGTAACACCGGTAACTGGCGCTTACCTAGAGTTCGAACAACAAAATCAAGATTTCAAAGTGGAGACAATATAACATATGAAACAAGTAAAAAATAATCAAACTGCAGTATTTGCCTTAGGTGGGTTAGGCGAAATCGGAAAAAATACGTATGCGGTTCAATTTCAAGATGAAATTATTTTAATTGACGCAGGAATTAAATTTCCCGAGGACGAGCTTTTAGGGATTGATTATGTCATTCCTGATTATACGTATTTAGTGAAAAATGAAGACAAAATTAAAGGACTTTTCATCACACACGGTCATGAAGACCACATTGGCGGGATTCCTTATCTCTTAAGAGCCGTGAACATTCCTATTTATGGTGGGAAATTAGCTTTAGGATTATTAAGAGGAAAATTGGAGGAACATGGATTAATTCGAAAAACGAAATTGCATGAAATCCATGAAGATCAAATTATTAAGTTTACGAAAACATCAGTATCTTTTTTCCGAACCACACACAGCATCCCAGACTCTTATGGAATTGTTGTGAAGACTCCACCTGGAAATGTTGTGCATACAGGTGATTTTAAATTTGACTTTACTCCAGTTGGAGAACCGGCCAATTTAACAAAAATGGCGAAAATCGGTGAAGAAGGAGTACTATGTTTACTATCTGATAGTACAAATAGTGAAATTCCAGAATTCACCATGTCTGAGCGCAAAGTAGGAGAAAGCATTAGCAATATCTTTAGAAAAGTTGATGGTAGAATTATTTTTGCAACTTTTGCATCCAATATTCATCGTCTTCAACAAGTAGTTGAAGCAGCAGTCCATCACGGACGAAAAGTCGCTGTTTTCGGTAGAAGTATGGAATCAGCGCTAACGATCGGTCAAGAATTAGGCTATATCACGGCACCTAAAAATACATTCATTGAACCATCTCAACTTAATAAATTACCAGATAACCAAGTAACGATACTTTGTACAGGGAGTCAAGGTGAGCCGATGGCAGCTCTTTCTCGTATCGCTAATGGTACACACCGTCAAATCCAAATTATACCTGGGGATACGGTTGTCTTTTCTTCTTCTCCAATCCCAGGTAACACTTTGAGTGTTAGCAAAACAATTAATCAATTGTATCGAGCTGGAGCAGATGTTATTCACGGCTCCCTAAGTGACATTCACACGTCCGGTCATGGTGGACAAGAAGAGCAAAAACTTATGCTTCGCCTGATGAAGCCACAATATTTTATGCCCATTCATGGTGAATATCGTATGTTAAAAATGCATATAAAACTTGCTGAAGATTGTGGTGTCTCTAAAGAGAATAGCTTTATAATGGACAATGGTGATGTACTCGCACTTCATCCTGAAGAAGCTGGTGTCGTAGGAAAAGTCCCTTCTGGCTCCGTTTATGTTGATGGAAATGGTATAGGCGATATCGGAAACATTGTATTACGTGATCGACGCATTCTTTCAGAAGAAGGATTAGTCGTTGTTGTTGTTAGTTTAGATATGAAAGAGTTTAAAGTGACAGCTGGTCCGGACCTCATTTCACGTGGATTTGTTTATATGAGAGAGTCTAGCGATTTAATCAATGAAGCTCAGAAGCTCCTTGCATCTCACCTAGGCGATGTTATGGAACGCAAAACTACCCAATGGTCTGAAATAAAAAATGAAATCACTGACTTACTTGGGCCATTTTTATACGAGCGTACGAAACGTAAGCCAATGATTTTACCTATTATTATGGAAGTATAGGCAAAAGAGGATGGAATCCATCCTCTTTTTTGTATCATTAAAAGGGATTATCCCATTTAGAATAATCCCGAAGCAATATGTGGACTCGTTATATCTTTTAAATAGAACCTTTTATACGAAGAGTTTTTTCTCTCAAGTCGAATAACGAACGTATTCATTAATGGTCTAGATTATGAGACAGCTCCTTAGTCTTTTGCTTTTGCTTTTTTCTCTTTCTCTAAGTCAATTGACAATAAATATTGAATTAACGCATCTTGATCTTCTTTCGAAAACCCACTCTCTTTATCAACCCAGTGTTCATGACCTTCACCAGTAGAATGAGCTCCTTGTAGAGATTTTGATGCCTTATTAGCGTTTATTACTTGTTCCCTTAAATCACGATCTATTAATGCCAACAAACTATAATAAGGATCTGGATCTATTCCCTTTTCGAGCGTTCCTGCTAAACCTAACTGAGTATTCTTCTTTGGTCCAACAGCTACACCCCCATCATGTAAATAAGGAGGAGAATACTTCAACCCTACCAGTCCTTTTACTTTATATCCTCCATCATTGCCTTGAGCCAATGTTAGTTCTACTTGATCCTTTTCAAGATGGTTAGTAGGAATTTTTATCTTTTCCACATTTTTCGGAATTGGAATCGGTGTATCTAACGGATAAAACCACGGTTCCTCTAAAATCTTGACAGTATCCTCAAAAGCTTTTGCTCTTGAAGGTTCTGCTTTTACGATTGCATTAGGGATAACACGGTTATTTGTACGCGCCTCTCCGGCATGACAATTTATACAGCCAGCTCGATCAAACACTTCTCGCCCAGAAGCTTCAACAGTCGTATATGTGCTGATGTCTGACGGTGGTTTAAGCGCATTTTGATAGGCTGACAGAGCATTCAATTGTTCTAATACATAATGTCCTTCAGTTCCAATCACGGTTCCATTCGGTGTAAATAATGAAATATTTGGATAGGTAGGTGGTTGAAACATATCATTGAAACCAAATACGGTTTTATTATCGTCAACACGAGCTAATAAGTCACTCGGCTTTTCTTCTAATTCATTGCTATAACGATAATCTCGATTAGTTGCATTTTGCAACATTAAACCGATATATCGCTCCTTATCAATTTCAAATAACTCCTCACTCTGATCTGCTTGCGCAAGAAGATCTGAGTTTTGAGCATGGACATTATTATTTAATGACGTTAACCCTTTAAAGGGACCGACAGCAGCAAATCCATTCCACCCATATGGATGATCTTCCAATGTAAATGAATCTGGTATTTGTGAGGGGTTATTTTCAAAATCAACCGTTGAATCAAAATTCCCTTTAGGCCATTTAAGCAAAGCCTGATCAACTGCTTTTTCTAATTTTTCAGGATCTGGTAATGCGACATACTTTTCTTTTCCTAGCTCTTTTTCTTTTGCCCACTCCTGTTTGCTAATAAAAGATTTTATCTGATCTGCATCTACATCGGTATTTGTAAAGTACGCTGCGGAATTTGATGCCAATGCAACCATAAGTCCCGCGTTAAAATTGGCATTCGGCGCTCCTTCAATCACTTTACCGGTTTCACGATCAACTGTTGCATGGCAAGCTGCACACGAGATCCCCGCTTTTAAACGTCCATCACTAAATTTTATTGGCATTCCTAATGGGGCAAAAGCTCCTTTTGGAACATCCAACCCGGTTTCGATTACGTCTCCCTTTTTAAATTCTCGTCCCCCTATTGTAGCATCTTCAGCTAATTCCACTTTCAAATTATCAGTTCCTTCTCCCCTTGCTTCAAGAACTGCTTTTCCTATATTAATAACTGATAGTGGCCCATCCAATATACCTAAAACATCCGTAATGAATTCTTCATTATTAAACGTTTCTTCATAAAAAATATCTCTGCCTTGTTGAACAAAATCTTCGTCAACCTTTACAGCACCATTATGTAAGGAGAGTATTTCTTTCCCTTCTTCGCTATTATTAAGATCATTTGCCTCTTCAATAGACATAGACACTCCCCATATATCATAACCATACACATCATTCATTTCATGTTCGATTGGATGGTTAAGCGATAACTCTGGGGATGGGTTTACAGCATAACTTGGTTCCAAATAATTTAAACCACTATAAACGAGTATAGCAAATGCGACAATTCCTATTCCAATAAAAAAACGCCGTCTCATTTTTCCACCCTCCTATATTTTCACTTAACCTTACTATGAGCAATCATTCGATTCATATTCAATAGGATATTCCGTAGGAGATAGGTTTGATTTTCTGACAAAAAATAAAAAAGAGCTGTCTAATCACAGCTCTCTTCCTAAATCTTTAATTAAAAAGCCTCCCCCACGTTTGTGGCCCGACAATTCCATCTACAAGGATCCCTTCTCTTCTTTGAAAATTCCTCACTGCTTGCTCGGTAAGAGGGCCGTATAATCCGTCTACAGTTACATTCAGCGCTCTTTGAACTTGCTTTACATCCTCGCCTCTTAAAAATGGCGTTTGCAACGAGAGCAGGCGGCTATAGCCAACATTATTTGTTGCTTCCACTCTATCTAACGCTCTCCAAGTCTGAGGGCCAACAATCCCATCTACTGTGATTCTTTCCCTGCTCTGAAAATCGCGAACTCTCGCTTCGGTCTCAGGGCCAAAAATACCATCAGTTGTGGCACCAACCTTTTGTTGAACTTCTTGAACATCAGCACCTCGCATCATTGGAGATATTAGACGTAACATTCTTCTCGATTCTGTTCTAAACAATTCTTCACGCTCATCTGGTTCATCTGTTGGTGATCCATGATCTGGTTGCTCAATGTCACGTTCAAAATCACGAAGGGCTACCCTTGTTTGTGGGCCGACGATTCCATCTACCGTAATAGAAGCAGCTCGCTGGAAGCGCATAACAGCATCAGCTGTTTGTGGACCGAAAATTCCGTCAATCGGTCCAGGATGAAACCCTAGTTCTTCTAGGCGCTCTTGAAGTGCTCGAATATCGTCGCCTTGGTCGCCACGAGAAAGAATATTGCGCTGCCTAACACCAGCAACATAAGTAGGTGATTGAGCTGGCCGTGCTGACAATTGGCCACCTTCTTCTTGTAACCAAGTTCGAAAGCTTTGCATATTAATTGATGGACATGGTTTCCAGGAGTAACCTGGAAATTCGATATGTCCCCATACATTATCAACGGGAATATTTAATTCATCCATTAGGTATCTTGTCAAATCTACTGCTGCTCTCCTTTGAACATCAGGCAAAGACTGATTTCTAAAATCACCAACCATACAAACACCTACAGCAAACCCATTACTGTTTCCAACATGATAACTTACTACTTCTAAGTCATGACAAAGGCTAATCGAACCGTCACGATCAACAACATAGTGATAGCCAATTCCCGGCCAGCCTAATTCATTAACATGATAACGTGCGAAAGCTTCAGCACTTCCTGAAGTTGTAGCACTGTGATGGATTGCTATGTTTCGAATTGCACTTCTTGCTCTTCTTCTGTAAGACCTTGAACGATTTGATGCAAGCGAGTTTCTCTTATCAATAATATTCATGGAATATCACCTCAGTATATATATATATACCTAGAGGTAATCATAGGTGAATGCAACTAAAAAATAAAAAAGGCTGACACAAAGTCAGCCTTTTACTCATTACTCTTTAATTCCTAGTACGCGATTAACACGCTTTGTCAGCATTTTCATACCGCCTCCACCTGCTTGGAAATGACGTAATTGCCCTTCTTCATCAAATACATAATAAGCAGGTACATATTCATTTTCAAATGCATCAGTAAGTTTATGTTGATTATCGACAAAAATTGGTTGAGTAATCCCATGCTCTTCTGCTACTTTTGTAATCTCTTCAAGATCAAGATCTTTTTCAGAACGAGGCATATGAACTGCAACAACATTCAATTTATCCTTGTATAAATCACGGAATTCATTCACATTCGGCATCGCTTCTTTACATAATCCACAACTAATTGACCAGAAATGAAAAAGAGTTGGTTTATCACCGACAAGCTCACTCTTCTTTACTTCTCCATTTAACCAAGTTGTAGCACCTTCCAATTCAGGCATTTGAGAGCGTAGTTTTAAAGCCATTTTACATCCTCCTTTAATACTTTAATAAGTTCGTTCGGAAGAAAAAAGGTCTAACATAGCTGCTAGACCTTTTCCTTCTGCTATTACACTTTAAGTGTTTCTTGACCAGGTTTCCAGTTAGCTGGGCAAAGACCACCAGTTTGAAGAGCTTGAAGTACACGAAGAGTTTCGTCTACATCACGTCCAATGTTGTTATGGTTAACAACAGAGTACATTAGCTCGCCTTCAGGACTAATGATGAACAATCCACGAAGAGCTACCCCTTCTTCTTCAATAAGAACACCATACTCACGAGAAACTGTATGATTAGTATCTGCAGCTAATGGGTACTTAAGTTCACCTAGACCATTCTCATCACGAGAAGTGTTGATCCATGCTTTATGAGTGTGAACTGTATCAGTTGATACTCCAATTACTTCTGCATCTAAGTCTTCGAACTCATCATAACGATCACTTAAAGACGTAATCTCAGTTGGACATACGAAAGTAAAGTCCATTGGATAGAAATAAAGAACCGTCCACTTGTCGTTCTTCATATTCTCTTCTAGGCTTACCTTTGCAAATTCTTTGTTAGGCATTACTGCGTCCATTTCGAAACGTGGTGCTTGCTTTGCTACCATACGCTTGTCTGTCATATGTACAACCTCCTAAAATAAATTAAATTAAAATTTGATTACAGTCGTCATTATAAAAGAAGATTTATTACTAGTCAATATTATTTAATAATAAATATAATTAGCAATTTAATTCTTTTATAGTAAGCACAAAATGTAGTATACCCTACTTATGAGCATATAACCGACTGTATTCATTTAAAATTATAGCAGTCATTACCAATTAATGCGAATATTTTCAACTACAAACTTTTATTTGAGCATCAAACATTAGTGTGCTAACATCAAATTTTATGACCATTCACTTGTTTAAATTTGCGCTTAAATGGGAATAGTTTTTTGGATGGAATTTAGTAGACAGGAGAGGTTAGATGGAACAAGCACTAAATCAACTTACAGAAGGAACTTTCTTAGTCGGGATGATCACAATCGCTGGTCAAGTCGTGCTAGCTATACTAGCTTTTTTGATCGCACGAACGATCGGCAAGAAAATTATTAAAGGTAGTTTTTTGAAAATGGAGTCGCAAAAAGGCATAACCACGGGGCGTGTTAAAACACTTGAGAAATTATCAATAAATGCTTTTTCTTATGTTCTGATATTTGTATTTATTACGATCATAATTAGTATTTTCGGACTTGACGCAACGGGGCTTATCGCTGGTGCTGGTATCGTCGGACTAGCTATTGGTTTTGGAGCTCAAGGACTTGTGAGTGATGTTGTGACCGGCTTTTTCATTTTATTAGAAAAACAAATTGATGTTGGTGATTACATTACTGCAGGGGGTATAGATGGGATTGTTGAAGAAGTAGGGTTGCGCAATGTTCAAATTAGAGGGTTTGATGGCACTTTACACTTTATACCTAATAGAGGGATTACCAATGTTAGTAACCATTCGCGAGGCAATATGAGGGCTCTTGTCGATATGAGTATTTCATACGATGATAATATTGATGAAGCAATGGCCGTTCTTCAAGCTGCATGTGACAAAATCGCTATCGAAGATGAGACAATTAAAGAAGGTCCAAATGTTGTTGGTGTACAAGGGCTCGGAGATTCAGATGTGGTCATTCGCGTCATAGCAAAAACAGAAAATATGGAGCAATGGGCTGTAGAACGTAAGTTGCGAAAAGCTTTAAAAGAAGCGCTCGATGCAAACAATATTGAAATTCCTTTTCCGCATCAGGTCTATATAGAAAAAAAGGAAAATAACAAGTAGTTTTACCCATTTTAACGCTAAGAGGGTGTCGCAAAAGGTAAAAATATACCTTTTGCGACACCCCCTTTTTCTATTACGATTGATACCCTACTTTTTGTTCTACTTGTTCACAGATTTCTTGAGCAGTCATACCGTGAGCATTAATGACCGACCCTTTAATCGCAGCATCTTGGACACCCATTACATTTTGGTCTTGCCCGGTGATAACACAGCAGTCGCACCCATTGGCATCTTGCTCTTGTTTCAATGGTACAACATCATATCCCTTAGATTGTAATTCCTGTTGTACATCAGTAAGTGATTGCTCGACTCCGATTCTTGGCATATTGAATACCTCCACTTAAAATATGTTTTAATGCATTGCCATTATTAAGCTTCCCAAAATATTGATAACTATGCATGGTAAGTTAACCTTTCAATAATCCCATCACACACTATCTCGCCCTATAGAACCCTCAAAAAAATGCTAGTTAAAAAACATCAAAAGAGCCACCTTTTTAGATGGCTCTCTTAAACTTTATACCTCATTTAAATAATCTATAATTGTTTGTACAGCAAATGGGATCGCTTCTTCCTTAGGTTCTAAGCGAGCATCATGTAATCCATACCCACTATCTACACCAAGCCAAAACATAAAACCAGGAATTTCTTCTAAGAAGTATCCGAAATCTTCACCTGTCATAGCCTCATCACATATAACAAGGTTAACCGATTCCTTTTTATCAAGAAACTCTATGAACTCATTTGTAACTTGTTCATCATTGTAAACTTGACAATAATTAGCACCATAATCAATTGTAATGGCACATTCAAATCCTATTTCTATTCCTTTAACGAGAGACTCAATACGTTCTTTAATTCGTTTCATCGTTTCTATTGAACGAGTTCTGATAGTCCCCTCAATTATAGCAGAATCAGCAATAATATTTTGTTTAGTTCCACCTCTAATAACCCCTATTGTAACAACTCCAGCATCTAATGGGTTAACATTACGGGCGACAATCGTTTGTAATTGCGTAACTAGCTGGCTAGCAGCAACCACCATATCATTAGCTGTATGAGGGTAGGCAGCATGCCCCCCTTTTCCTTTTAACGATATGAAAAGCTCAGATGTATTAGCAAATAACATACCTGTTTTAGTAGCAATTGTGCCAACCTGATGTTCAGGTGCAATATGCAGAGCAATCATTTTATCAGGCTTCCATTCAAGAAACTCCTCAGATTCAAGCATTTGCTTAGCACCACCAGGTCCTTCCTCAGCTGGCTGAAAAACAAATAATTGATTGCAAGGAGGTTGATTGAAAGCAAAATGCGTTAAGACACCTAAAGCAATGGTCATATGAACATCATGCCCACAGGCATGCATTGACCCTTCATGAATTGATCGAAAATCAGTATATGACGTTTGCTCATCTATCGGTAACCCATCTATGTCAGCTCGATATCCAATTGTTTTAGTCGAATTAACACCTTTTACATAAATTAAAATCCCCGTTTTCCACGTTTTCATTATCAGATTATCTTGAGGTAGTTGTTGAATATATTGCAGAAGATAACGTTGTGTTTTCACCTCTTGATAACCTAATTCAGGAATTTGATGCAAATCTCTTCTTATTTTTATTAATTCATCAGCTGATAACATCGGTATCCACCTTCACGACTGTTTGTAACTTCTCTTCAAATGAATTTATAAACTGTTCGACCTCTTCATCTGTTAACGTTAATGGAGGCAACAAACGTATAATTGTCTGTTGAGTAACGTCAACCATAATACCTTCATTTAACAACTGTCGCTGAATTTCTTTTACGGATGCAGGATCAAGGTTCATTACAATACCGAGCATCATCCCTTTCCCTCGTACATCTGTAATAACATTTTGGTGCTTTTCTTGTAATTCTTTAATAGACTGATGAAGTTTTATTGCGACGCGAGTTCCCTCGTCCAACTGTCCCTTTTTGATTAAAACATTAATCACGGCATTACCCAATGCAGCACTTAAAGGCGCAGGGCCAAATGTTGTTCCATGATCACCCGGTTTAAATAAATGAGAGTGGCGATCTGCAACAATAATTCCACCTAACGGAAGGCCACCACCTATTCCTTTTGCAAATAAAATTACATCTGGTTCGATATCAGCATGCTGATAAGCAAAAAATTTCCCTGTACGACCAACACCCGTTTGAATTTCATCCATGCAACAGAGAACCTCATATTCCTTGCAGAGCTCAGAAATGTCACGAAGATAATCATCGCGTAAAGTCACAATCCCACCTGATCCTAAGATAGGTTCGACTATGATGGCAGCTGGTTTGTTAAATCGAAAAACCTCTCTAAGTGCATTTATATTATGTGGTTCGACTTCATATACAGGTATGTCCGTAACCGGGAAGTCTTGATGTACCCCTTTTTGCCTTGTTAACTTCAATGCTCCTAGTGTCCTTCCATGGAAACTCTTTTTGAGAACCACAATTCCACGACGTTCTTCTGCTTGTTCTTTTGACCATTTATGAATTAATTTCAGTGCAGCTTCAGTAGCCTCCGCCCCTGAATTAGCAAAAAACACTTTCCCTTTAATAGAATTTTCCAGTAATTGTTCGGCTAAAGTTATTGCCGGTTTATTATAAAAGTAATTAGAAATATGTAGAAATTTAGAAGCTTGTTCATTGAGAGCTTTCAATATTTCAGGATGAGAATGCCCTAAAATATTTACAGCTAATCCCGTGAACAGATCTAAGTATTTTTTACCATTTTCATCAAATAAATAATTACCCTCTCCTCGTTCAATCACAATAGGGAGGCGTCCATATGTAGACATCATAACTTGCTTGTCGCGCTCAATCCAATTTGACACTAATAGTTCCCCTTTCACTCTAAGTATGGAAAGAGCTTTGCTGAAGGGAATTTTCCCCAACAACAAAGCTGCTTGTCCACTTATTTATCTATCTTCATTCAAACGACGTAGTTCTTGCTTAATTTCAGTTTTCCCTTTTGTTTTCTCATCAATTTCTTTAATAACACGAGCTGGTGTTCCAGCAACAACAGTATTTGGTGGAACATCTTCTGTTACGATTGCTCCGGCAGCGACAACAGCGCCCTTTCCAACTGTTACACCTTCAAGAATAACGCAATTTGCACCTACAACGACATCATCTTCAACGATTACTGGCTTAGCAGAAGGTGGTTCTATTACTCCAGCTAGCACAGAACCAGCACCAATGTGACAATTTTTTCCTACGGTAGCACGGCCACCTAAGATAGCATTCATATCAATCATCGTACCTTCACCAATTACTGAACCGATATTAATGCTAGCACCCATCATAATTACAGCATTATCACCAATTTCAACTTGATCGCGAATAATTGCTCCTGGCTCAATTCTAGCTTTAATATTCTTCATATCAAGAAGTGGAATTGCTGAGTTACGACGGTCATTTTCAACAACAACGTCTTCAATCTTCGCTTCATTCTCTTTCAAAATCGGTTCGATTACACTCCACTCACCGAAAAGAACCCCTACAGATCCTGTTATAAATGCTTTTGTATCAGCACCGAAATTGATACCTTCCAAATCACCTTTAATATGTACTTTTACAGGCGTTTTCTTTTCACTATTAGAGATAAATTGAATAATTTCATTTGCATCCATCATTTTCATAACTATTCCTCCTACTTTTTAAACAATCTCTTCATTATGATAATGATTTACATAAAAAAATGCAATCACTATGACGGTTTTCATTTAATAAAAATTCGATATCTAGCCTAATAAGACCAATAATAGTGTCACAGTTAGGATGCTAATCAATGTAGTTACTAAAGTAACACTCGATACCAACCTCGGCTTCGCTTCAAATTGTACTGCATACATGACGATCGTTGCAGCTGATGGCATTGCTGAGGAGATTATGAGTACCTTTGCCATTAGTGGATCCATTGGCATAAGTAGTGTTATCCCAAATCCAATTATAGGAGAGATCACTAGCCTCAAAATCGTTGCATAGGTTACCTTCCCCCATTCGAAGTTCCCCCACTCAATTCTCGCTAACTGCATTCCTAGTATAATCATTACAGTTGGAATTGCCGCTTCAGCAATAATATCAATCGTTAGCATAAGGTTGCTAGGTATCGACATATTAAAGACCTTCATTAATACTCCAATTAAAACAGCATAAGTAGCTGGCATTTTTAATACTTCTTTTAAAGCTACACTAATGCCTGCCTTTCCCCTTGCCGAATAGTAGACTCCAAAACTATTCATAATGATCGACTGTAAAACTAAAAACATAACCGAATAAGCAAATGCCTCTTCTCCATAAGCAAACAAAATAATCGGGGTACCATAATTTCCAGCATTCATAAAAGCTGTTGATAAAATTAGACCACTTTCCATTGATTGATCATATTTTTTCACCTTTACATAGATTTTATTAACGACAATTAAACTAAATAAAAGTAATATTGCAAAAACAACCATGTAAAACGATTGAATATTCAATTCTGAACTATAAAAAGTTCGAAAAACTAAACAAGGTGTCAAAATAAAGATCGCAACTGTAGAAATAGGTTTTATATCTATTCTTTTCCACTTTTGAACAATGAATCCAATGGAAAAAACTAATAAAACAGGCAAAACAACTTGAATGAAAATATTCATATGTATCCTCTCCAACAATTCAACAATTAACTATACCATTCAATTATTATAACCTGCCTATTGGTTAGTTGGATAGATGAAAACACATTGTGGTAGCAACTTCGCCATAGCCACAACCTTTTATTTCCCTGGCAAGAATCTAGTTTAATATACAATTCTATAAAAATATCGACAAGATCAACTCGTTTGTTATGTATCAAATTAAATAAAATAACACTGTAATATAACAGCCTCTGCACAAAAGTACAGAGGCTGTTATATATTTTCAACATTATCATAACTTCTAACCTTGCTTTTGAAACTGTGCTTCTTCCGTTGAACCTTTCAAGGCCGTTGTTGATGATGTACCACCCGATACAACTTGAGAAATCTCATCAAAGTAACCAGTTCCTACTTCTCGTTGATGACGAGTAGCTGTATACCCCTTTCCTTCACTCGCAAATTCAGCTTGTTGCAACTCTGAATAAGCACCCATACCACGCTTTTTATAACCATGAGCGAGCTCAAACATACTGTGATTAAGCGCGTGAAAACCTGCAAGAGTAACGAATTGAAACTTATATCCCATTTTCCCAAGTTCGATTTGGTACGTCTCGATTGTTTCCTTATCAAGATTTGCCTCCCAATTAAACGACGGTGAGCAATTATAAGCAAGCATTTTACCTGGAAATTCAGCGTGGATAGCATCTGCAAACTGCCTTGCTTCTTCAAGTGATGGTTTGGATGTTTCACACCAAATTAAGTCTGCATATGGTGCATATGCAAGCCCTCTCGCAATTGCTTGATCGATTCCAGCATTTGTACGATAGAATCCCTCAGGTGTTCGTTCTCCTGTAATAAATGGATGATCTACAGGATCAATATCACTTGTTATTAAATCTGCAGCATCAGCATCTGTGCGAGCAACAATTATTGTTGATACACCACTTACATCAGCTGCAAGTCTTGCCGCAGTGAGGTTCCGAATTGCAGTTTGCGTCGGTATTAGAACCTTACCACCGAGGTGTCCACATTTTTTCTCCGATGCAAGTTGATCTTCAAAGTGAACACCCGAAGCTCCTGATTCAATCATTCCTTTCATTAATTCAAAGACATTCAGTTGTCCTCCAAACCCCGCTTCGGCATCAGCAACAATTGGAGCAAAGTAATCGATCTCCCCTTCTCCTTCCATATGCTGAATTTGATCAGCCCGTTGCAAAGCTTGATTAATTCGCTTAACTACACTCGGAACACTATTTGCCGGGTACAAACTTTGATCAGGATACATCTGTCCTGCTAAGTTGGCATCAGCTGCCACTTGCCAACCACTTAAGTATATCGCTTTTAACCCAGCTTTAACTTGTTGTACAGCCTGATTTCCAGTTAGTGCTCCTAGAGCATTTACGTAATCCTCTTCTTTTAGAAGCTTCCAGAGCTTCTCAGCTCCTTTTTTTGCCAGAGTATGCTCAATTTGCACCGAACCTCTAAGTCGAATTACATCTTCAGCTGAATACGGTCTCTCAATTCCATTCCATCTCACATCTTCATCCCATTTTTTCATTAATTGGTTAACTTCCATTTTTCTAGCTTCTGTATTCATTGTTCATCTCTCCTCTAATTTATTTAAGTAATTTATAACCCGGTAAAGTTAAGAATTCTTCAAAATGATCTTGTTCTATTAGTCTTGTAAATAATAGAGCTGCTTCAGCAAATCTTCCTCCTGTATACCTCTCATTTCCAAGTTCTGAATGAATTTTTTGTAATTCTTCCTTTTGAAATTGATTTACAAGTTCAAACGTTATATCTCTCCCGTCTACAAGCTTCCCTTTTGGGTGTCTAATCCATTGCCACACTTGTGCACGTGAAATTTCTGCCGTAGCTGCATCTTCCATTAAATTACGGATTGGCGCAGCTCCGTTTCCATTTAGCCAAGATTCAATATATTGAACCCCTACACTTATATTCATTCGAAGACCATCCTCTGTAATTGACCCATTTGGTACATCGATTAAATCAGCAGCACTTACGTTTACATCTTCTCTTTTTTTAGCAATCTGATTAGGTGTCGGCATGTAATGATTAAATACTTCTTTAGCAACTGATACAAGTGCTGGGTGCGCTACCCATGTACCATCGTGTCCATCTTTCGCTTCTCTTTCTTTATCTGCTCGAACCTTTTCAAATGCTTCTGTATTAGCCTTTTCATCATTTTTTACAGGTATTTGTGCAGCCATTCCTCCAATAGCTGGAGCACCTCTGCGATGACATGTCTTAATTGTTAAGAGTGAATAAGCTCTCATAAAAGGAGATGTCATAGTAACTTGACTTCGATCTGGCAAAATGACGTCGGGACGATTTCGAAAACGTTTAAGATAACTGAATATATAATCCCACCTACCACAATTTAATCCTGCAGAGTGGTCGCGAAGTTCATAAAGAATTTCATCCATCTCAAATGAAGCAAGAATCGTTTCAATAAGAACAGTAGCTTTTATGGTCCCTCTTGGGATGCCTAATTCATCTTGAGCGTAAATAAAAACATCATTCCATAATCTCGCCTCAAGATGACCCTCTAATTTCGGTAGGTAAAAGTAAGGTCCAGTATTTCTTTTTAATAATTCAGCTGCATTGTGAAATACATAAAGTCCAAAGTCAACTAAACTTGCAGATACTGCCTCCCCATCCATTTCAATGTTCTTTTCCTCAAGGTGCCAACCACGTGGCCGAATTACCAAAGTAGCAATATTCTCATTTAACTCATATCTCTTTTTATTATTTGGATTCTCAAAGCTAATTGTTCTACGGATCGCATCTTTTACATTTACTTGACCTTGAATCGTGTTAGTCCAAGTAGGCGCATTGGCATCTTCAAAATCCGCCATAAAAACATGCGCTCCAGAATTTAGTGCATTTATAACCATTTTTCGATCCACAGGACCTGTAATTTCAACTCTTCTATCTTGTAAATCGTTAGGAAGTGGAGCAATTTGCCATTCACTCTCGCGAATAAATCTTGTTGACTCAAGGAAGTTTGGCATAGTGCCTTGATCGATTTCTCCTTGACGTTTTTGCCTCCGGTTTAATAATTCTAATCGTCTCCCTTCAAACGTTCTACATAACCCTTCTAAAAAAGCTAGAGCCTCATCAGTTAAGATCTCTTTAGTTGCTTCATTTTGTTCACCTACTACAAGCAATCCTTGTTTTGTTTGTTGACTCATCTTTTTCCCCCTTCCACAAACTGTATTAATACAGTTTGTAACTTATGAATTTATAATATAACAGTATCTATTCGAACGCAACCATTTTTTTCTTATTTTCTGAATTTTCTTTTTGATTAGCTTTTTATGTATCCAAAACAAGTGGTTTTATTATAGCTTCAATCAAAGAAAGAGAGCTCAGCTTTGCAGCTGAACTCTCTTTCGTTTACACTTCTTCTATTTGATTTATCTTATTTTCATTTTCCATATAAATACTTCGACTCGGAAAAGCGATAGATACGTTCTCCTCGTCCAAAATTTTCAGTATTTCAAAGTTAATCTCTTCCTTAATCCTAAACCATTCTAACCAGGCGATCGTATTTGTAAAGAAGTATACATAAATATCCAGGCTAGAGTTATTAAAATTATCAAAGCGAACGATAATTAACTCTTGATCAACATCATCATGCGATCTAAGTAGTGCTTCAATCCTTCTTACACATCTTTCTAGTTTTGCTTTTGGAGTAGAATATGTTACTCCAACCGAGAAAGTTATACGACGTTTCCCCATTTGAGACCAGTTAGTTATTGGTTCATTGGCTAATGTAGAATTGGGGATCGTCACAATTGAATCAGCAAAAGTTCGTATCTTCGTACTTCTAAAACTTATATCTTCAACTGTCCCTTCAACTGATGGTGTTTGAATCCAATCTCCCTTAGAAAATGGTTTCTCCGTTATTATAATAATTCCACCAAAGAAATTACCAATCGTATCTTGAGCAGCTAGTGCAAAAGCTAGTCCACCAAGTCCTAACCCAGCGATAAAACCACTAATTTCGTACCCCCATTCACTAGCAATCACAACTATGACAAGTGCAACCACAGCGAAACGAAGTATTTTTGATAAGAAAGGCACGAGCATACTATCTTCATCAAGTTCAACATTTCGTGCTAACTTAATAAGCGCCATCGAGTATTCAGAAGTATAGTTGTAAACTCCCCAGCCGATTAGCATAATAATAATCGACCGATAAAGATGCTCAACGAACTCAGTGGTTGTAAAGTTAAAGGGTAAGTACATTAATGCCAAATATGTACCCAAAACAATCCAAAATACTCGTAATGGTTTTTCGAATGAAAGCAGTATATTTGTGAACAATTCTGATGGTGTTTTTTTTAAAGTCGCTAAAATAAGTTTAAATATATATTTCGTGAAAATTTTCCTAAATAATAAAAACACTGAAAAAATAGCAACTGCAATTCCAATATCGTATAATTCTATTCTGCTTAAAGATTGAACAAATGCATCCCATCTCCAATTATCTATCTCCACCTGAAATTCCCCCACCTTTTAAATAGTACTACTGCGACTGCAAAATATAGTTCTATATTTAATAAGACTGTATCTATCTTTGAGAAACTAAAAACCCAATCTTTCCCAATTCTCGTGTTTCTCTTTAATACACCAAGTATTTTATCATAAGGTGTTACAACATGGTACAAAAAGCAATTTCAACAAAATTGTTAGATTTATGGGAATTCCATAACAATTTGATAGTATTGAAGCATAATGAATACACTATATGATATAATTTTAAAACTAAATGTGATGAAAGGAGTGATTTTGATGAGTTTGAAGTCATCAATTTATAAAATGTTAAGAATTTGGAATGATATTGATGCAATAAGGAAAGGTCGGATAGCAAAACGCATTGGGCGACGTGTAGCAGGTCGTGCTTCTGGAAAAGCGTTAAGGAAGTTATTTAAATAACACGTAAGATCAGGCTACGAAAAAAGTGTTATTGCTTTTAATTCGCAGCCTCTTATAACTACTATTTATTAGTGATGGTGCTTTTTCTTCCCATCCCATTTTGGGATAAAGCCATCTTGTTCTAATTTAAAATAATGTTTATCAAACATCATCTTAATTTTCTCACCTTTCTCCTCAGAAAAAACCCGATATTCTACATATTTATCAATAATTTCTTTCTTTTTCTCAATTGTTTCCTTATGAAGTTTAGACATCTCTTCTTTTTGTTCCTCAGTCAGCTCAATTTCTATTGTTTTTTCTTCGGCATCCCCTTGAGCGAAAGTAGCTTGTGGAAAAGCCGAAGCGCCAACTATTGAGGTAGCAACCATTACAGATAAAACCCACTTTTTTCTCATACTACATTACCTCCTAAATCTTACTCTCAACCTAGAATGTGTAAATAAAGAAAATGTATCCATACATTTTCGCAAAGGAGGAAGAAAATCAGCTTAATCCAAAAAAAGGGCGACTCACTAGCAAGTCACCCTTTTAGCTCTTATTTATCTTTAAATGTGTCTTTACGATAACCGCTTTGAGATAGGTCGATGTTTTGACCATCATAATTTTCTACCTGACCATCAATCGTTCCTTCTACATACGCATCACTTACTTGTTCATGTGTTGTAGCAAGTCCCTGTTCAAC
Organism: Halalkalibacter sp. HAAS-P014; assembly: GCF_056619965.1. Classification (NCBI taxonomy): domain Bacteria; kingdom Bacillati; phylum Bacillota; class Bacilli; order Caryophanales; family Bacillaceae; genus Halalkalibacter; species Halalkalibacter sp. HAAS-P014. The sequence continues at coordinate 84,688 of NZ_JBWQTV010000003.1, read as the reverse complement.
TTCTTTGGAACTTTTATAATCTGATGGCTGATAAGCATTTTCGGCAACATCTGCTGATGATTTGTAAGAATTTTTCTCTTTTGAATTAGCCATTAGAACCCCTCCTTTTCTCATTTTATTATCTGTTTCATTTTATAAAATATAATGAGAAATGTTGGGGCGAGAACAAACTATTTATTATGTATAATTGTAGCCCTGCTATTTATTTGATTTTGCTATCATCCATCTGATAAACAGTCTTTCTTTTTCATCCATTTTTCTTGTTAATTTTTTTTCAACAGAGCGTCGCAAATTCGGATATTTTACATCTCTATTCATAACGTATACAAACCCTCCTATACGATTTCTAGAGAGTATATACCCAAAAAAATATTAGGTAAAACATGTTTTTTTAAAAAGTTTATTTTAACTAAGATAATCTGCTGCTTATTTTCTCTACATCACTTTTTATTTGTTGAAAGCTGACAATGAATGATGTACCTTCTGAGCTCGTATTTATATCTATATTGGCCGAATGTCTCGATGCTATACTATAACAAATTGCAAGTCCTAAGCCGGTACCCTTTTCTTTCGTTGTAAAAAAAGGTGTACCAACGTTATCCAATATTTCTTTCTTGATTCCTGGTCCATTGTCTTTTATCTCTAACATTACAGTTTCTTCTTTCGTATATGTTTTTATCAATAATTTCCCACCTGAATTCATCGCTTCTAATCCATTCAGACCAATATTTAATATTAATTGCCTTATCTCTTTTTCATCTAAGTAAAGAAGTGGACAGTTATTTAAATCTAGCTCAACATCTTTGTTGCCTAGGAGTGCTTCTGCTCTTAGTAAAGGATGCAATGTATTAATAATGGTATTAAGGTCCTTTTGCCTTCTGTCATTTGCTTTATCTTTTGCTAACGTCAGAAACTCTGTAATGATTCCATTGGCTCGATTTAACTCATCTATCATTAAATTTATATACTCTTCAGGTTGTGGGGTTTTATACTGATTTTTCGCTAATTGTAGAAACCCGAGAACTGTTGTCATAGGATTACGGATTTCATGAGCAATTCCAGCTGCCATCTCACCAACCAAGTTTAACCTATCTAGGCGTGACACCTCTTTTTCCAACTGAACTCGTTCTGTTACATCTGTGATCGTACTTATAATACATGGTTCTCCATTAATGGTTGCAGTTTCAGTCGATAGCAACCCTTGGCGAACTTCTCCATTTTTTGTTTTATATGTAATTTCTTCATTATAAATAAGTTTACATAAATCTAAAGGTGTCCGACCATCCCAAAAAGTATTAAGTGAAGTTGGATAAATTTCCAGCTCATTCGACATTAATTCCGAGAGTTCATTAACTTGATAACCTGTAAAGTCAACCCAACTTTGGTTTACATCGACATAGCATTTCGTATTTAACGACCGAATTGCCATTAAGTTGGGACTAAATTGAAAAATTTTACGAAAGCGTTCGTTCGAAACTTGAAGTTCTTGATTTGCCTTCACTAATTCCTTTGTTTTTTCGTTAATAATAGATTCCAAATTTTTATAATTTTCTTGAAGCTCGGAAGATCGCTCTTCTAATTGTTTGTTTTGTAATTCAAATTCCTTTTGTTTGCGATATATTTGAACAAAAGCTTCAACTTTGCTCTTTAGTATCATGGGATTAAACGGTTTAAATATATAATCTATTGCACCTGTTAAATAACCCGTCGATACATGTTCATTCGCTTTACTTAATGCCGTAATGAAAATAATCGGAGTATACTTTGAACTTTGCCTTTGTTTGATAATTTCTGCTGTTTCAAAACCGTTTAATCCAGGCATTTGAACATCTAGTAAAATCACTGCAAAATCATGCTGTAGTACATGCTTTAACGCTTCTTCTCCTGATCGAGCCGATACTAAAAAATAATGGTCAGAGTCCAACACAGCCTCTAAAGCCATTAAATTTTCCGGCCGATCGTCTACCATTAATATTGAAACCTTATCGCGATTAGACATATTTATACCTCTCTAATTAAATCAATCTATTTTCCGATAAATCTTTTGTTCAGAATTAACTTCTTGAAACAATCTCGCAGAATTGTATGTACTGATCGACTCCTTCGAACCAAGCCCTAAATAACCTTTTGAACTTAAACTATCATTGAACAGATCATACACTCTATTGGTAAGTTGTTTATTAAAATAAATAAGAACATTTCTACAAACAATTACTTGAAATTCATTAAATGAGTGATCAGTGGCTAAATTATGTTGAGCAAATATAATATTTTCTTTTAAATAAGGCTTTAACATAACTTGATTATCTTGCACTACGTAGTATTCTGAGAACTCTTTATGTCCACCTGCCTGTTGATAATTCTTCGTATACAATCGCATATGTTCTAATGCAACCTTGCCTTCTTTAGCCCGTTCGATTATCGATTCATCCATATCTGTTGCATATAATTTTGTTTTCTCATAGAGCCCTTCTTCATAGAGTACAATCGCCATAGAATACACTTCTTCTCCTGACGAACAGCCTGCATGCCAAATTCGAATAAAAGGCAATTCCCGAAGAACAGGAACAACCTCTTTTCTAAATGCTTGAAAGAAACTGGGATCTCGAAACATTTCTGTTACATTAATTGAAAAATCTCGTAACAATTGCTTCATTAATTCTGGTTGATACAGAACTTTTGCTTGAAATTCAGAAATCGTCTTAGCATTTTCGATTTGCGCTCTATGCCATATCCTTCTTCTAATCGAAGAATAAGCATAATTACGGAAATCGTAGCCATATGTCTTGAATATCCCTTCAAGTAGTAGGGCAATTTCAATTCGTTCAATTTCCTCATTTTCCACCTTTTGGTTATGAAACTCTGCAGAATAATGTAACAATAGTCTTTCACCATCTCTCTTGCTACTTATGAAGCCAAACTTTCATTAATGACAGTAATTGCTCCATATTAACAGGTTTGCTTATATAATCAGAAGCCCCTGCCTGAATACATTTCTCCTTATCATTTTTCATCGCTTTTGCAGTCAATGCTATAATCGGTAAATCGATCCATGTTTCGTTTCTTCGTATTGCTTGCATTGCTTCGTAGCCATTCATTTCTGGCATCATTATATCCATTAATACGATATCGATTTCCCGATTATCTTCTAATTCTTGAAGCGCCTCTTTACCATTTTCTGCAAAAACTACGTTCATGTTTTGCGACTCTAACGCAGATGTTAGCGCAAATACATTCCTCATATCATCATCAACAATAAGGACAGTTTTGCTTTCTAATTGCTCTTCCCGTAAGCTCTGCTCTACACTTATCTCTTTTATAACATTAATCTGTTCCATTTCTTCTTCTTTTTGGCCTTGCTCGGTGGTACTAGCAACTTCTTGTATAACCGTTTGCGCGAAGTCATTACCTCCAGTGAAATCAGGTAAATGCAAAGTAAAGATACTTCCTTCACCTTCAATACTTTTCACTTCTATGTATCCACCCAATAATTCAGACAGATCTTTACTGATTGACAATCCTAATCCTGTGCCACCATACTTACGGGTAATCGTGCCATCTTCTTGATAAAATGCCTCAAAGATACTTTCCTGCTTTTCTTCTGAAATACCAATCCCTGTATCAGCAACAACAAAGACCACTTTTATCCCTTCAGCTTCATTACCTTTCGTAACTCGAAGCACCACCTGACCGTTATCAGTGAATTTAAAGGCATTGGATAACAAGTTCTTTAATATTTGCTTTAGACGTTGGTCATCAGTAAAGAATAGTTCTGGAGTTGAATCATCAACAATTATACGGAAGTCCAGTCCTTTCTGTGTAGAGATCGGTAAAAACTGTCTCTCAACAAAAGCTTTCACGTCACTAATTAATACTTCTTCAGGATAAACATCAATTTTACCAGACTCAATTTTAGATAAGTCTAATATATCATTGATAAGCTCAAGCAAATCTTTTCCAGAAGAATAAATTGTCGATGCATGATCTGTTTGTTTTTTTGTTAGGTTTCCTTCAGCATTTTCTGCTAACATTTGAGATAAGATCAACATGCTATTTAAAGGCGTTCTTAGTTCATGAGACATATTTGCGAGGAATTCTGACTTATACCGGGATCCTAACTTAATATTTCTATTTTTTTCTTCTAAATCCTTTTTTATCAATTCCAGCTCTTGTTTTTTCTCATCCGCTTCTTTAAATTGCTCATGCAACTGTTCATTAATTAAGCGTAATTCCTCTTGTTGTTGCTGAAGTTCTTCAGATTGAGACTGCAATTCCTCGGATTGGGTTTGTGATTCTGTTAAAAGCTCTTGTATTCTCATATGATCTAAAATTCTAATGATACTAGACCCTGAAGAACGACTAGTTTGCTCAAGCATTCTAACCTCTAGTTTTGTAAAAGGTTCAAATTTTGCTAGCTCTACTACACCTACCACACCACCTTCAAATTCAATCGGAAGAAGAATCAATGATGTTGGTGTAGATTCACCTATTCCAGATGAAGTCGTAACGTAGTCGTCCGGCAAAGAATTAACCATCATTAGCTTATTATCAGAGGCACATTGTCCAACTAGCCCTTGTCCGAAATGAACTACCTCCGTACCAAGTTCTATTTCTTTATTTGCATAAGTTGCAATTTGGGTCAACATGTTTCCTTGCGTATTAATGTAGAGAACTCCATGTGTTGCTTTTACAAATTGTGCTATATTGATCAAAAATGTCTTCCCAAATTCTTGTAATTCTTGTACCCCTTGGAATTTCATTGTTAGTTCGGCAAATCGAGAATCGATCCAATTTTCCTCTTTTAATTCCTCTGCAACTTGCTTTTCTTGCCTTGAGACTTTTTTTAGTGATTCAACCAAATTATTATATGCATTTGCTATATCACCAATTTCATCATGTTTTTTCACATCAATCCTTGGCATTTTTTCAATTGATAGCACTGGAGCTTCTGCCATCACGTCACGCACACTATAAATACTCTTTGTAATGCCCCTTACAATTGAATATGTGATGATCGTAATAATAAAGACTGAAGCTGCAATCAATACAATTAGAAAGTTGATTGCATTTGCATAAGATTCTTCTGATTGAATAAGTCGTTCCGTAACTAATTGTTCAACTTCTGCTGCAAACAAATCGACCTCTAAAATCATCTCCTCTAATAACTCTTGATTTTCATTTAGAAGAAAGTTCCTTGCTACTTCACGTTCCCCTTCTAGTACAAGCATAATAGTTCTTTGAATCATATCATTATATGTATTACTCAAATGTCGTATTGAAGAAATCGTTTCCCTCATATCATCGTTAACATTTGGCAGCTGTAATAAGGAATCAAATACTATCTCTTTTTGTTTTTGTGATTCATTAATTTGTGCTGTTTTTAAAGTTATTTGATCTTGTGTGTCCACAAGAACCAACTCACGAATTTCTTTAGCAATCCTATACGATTCATGCTTTAACGTTTCAGCAAGATTTATCCTTTCATGATCCTCTGTCACAATATCTCTCATCGATGTAATCTGTTGATTTAAAGAATAAAAGACAGTCAGGCTCAATATCAGAATTACTGCAATAATTGTTCCTATGCCAATAAAAAGTTTCGTTTTTATCTTCATATCTATACCTTTCTATTAAGTTTTCCAATAAAGAGTAGTTTACTATATAAATAAGAGCAGTTCTACAAATTACATCTAAGTTAGGGGAAGTTTTTTTATAATTTAGAAATAGATAAAAAGGACTGTCTAAAAAGGTGTGATTTTGACCTTTTGGAACAGTCCCAAAGCATTGAGTGAAGTCGCTACATTCTTTAAAAGAGGAGTGGTTTTCTCCTCTCAAGGTGCGTGGCTAACACAGCCATGACCATCGAATTACTGTCTTCTGAGAAAACCTCTACCATATATATTTTCAAGCATTTTTTCTCGCTGTTGTTACTTTATTGGCTGTTGCTTTTTTCTTTCTTGTTGTTGGTTTTTTCGTTTTTGTCTTATCAAGCGATGCTTGTAACGCGGACATCAGATCCGTAACATTGGAAGGGGCCACTGGTTCTTTTTCTGTAGCTGTAACCGTTTGTTCTCCTGCTTTCTTCGCTTCTATTAATTCCATAAGCGCTGTACGATATTCATCTGTATATTTTTCTGGATCAAATGTTGTAGTTAATTGATCCACTAACATTAATGCTGTATCGAGTTCCTTTTGTTCAACTAATTGCTCTGCTGGAACATTTGGGACATCTTGAACACTTCGAACCTCATCCGGGAAATGGATGGTTTCCATTAACAGTGTATCTTTATAAACACGAACAACTGCTAACTGCTCTTTAGAGCGAATAATAATTTTGGCAATTCCAATTTTCTCCGAATCAACTAAAGCCTTTCTTAATAGGGAATAAGCCTTTGCTCCTCCATTATCTGGGGCTATGAAATAACTTTTTTCAAAATAGATCGGATCAATTTCTTCCAACTTTACAAAGTCAATAATTTCCACTGCTTTGTCTTCGTTTTCTTTTTTCAACTTTTCTAATTCTTCTTCATCTAACACAACAAATTTATTTTTTGCGTATTCGTACGCTTTGACAATATCTTCACTTCTTACCTCTTTATCACAACCAGGACAGACTTTTTGATAGCTAATTGGTGTATGACATTCTTTGTGCAATTGTCTTAATTTAATATCTTTATTTTCTGTTGCTGTATGAAGTTTAATCGGAATATTTACAAGCCCGAAGCTTATACTCCCCTTCCATACTGTATGCATTAACAACCACCTACTTTTTATTTTAATGTGTTATTTTCTGCCCAGGAATATGTATCATCTTTATAATTTTGTTACAGGCTAGAAACAAAGATTGTGGAAAGTAGGGAAAACTGTGAAACCAATGCTTTTAACTCCTGCAACGGATCTGCCAACTAGTAAAGAATGGAGATACGAAGTGAAGTATGATGGATTTCGCTGTCTTCTACACTGGGAAAATGAAACTCCACAGCTATTGAGTCGCACAGGAAATAACCTCAATCTTCAATTTCCTGAAGTTATCCGTTTCTGCGAGCAGATCTATCCAACCATAAAAGAATTCTTGCCAATCATTCTTGATGGAGAACTTGTTTATTTAATAAATGACCTTAAAAGTGAGTTCTCAAAAGTCCAACTACGAGGTCGTATGAGAAAAACAGAAGCCATCTTGGAGCATTCTACATTATTCCCTTGTCACTATCTTGCATTTGACATACTTCTCTATAAGGGGAAGAGCCAAACTGAACAGCCCCAGGTTAGACGAAAGCAAACATTGCTTTCGTTATTTGAACAATCTGGCCTTCCTTTGAAAGTTCAGCACAACGCCTATAAACGATTACAATATATTGATGAAGTTCATGATGGACCGAAGCTCTGGGAGCAAGTCTTTTTACATAATGGGGAGGGAATTGTCGCAAAGAAATATTCAAGTTATTGGGAAAGTGGTAAACGTACTCCAAATTGGATAAAAGTTAAAAATTGGCGATACGTCACTGTTATTTTAACGAAGTTTGATAAAAATAATGGGTATTATCACGGAGCTATTTATCAAGGAGAAACTCTTTTCGAAATCGTAACTTTTAAACACGGCATAAAGGAAGTTGAGCACCAAATACTACTGTCATTTTTTCAACAGAATGGTACAGAACAATCTGCAAATGTCTGGGAACTACCTCCCTCTATTTGTGTAAATATCGCATGTATTGACTTTGACGGGAAGCATCTTAGAGAACCAATTTTTGATTCCTTCCAATTTAATACCGATCCAGAACAATGTACATGGAAACGCATGCAAAAACAACTGTATCCTATTCCTGGATCAATTGAGATTACGAATCCAAACAAACCAATCTGGCCTGACATTGAGATAAACAAGGATGATTACCTGCTTTATTTACAAAAGGCTGCTCCCTTTATTTTGCCTTTTTTACAGGATCGGCTTCTTACGGTTATACGCTATCCACACGGATCAACTGGTGAACACTTTTATCAAAAGCATTGCCCAGACTATGCGCCTAGTTTTGTCACGACAGAAAAGGTTGACGACATCGAGTTTATTATTTGTAATGAAATTGAGACTCTCTTATGGCTAGGGAACCAACTGGCACTTGAGTTTCACATTCCTTTTCAAACGAGAAAAACAAATGAACCAACAGAGATTGTTTTTGATCTTGACCCACCTTCTGTAAAAGAATTTTCACTGGCGATTACTGCAGCCCAAAAAATGAAAATTATTTTTGATCAGTTTGAGCTTACTTCCTTTGTCAAAACTTCTGGTGGAAAAGGGCTACAAGTTTACATTCCTTTGCCTAAAGACCGCTTTTCTTATTCAGAAACACGTATCTTCACACAGTTTGTCTGTAAATTTTTAGTGGAACAGGAGCCTGATTTGTTTACAATTGAACGACTTAAGAAAAATCGCAATAACAAGCTCTACCTTGACTATATTCAACACGACACCGGAAAGACAATAATTGCGCCCTATTCTCCACGCGGCAGTGAGAAAGGACTTATTGCAACTCCACTAGTTTGGGATGAAGTAAATGAATCTTTAACACCTAACCTTTTCACAATTCCAGCTGTGTTAAGCCGAATACAAAAGCATGGAAATCCATTTCAATCTTTTCGTGATTCAACAAATGAACAACCTTTCACAAAGATTCTAGAGCAATTAAAAGAATTAATGTAATAACTTGAATACGTTCCAACTACTATAGACTCATCTTCGCAAACATAAAGAAGTTGTCTCAAAAAGGTCAAAGTCACACCTTTTGGGACAACCACTTAAAAATAAAACACATAACAAATAAAACATTCCGCTTCTTTATTTAACCCATGTTACAATATCCGCTAACTCTTTTCTTGTTTTTGGACGAGGGTCTTCTTTACGGTATCCAAACGCCACCATAACAGAAACATCAAAGTGTCCATCTTCTAATAAACCTTCTTCTTTCAGAAAACCATGAACTTTGTCACGATCAAACCCTTCAATTGGGCATGAATCAATACCAATTTGAGCAGCTGCTGTCATCATATTTCCTAATGCAATATAGGTCTGTTTACTGGACCAATCAATAATCGTTCTTTCGTTATCTAGTATGCCAAACTTTTCCTGAAATTGCTGATAACGTGCAGGCAATTCTTTCACGATTTCCTCAGGAGCTTTTTTGACTGTTCTGAAATGATTTTGAATATACTCAGAATCATATCTTACATCTATACTTGTTCTCGTAAGAATGATGACAAAGTGACTTGCTGTTTGTAACTGCCCTTGCGCTCCCCATGCAATCTCTTTTAACTTTTCTCTAAAGTTAGTGTTTTGTACAACAACAAATTTCCACGGCTCAAGTCCGATTGAACTAGGCGACAATCGTCCCGTATCTAAAATAAAGTTAAAATCGTCATCGGATATAATTCTGTTAGGATCAAAAACTTTTGTTGCATGTCTAAAATTAAAAGCATCTAAAACTTGTTTTTTTATTTGTTCTTTTTCAATCATGTACCTCTCTCCTAAATCTTAATATAAGGCAGGAAATATTAACCTTTTCAAGAACCTTTGTGGAAATTCTATCACATTTCAAATGCAGCAAACAAATAATCAACTTTACCTTTGACTTTAGATGTTTAAAATTCCACACTTACCTAGCTCAACTAGTTAGACCAATGCATATTGTGTATTAACCCCCCTTGAAAGGTGGTGTAGTAATGGGTTACTACGGTCCATGGTACGGTGGGTATAGTGGTTACTGTTATCCTCCACCTCGTCGTGGCTTTGGCTTCGGCTTTGCACTAATTGTGGTGCTGGTCATTTTGCTAATTATCCTTGGTGCAAGTTGGTACAAGTAATTCATAACTAATTAAAGCGCCTTTCTTCGGCGCTTTAATTAGTCATATTTATGCTTGCTGTGATTTATCCCAAGCTATTTTAAACGCTAAGCAAGAACCACTTAAAAAGAATATTGATCCAATTAACATCAAACCATTTGTTATCAGATTTAAATCATGATCCATGAACCTCATCCCTTTCAATTGCATTCGAAGGTATAGTATGTATTAATTCGAAAAACTGACTCAATAACCTAAAACCTTTATTTGGTGATATGGGATTTGTTATACTGATTACTCATAGACACCAAAAAAGGATTGATCACATGTTAGACAAGCTTAGAGCACATTTCGGAGATATCTTTGTCTTAAATTATAATGAAATAACAGATGATACAAACTTCTACTGGTTTAAGACGCCTGATAATCATACCGTAGGTTTTCCGATTAATCAGGTAGACCATAAAGAACTCGCACTTTTGAATATTTTTTTACAGCCACTAGAAAAACAATATACTCCCCTTCCACGTACACCTGAAGAAAAATATTGGTATTCAATAATATTTGATAATATAGAAGTCTCACCAAATAACAGCAAACCTTTTCGTCTTGTTCATTTTTTCATTGGAAATCAACTGCAGGAACGTGATGCATTTCATGAAGCGATTAAAAGCTTATTCCCGGCCAAAACAGTTATTCTTTGGGAAAATGATACTTCTGGAGTGATCATTGATTTAAGTCCAACTGAAACAGATACCATCGAAAATATATACGAATCGATCGTTGATACTATTACAAGTGATTTTTATGTTGAATTTACTTTGTATGTGGGACTTAATAATATAACTCTAACTCATGCAAAAGCTCGTTATGAATGGGAGAAATCATGCTTTTCAAAAGTAAATCAACAAGTAACGAAAAGAGTCTATAGAGGAGGAGAAATTCTCCCATACCTGCTACTTCAAGAAACTCGTAACGAAACATTACTAGACATGTCCGAAGCTATATTAAAGAACGTGCGTAATGAAAAAGAGTTACTTCAATCAGTTAAAGTATATTTGGACTGTAATATGAACATTTCACTCGCTGCAAAGAAGCTGTACCTACACCGTAATACACTTCAATATCGTGTGGAGAAATTTATAGAAAAAACAGGTGTTGACATTAAACACTTTAATAATGCTGTGGCCGTATATCTCACTTTATTAATAGAAAGAATTACGAAATAATGCACGTTGCACAACAACAGTGCATTATTTTTTATGCATATTTACGATATACGAAAACGCTTTCAAAAGGTAGACTTTAAATATACTTTAGAAGTAAGGGGAGATTTTAAATGGGAGAAATTCGCTTAGAAAATGTTTTTAAGATTTATGATGGTAATGTTACCGCTGTTAATGATTTTAATTTAGATATTAAAGATAAAGAATTTGTTGTTTTCGTTGGACCTTCAGGCTGTGGGAAGTCTACAACTTTAAGGATGATTGCAGGTCTAGAAGATATTTCAAAAGGAGACCTTTATATCGGAGGCCGCCGTGTAAATGATGTTGCTCCAAAAGACCGTGATATTGCAATGGTGTTTCAAAACTATGCGTTATATCCTCATATGAATGTATATGACAATATGGCGTTTGGTCTAAAATTAAGGAAATTCAAGAAAGAAGAAATCGATAAAAGAGTTAAAGAAGCAGCTAAGATCCTTGGTTTAACCGAAATGCTAGACCGTAAACCAAAAGCAATGTCAGGTGGACAGCGTCAACGTGTTGCGTTAGGACGTGCAATTGTCCGAGATCCACAAGTATTCCTAATGGATGAGCCTCTATCTAACTTAGATGCGAAACTGCGTGTTCAAATGCGTGCTGAAATTACAAAGCTTCACAAACGCTTGCAAACCACTACGATTTACGTTACACATGACCAAACTGAAGCGATGACAATGGCGTCTCGAATCGTCATCATGAAAGATGGAATTATTCAACAGGTAGGAACACCGAAAGAAGTATACGACAATCCCGAAAATACTTTTGTGGGTGGTTTTATCGGATCACCAGCAATGAACTTCTTTAATGGGACACTCTCTTCAGACGGTTTCTTTAGAATGGGAGACATACAAGTGAAAGTTCCAGATGGAAAGTTGAAAGTATTAAAAGATCAAAACTATTCAGATCAAAAGCTCATCCTTGGTGTTCGCCCTGAAGATATTCATGATGAACTACTGTTCTTAGAAGCATCTCCTAACTCAAAAATTACAGCAACTGTTGATGTAGCTGAATTATTAGGAGCTGAATCGTTTCTTTATTCTAAGGTAGAAGGTCAAGACTTTGTCGCCCGTATTGATGCTCGTTCCGATGTGAAAATGGGACAAAAAGTTGATTTAGCTTTTGATATGAATAAAGTGCACTTTTTTGATCCTGAGACTGAATTAAGAATCCGTTAAACATAACGTACTCCCCTCGTTACCTTATCGAGGGGAATTTTACATATACACTAATAGAATCCCACACATCTTTATGCCTGTAGCATAGATCGTACTCAGTAAGCTTATTCTGATTCTACTTCTGTATGCAATGCATTGAAAAAGGCAAGAATGCTTTTATAACAACTGCCAAAATCCCCTAATGCACCTTGCTTAGAACAATACACGTCAATAGCTGATTTTATCGGTGTAATTTTAAAAACCGTAACAACCATAATTGATGATGTTCTTTTTTTTTCTAATACGACTTCTCCACGTTCCTCATCAATATTTGTTATTTTCCAGTTTGAAAATTTATTATTATTAATGACTTTTCTAATCGTTTCAATCATTGTGTCACGGCTCTTTTTATAATAACGAGTCTTTAACCCAACTAATTTAGGATTTTCACTCGTTTCCTCATAACTCTTCCATATCCCTACAATAGTTCGCGATATTGACAATTTTATTATTCCTCCTATGTTTTATTAAAAAGCGCTTTTTACATACTACTATTCTCATCATGTTACGTAAATATGAATGTCAATAACCTCATATCGATGTAAAGTCTTTCTTCAATGTATTTTACCATTAGTCAAAAAAAAGAGCATTTGAATTCCCATTCAAGATGCCCTTTTCCTTGTTAAATTCTAGTTAAAGCCTATAAAATTACTCAACTTCTATCACTGCATACTTCCCATCTTTTCTTTGATAGACAATATTGGTTTCTGAAGTTTCAGCTTCTGTAAAAACGAAAAACTGATGACCTAGCATGTTCATTTGTAAAATAGCTTCTTCAGTATCCATTGGTTTTAAATTGAAGCGCTTTGTTCGGACAATTTCAAATGCTTCTTCTTTGTCTTCAATAGCAACCTCTGGTTCTAGGAGTTGCACAGCATTTGAGCTAACTTTTCTCATAGCTTTTTCTTGACGTGGTTTGCGATTTACTTTTGTTTTATATTTACGAACTTGACGCTCTAACTTATCAACAATTAAATCAATGGCTGCGTACATATCTGAGTGTTGCTCTTCTGCACGCAGTATTAATGTTTTTAATGGTATGGTAATTTCCACCTTTGTATCTTTATCATATACTTTTAATTTAGCATGTACATCTGCTGACACACCTTCATCAAAATATTTATCAAGCTTATCTACTTTTTTCATAATATATTCTCTTAACGCTTCTGTTACTTCCACATTTTCACCACGAATATTAAATCTCATCTAAACCCCTCCTGAATCCGTTTTCAAAAAAATACTTTTCTTTCTATAGTTACATCATACTAAGGTATGCCTTTAAACGCTGTGACATTTATCACAACAAGTAAACCTACCTAAGCTCCTCCTGACTTCGAACACAAAAAAAACGATCACATCAATATGATTTAATCGTTTTCTTCAAATAAATAAATTTGAGCCTATAATCGCAAACGTTTTCATTAATAACAACTTCATAAAACGCAACTACTTAATAGACTATTACAGTTCGCTTTGAATCTCTTCACATTTACTACTGGTTTATTGAAACCTCTATACACGCATACAAAACTCATGAACTTTTCACTCTTTTAGCTTGTATTTCAATTCCAGAAGATTCTCTTATAATTAAATCGTCATTCATAACAAATTTATTCTCTTTTAGAGACTCTCTATTTATTAACTTTAATAATAATTCCATAGCTTTTTTGCCTATATCATATTTAGGCTGATTAACAGTTGTTAATGGAGGTTCACACACGGAGGACATTTTTATATTATCAAACCCAACAACTGCTAGATCTTTAGGGACTTCGACACGACAATCTTTTGCAGCTTTCAAAACTCCCATCGCCATTTCATCATTAAAAGCAAATACTGCTGTTGGTGGAAATTCTAACTTTAGCAACTTCATCATCTGCTTATATCCTGACTCAAAACTAAAATCGCCTTCTTGTATATAGGCGGTTTTCAACTCAAGATTATGACTGATCATTGCTTGTTTAAATCCTTGCAATCGATCTCTACTTAAAATAACATTTTCAGGACCTGTAATATGAGCAATTTTCGTGTGTCCTAATTCAATTAAATGCTCTACAGCCTTACGTGCACTACTAACATTATCAATTGAAACGGTTGGTATGTTTATACCATCCAAATACTCACATGCCAATACCATAGGGAATTGGTTTGCAAGATCTTCTAATTTTGTCTTATTAATTCTAGCCGTTAATAGAACCATCCCATCAACCTGCTTTTGCAATAGTAAGTTAATATAATCGCTCTCTCTTTCTGGATCATTTTCTGTGTCTCCTAAGATTACCTGATATCCACTTTTTAATGCCAGGTGCTCGATCCCACGAAGTACTTTCGAAAAGAATGCACTAGTTATATCTGGAACTACAACTAAGATGATTTTCGTTTCTTGCGTTCTAAATTGCCTCGCAACAATATGGGGCTTGTAATTAACTTTATCAATAATCTCCATCACTTTTTCTCTTGTTTCTTTGCTCACCATTTCGGGGTGACTTAGCACCCTTGATACAGTAGCAGGGGATACATTCGCTAATTTTGCAACATCACTCATTTTCATAATAACATTACCTCACAATCCATTCTCTGCCACAAAAGTAATTGTATATTTTTTTCTGTCATTTCAGATAAATTAGCTTTAACAATATTCTACCATCTTACGAAAACGTTTACAATTCAGCTTCGGTGGTATACTAGAATACTTCCAGCGAGAAATAGAGCAAAGAATTGTAAAGCCACTATTAAATTCCTTCTCTATTTATTTTTATTGCGAGACTTTGATATTTAGGCCATGAGCGAATATATCAACATTTACTTTCATTACACCTTATTGCACCGGAACCTCCTAAAAGGCAACAAATTGATATCCCATTCCTCTTACCGTCTTTATACAATTTGGAGCATTTACACGTTCTAATTTTTCTCTAACGTTTCGAACATGAACATCAATTGTACGATACGTTATCTCTTTTTCTGCATTTGGATAGAGCTCCTTAATCATTTGTTCTCTTGATAATATTTGATTGGGATGCTTCATAAGCATGTGCAATAGTTTACTCTCATTCTTTGTTAAAGTAAGTTTATTTCCTTTATAATTAATTTCTCCTTTAAATGGTTTCACTGTAATCCCACGATAACTAATTTTATTACAACGATTCTCTGTTCGCCTAAGAATCGTTTCAATTCGAACCACTAATTCATTTGGACTAAACGGTTTGGTCATATAGTCATCTGCTCCAATACGTAAACCGTTAATACGGTCTTTCTCATCAACTTTTGCAGATACCATCATGATTGGACTGTTACTTTTATTCTCCGTTCGAATCCATTTACATACTTCCTCTCCACTTACCTCAGGAAGCATTAAATCAATTATTGCAAAACATGGATCATATTGCTCATACATTTCAATAGCTTGCTTCCCATTCTCTGCTTCCCAAACCTCGTACCCTTCTCTTTCAAGATAGACCTTAATTATTTGTCTTATGTTATGGTCATCTTCAACGATTAAGATCGATTTTCCTTTACTATTCACTTGAACCTCCATTATTTAGTCAATGTTATCTAGCAAATTCTCCATCATCTCATATGACATCGGACCAATAACTTTATTTTGGACAATACCGTTCGTATCAATGATATAAGTAGTTGGTATAGAAAAAGCTTGATACAAACTTCCTATTTCACCATCAACATCTAAAACGATCGGGAACGTCAATTTAAATTCTTCATATACAAAAGGTTTAACTGCTTCTTTATTTCGTTCTTGAGTCGTTAAATTTACTGCTAGTATCGTCACTCCATTACCTTTATGCTCTTCATAATAATCTTGCATGTGTGGCATTTCAGCACGACATGGAGGACACCAACTAGCCCATAGATTTAAAATGACTTTTTCTCCCCTAAAGTCTGAAAGCCTTACTGGCTCCCCCTCTATTGTATATAATTCGAAGTCTGGTGCTAGATTCCCCTGGTCAATCCCTATTTCAATATCATCCAATTCGACATCACTAATTAACTCGGTTGCTTCATCCGTATAACCCTCGCTTAAATCAAACAAACCCCAGCTTATTAAACCAATTAAAATAACGATTACAATCCAATTTTTTGGTTTTTTCATATTTTCTCATCCTTTCTAGATTAAAAATTCTTCTTTGTCTTCGATTAATCTACAGTCTCTGCCCCACTTTTGTTCATTTGAAAAGCCACTATAAATAATGAAATTACGATAAAGACAATTTGCAGCATCGTAAAGCCTAAAAAGTAGGAAGAATGATAAGAAAAATATTGCAAGAAGATTTGAACAAGACTATAAGTTAAAATTAAGTTAGCTAACGTATTTATATTTCCTATCGCCTTATCTCTAAAAAAAGTCATGAAAAGTAATACTGATGCTAATAAAACCTGTCCGGTATAATAAAAAGGATTTTCACCTATGAAAAAAAGATAATAGATCCCTGTAAAGGCGAGCCAACCAGTTAAAGAAAGGTCACCATAATACCTTATTTTTGTATTATGCTTAGAAGAATGAAAATAGAGATAAATAGTGCCAATGATAACGCCTAAGATAATTCCCTTTTGTCCCCCATCAAAATAAAGTATACCAAGTGGATATGATAAAGCATGAGCTGGGTTAAACAACACATAACTCACTTTCCAAATTATAAACCCTAGAAAAACCGCGTTAAATAATGAATCCATTATTTGTTTTTTATATAAGTTTGTTTTATTTATCCGGATACTAATTGCTATGTATGCGCCTACTAACCCTAATCCGATAAAGATCCACGTTATCGGAAGTCGAATGGAGCCTACTTCTATTGCTTCACCCATAATTACCTCCTCTTTTCCTACCTATTAATTTATACATGATCAATATTAAGAAACGTTTAAGAAAGTGCTTAATTGTCTAATGAAAAATAAGAAGCATACTTTCGTAAAGATATGCTTCTTATTCTATTTATCATTTTATAGTAAACATGTTTATTAAGCTGCTCAAAATGAGATGACCATTCCTACAACGCTATAAATCACAAAAATAGCCCCTACCAGGAACCACAAATAAACAGCAGGTCATATAGGTGTTTTTTTCACCTTATTTCCTTCTGTCCTTTCTTTTATGAAGCCTCACTGACCTGTCCCTGTTGTACAAAGTTTATCTTTCTCTTCCATCGTTAACACTCCTTCTCCAGTTACTTACCCTAATAGGTATATTTTATACCCATTAGGGTATTAAAGCAACCAATTATCAAAACCAGAACTTAAAGAAAATAACCTTATAATTTGCAAAGTACACAGCCAATAAGAACTAGTACAAGGATTTCGTCTACTAATTTTTAAATTGCATACCAAAAAAAGAACCAACGATATTATTCGTTGCTTCCTTCCTCTTCAAGCAAATTCTCGATCATCCTCTTTGCTGAACCTCCCCAAGAGGCAATCTTTGCGGCATTGAACGTCGATTTTTCTTTATCGTTATAAATTGTATCAACATCGTGAATAATTCGATGTGAATATAGTAGTGCTGTATGATCATGAGTATCGGCTGCTAATCGTGTAACATGTACAAAGTTTTGAAGATCTCCCATCAAATCTCCTTCTACAAATTCACTTGCAGCCTCCATATTATCTGCGTGGGACTGAAGGGTACGTGTAATCTCTTCCCAATTCTCACTTGTAGGATCTTGATATTTAGTGTGATTGCCCCACCCTGTCATTTTGTTCAAAGCTTCATGTGTTTCGCTTATCATCTCGTGTACGGCGGCTTGATTCTCTATCTGTTCGGTTTCTTGTGCTTCAGATACTACATCAGGCTCTTCAATTGTAACTTCTAAAATGTCAGTCTCTTCTACTTCTTCATAAGTGACACCTTCTTCGTTTCCACTTTCATTGTCAATTACATATATAGAAGCGAATCCAATAACACCTGCGAGTAAAAATAATGCTATAGCTTTTCTCAAAGTACATACCGCCTTTTAATACTTAATTTAGTTTTAGTTCTTATTGAGCACACTCTTTTTACCAAACTAGTCTTTATTCTACTAAACCACTAAAATCATTGTCAAATTATGTAACCTTTATATAGCAGTTTATCGTTTATTGTCTAAGGTGAAGCTAAAATATTTTTAAATGAGAAAGCCACGCTAGACCTTTGTCTAACATGGCTTTTTTATTGCATTTTTTGTTTTTATGAGCCATCTGCTCATGAATATTTTATTCTCCTACCTTTTCTGCTTGTTGTCATCTATAAAAAGAGAGCTAACTATGATTTATACACCAAATCTAATCCAATTTTGGCTTCCATCTGATTTATCCACGTTATTGATTAGAAAAAATTTTTTTAATTTACTTTCTGAGGTGGTTCTTCTAGCCAACTATTATCAATCATAATGTTTACACCATCATTAGCGTAGCCAGTGACCTCTGTTGTCAAGCGAGCGTACGTTGTAACTATATCTGTTCGTAAACTAGCTGCAGCTGCGGTTGCGTAGTTTGAGGTACTCGATTGTATCAATAGCGCTGTATGGAACATGATTAGTTTATCGGAAAAAGGTGCTATTTCTGAGTTAAATACTTTAAGGTCTGATGGCATTGGTACAGAAATATCCTCGTCAGTTAAAATGGAGGAGAACAGTTTAACATGTTTGGTAGCTATATCTTTTCCTTTATTGCAATATTTACGTACTTCTTTAGACTTTGCAACTTGTGTAAGTCCAGTTAATAATACTTGTCCGACTAAATTGGTTTCAATATTGGCATAGACATGAGTAATTTCAATCACATTAACTGGTCTACGGTTTATAGTTAATAGACCACCTTTATAATTTTTTTGATCGATAAAATCAATTTCATTCGTTGTTGAAACATAAGGCGGTCTTACAAATAATCCTTTAGATAATAGAACATCACTTGTTTTGTTGTACAAATGTGTCGATGTTTGTATTGCTTTACTTAAAAGATCACGTACACTTGATTTTGTTGAAGTTGCAAGAGCCACACCGTAAACGGATATTCCTACCTTGGCCATATTTTTAATGTAGTATAAATAATAAGTATCTGAGTAAAGACGAGGGGCATTGGGGTTAACATCCTCATCTTTAAAACCAACCGGAATAGATTGTTTGTCCTCTCTAAGAATTTGTTCTGATCGGCTAAGGTTTTCTTCTGAGATCTGTAGTGCGTATTCTATAACTGATTTGATTTCTTCATCATCAACATTTTCTAAAAAATACTTAAAAACACAAACTGACATGCTATTGTTTTGAAAACTACTCCAAAGTACAGCAATTTCTGAAGACGTTAATCTGGTTGGATGCTCTTCTATCATCTTCTCTCTCCTTATAACATAATTACTGTTATGATTTGTTGTTTTTAATTATTTATTCCTGACCTTAAGAAAGTCTTAACGACGGCATATATTGTTGTAATTTTTGATGAACTTACTGCCATTATTAAATAGAATTAAGAGAAACTTACTAAAAAATCATAGACAAACACTTAAACCGTTGGGTAGCAATGCAACCCGTTCAACGGTGGCCCCATTTCCCGATAAATAGATGATGTATTGCACAAGCCTTTTTTTATAGTTGTGCGTTGGGTGGGAAGAACTCATTAGGAACTGCTTTTAGTTTACAAAATAATTTACCTACCTAAAAATGAAATTGTACTAGTCTAATTAAAAAGAAACCCCTCTTGAATTTCAAGGGGGTTTCTAGGTACTGTTATAATGACCCGTATTGGGCTCGAACCAATGACCTCCACCCTGTCAAGGTGGCGCTCTCCCAGCTGAGCTAACGGATCAAGTTATATGTGGTGCTTATTGCCATGACATAATTAATATACTTGATTGCTAGGAACTTGTCAACAAATTTTGGCGCGCCTAGTAGGACTCGAACCTACAACGCAAGAACCGGAATCTTGAATGATATCCCTTTCACCATAGGCGCGTATTCATAAGCGACATGTTTTAATATAACGTAAAAGAGGACAGTTGTCAATGCTACTGTCCTCTTTTTTTTATTTTGCTTCCGTTGGTGTTCCTTCTTCAAGCATTTTGTTGAAGCGCTCGCTAATATCCTCTTCTGTATAGCCAGCTTCACCTAAACGTCCAGCAAGGTTTTTCGCCCATAATTGCAGACGTTGTGCCATTTTTGCATACTTTTTTGATTCTGAGCCTTTTGTTTGATTCGCTCGGCCTTCTGCATTAGACATTACATTTTCAACGATGAAAAGACTTTTCCAAATTCCTTCTTCATCTAAACTTTCATTGACCTCGCCTAGCTCTGCAAGGACTTTCCTGTAAAAATCACTAAATTCTTTGAATGGAATTTCCTCATCCATATTTAAGTATACTTGAATTTGATCATATAAAGCTTGCATTTAATTGCACTCTCCTTCTTTAACTTCTAAATGATTATAACATATTTTATTTTAACTGTTTCAAACCAATCAAGAAGAGACTATCTCAGACTCTTCTGAGACAGTCTCTAAATCAACAACTATTATTCTTTACAATAGTCATCAAAGGCTTTTTCTAACTTTTGTACAACTTGAATTGGTTCATGTCCTTCAATCTCAAAACGCTCTACCATTGTTTTGATTTCACCATCTTTTAACAACGCAAATGAAGGAGAGGACGGAGCATATCCAGTAAAGAACTCTCGAGCTCGTGCCGTTGCCTCTTTGTCTTGTCCAGCAAAAACAGTAACAAAACGATCTGGTTTTGTTTCATAATTTTTCATGTATGCTGCTGCTGGACGCGCAATCCCACCTGCACAACCACAAACAGAATTCACCATCACAAGTGTTGTTCCTTCTTTTTTCAATATTTCATCAACTTCTTCAGGTGTTTGTAATTGCTCATAACCTGCTTCTACCATTTCTTGTCGAGCCGTATTAACAACATCATTCATAAAGAAATTAAATTGCATACCGTTAACCACCTTTCAATCTTCTCTTATGTTCTTATTGTAACCTGTTCCAATAAGAAAACCAATCTTTTTGCTTATTTTAGAATCTATTGGGAATTATATCAATAACTAAATCACGACATTTACGCTATATATGAGTATACTTTTGTATATTCAACTAATATCTGATGGAAACCTCATTAACACAAAAAGAAGGATGACAAATCGAGCCAGTCAAGTCTGCCCTTTTAGTCATCCCTCAATATTACCTGCATACGAATTAATTATTACTGAAGCGCCGTCTTCAATGCTTCAATATTTTTTCTCATTAGACTAAAATAATCTTCATCATTCTCGACATCTTCTGAAACTAACGCTTCTAGGTTATGAAGATAGAGAGCTTCTGCTCCAACCTCATCCTTGACAATTTCAGCTACTTTTACAGGTATGTTTTGTTCAAACATCACATACTCTAAGCCGTACTCATCTGCATATTCGATAATCTCTTGTAACTGGCGTTGTGAAGGCTCGTTTGTTGGTGAAATACCTGAAATACCAATTTGTCTTACGCCATAGCGCTCTTCCCAATAACCATATCCGGCATGCGAAACAAGAAATGTATCTTTTTCTGCATCATCAACCATTTCTTGAAACTCTGCATCTATTGCTTCTAGCTCAGCCTTTACTTCTTCAAAGTTAGCTGTGAACAATTCTTCTTGTTCCGGCATTAATTCAATAAGAGTATTTTTAATATTTTCAGCAAGTGTAATCGATAAAATCGGATCTAACCATACATGTGGATCTTCATCATGGCTGTGATCATGATCTTCCTCATGTGCATGCTCATCATGGCTGTGATCGTTGTCCTCATCGTGTGCATGCTCATCATGGCTGTGGTCGTGATCATCGTCTTCCTCATGCGCATGCTCATCATGGCCGTAATCGTGGTCATCGTCTTCCTCATGCGCATGCTCATCATGGCCGTGATCGTGGTCATCGTCCTCTTCGTGCGCATGCTCATCATGGCCGTGATCGTGGTCATCGTCCTCTTCGTGCGCATGCTCATCATGGCCGTGCTCATCATCATAACCAAGCAGCTCAATACCTTCTGACGCTTGAACGATGGCTACATCTTCGCCTTCAAGTGTTTCAATTAAGGCATCAACAAAACCTTCAAGCCCCGCACCATTATATATAAACGCATCCCCTTCAGCGACACTAATCATTTCACGGGCTGTCGGTTCAAAAGTGTGGGCATCTGCTCCCACTGGAACTAAATTCGTTACATTTACAAACTCACCTCCGATTTTAGTAGCAAAATCCTCAAGAGGGAAAATAGTTGTAAATAATTCCAATGATTCAACTTCCTCATTTAATTCTTCCGTCTCTGCTTCGTCATCAGTTTGTTCTGACGCTTGCTCGTTACCCCCTCCACATGCTGCTAAAAATGCAGAAAGAATAAGGATAAAAGCAAACAAACTCGATAATTTCTTCATAATAATCCCCTTTCGTAACAATTACGTTTTATCAACTGTTACAGATTGTATCGTAACTCTTACGATTTGTAAATGAAAATTTATCAAAAAGACTTATCTTCTACTCTGAAGATAAGTCTTTTTTAAGTTTGTGACTATGGATTATTAACAATGTTAAGTCGTTCTCTATAGACATCATTTAATTTCTTATAATGATCAAACAACTTTGGTAAAAGTATACGAAGTTGTTCTTCGTCTCGCTTTTCAATTGCAACATTAAAGGCCGTTGTTAATTCTTTATGTTCATCAAGCCATTCTTTCCCTATAGCCTCTCCGTTTTCAAGCTCACCTTTTTTCTTTGCTTCCTTTAGTTTCTTTTGTAACAAATCTCGTTCTGAGCGTATTTCTTTCCATTTCTCTATCTCACTTGGCGCGTATTTTTCAGCTAATAATTCATAGTAATAATCAAGATGAACCTTTAATTGCTTATTTATTTCTTGTTCATGTTGACAGCATTCCTGCTCAAGATCTTCATTTGGTACTTCTGCTTTAACAGGTGCCAATGATGTGAGAACAACGGAAGCTAGTAAAACAATTTGCGCAAGAATAAACAACTGGTGAAAACGTTTCATGAATTGGACACCCTTTCCTTTCTGTTAGTTATAGAATAACCAAGATGTACCCATTTCATGTAAAAACAATAAAAAGCTGTTAAGAAATATTTTCTAAACAGCTTAACAGACTTTTTTTAATAAATAGATGTATTTGTATCATTCATGTTTTCGAGCTTCTCTTTTACACTAGCTAAGAAACGTCCACAAACTAAACCATCTAATACTCTATGATCAAGCGATAAGCATAAGTTTACCATACTGCGAATCGCAATCATATCACCAGCATCACTTTCTATAACAACAGGACGTTTTACAATCGATTCAATTGATAGAATTGCGGCTTGGGGATGATTAATAATCGGTGCTGAGAGTACTGAGCCGAATGAACCGGTATTGTTTACTGTGAAGGTTCCACCTTGCATATCCTCGCTACTTATTTTCCCTTTGCGTACTTTATTCGCTAAGTCTTGAACCTCTTTCCCTAATCCTTTAATTGTTTTCTCATCCGCGTTTTTTAGTACTGGAACAAATAAAGCTTCCTCTGTTGCTACAGCTAGTGAAATATTGATATCTTTCCTTTGTACAATGTTATCTCCTGCCCACATTGAATTAAGCTGTGGGTATTCTTTTAGTGCTTCTACAGTTGCTTTAATAAAGAATGGAAGGAACGTTAGGTTAAAGCCTTCTTTTTCTTTAAAAGAATCTTTTATTTGATTTCGATACTTCACAAGATTGGTTACATCTACTTCAATGGTCATCCAAGCATGTGGCGCTTCATGTTTACTCTTAACCATATTTTGTGCGATTTTCTTACGCACACCAGAAACAGCAATTTCCTTATCTCCTTTGGCCATATCAATAGACACTTCTTTCAAAGGTGTTTCTTCAACCTTTGCAGAGGGTTGATCTTGAACCTTATTAGTTACAGCTGAATCTAGTTTAGTAATAGGGTTAAGCTTTTCTCCACTATCAATTAACCGTTGAAGGTCTTTACGTGTAATACGACCACCTTTACCTGATCCAACAACATGTTCAAGGTCTATATCGTGTTCTTGTGCCATACGAAGTACTGCTGGTGAATAACGACGTTTCTGTGATTGATCAGATTGGGGGTTAGGCGCTTGACTCGTAGAACTTTGCAGATTACTACCGGAAACAGCATTATTAGAAGTAGTAGTCTCCCCTTCTACGTCAATTGTACAGATAACCACTCCAACTTCGACCGTTTCATCCTCTTGAACACGAAGCTCTTTAATCGTCCCTGTGTACGAAGATGGGACCTCTGCATTTACTTTATCGGTCATGACTTCTGCGATTGGATCGTATTTATTAACAAATTGACCTGGTACTACAAGCCATTTGCTAATGGTACCTTCAGTAACACTTTCCCCTAACTGGGGCATCGTCATTTCTGTCGCCACTCGCTTCCCTCCTAGCGTTTTAAAATTCAGCTAACTCACGCATCGCTTTTTCGACCTTATCCGGATTAATCATAAAATACTTTTCCATCGTTGGAGCATATGGCATAGCGGGTACATCAGGTCCTGCTAATCGTTTTATAGGAGCATCCAAATCAAATAAGCAATGTTCAGCAATAATAGCAGCTACTTCACCCATAATGCTTCCTTCTTTATTATCTTCAGTAATAAGTAACACTTTTCCTGTTTTGCTTGCCGCTTCTATTATCGCTTCTTTATCTAATGGATAGACCGTGCGCAAGTCAACAATATGAACATGAACCCCCTCTTTTTCAAGGCGTTCAGCTGCTTGCAAGGCAAAATGAACCGCTAAACCATACGTAATGACAGTAATATCTTCACCTTCACGCTTCACATCAGCTTTGCCAATTGGCAGTGTATAATCATTTTCTGGAACTTCACCTTTAATTAAACGATAAGCACGTTTATGTTCAAAGAATAGGACTGGGTCTGGATCTCGTATAGCTGCTTTTAATAAGCCTTTCACATCATATGGTGTTGAAGGCATCACAATTTTCAATCCGGGTACATTGGCAAAAATCGCTTCTACTGATTGAGAGTGATAGAGTGCTCCATGAACGCCCCCACCATAAGGAGCTCGGATTGTTATTGGACAGCTCCAATCATTATTCGATCGATAGCGAATTTTTGCTGCTTCAGAAATAATTTGATTCACAGCTGGCAGGATGAAATCAGCAAATTGCATTTCAGCAACAGGCTTCATCCCATACATTGCTGCTCCAATTCCGACACCTGCAATTGCTGATTCAGCTAACGGTGTGTCAATTACTCGCTGCTCACCGAATTGTTCATAAAGTCCATTGGTTGCTCTAAATACTCCACCTCTAGCACCAACGTCCTCTCCAAGTACAAATACTTTCTCATCGCGTTCCATTTCTTCTCGTAATGCTAGTGTTACAGCCTCGATATAGGAAATAACAGCCATCTTATTCTCCCCCTTTCTACTCTTCTGCGTACGTGTACTTCATAACACTTTCTGGATCTGCATATGGAGCCTGTTCTGCATATTCAGTCGCATCATTAATAATAGCTTCTATTTCTTTCTCTATCTTGCTTTCTATCTCTTCTGTTAAAACACCAGTTGCTTTTAAATAATCAGTAAAAGTAAAGATTGCATCAAGCTTCTTCGCTTCTTCCACTTCTTCACGCGAACGATATGCACGATCGTCATCGTCACTTGAATGAGGAGTTAAGCGATAAGATAGCGTTTCAATAAGAGACGGGCCTTCTCCATTTCTCGCACGATCAGTTGCTTCTTTAACCGCTTCGTATACGGCTAAAGGATCATTACCATCAACCGTTACACCTGGCATCCCATAACCAATTGCTCGGTCTGATACCTTTTCACAAGCTAATTGCTTCTCAATCGGAACCGAAATGGCGTATCTGTTATTTTCACACATGAAAATAACTGGAAGCTTATGGACCCCTGCAAAGTTAGCTCCTTCATGAAAGTCTCCTTGATTCGATGACCCTTCGCCAAACGTTGTGAATGTAACAAAATCTTTGCCTTCCATTCTGCCACCCAACGCAATTCCAACAGCATGTGGCACTTGGGTCGTAACAGGCGAAGATCCAGTTACAATACGATTTTTCTTTTGACCAAAATGACCAGGCATTTGACGTCCACCTGAATTAGGATCTTCAGCTTTAGCGAATGCAGATAACATTAGTTCCCTTGCTGTCATACCAAATGTTAATACAACCCCCATGTCACGGTAATAAGGCAAAATATAATCCTTTTTATTATCTAGTGCAAATGCTGCCCCAACTTGCGCCGCCTCCTGTCCCTGACATGATACGACAAAAGGAATTTTTCCTGCACGATTTAAAAGCCACATACGTTCATCAATTCTCCGTGCAAGCAACATCGTTTTATACATCTCAACAACCGTTATGTCAGATAGACCCAATTTTGAGTGTCGATTTTCAGTCATCTTACTTCCTCCCTCATGAAAACTTTTTATAAATGAATGGCAAGACCATCAACAGCCAAAGCCGCTTCGCCTATAACTTCGGATAATGTTGGGTGTGGATGAATCATTTCAGCTACTTCAAAATGAGCAGCATCTAACACTTTTGCTAAAGCTGCTTCCGAAATAAGGTCTGTAACATGAGGGCCGATCATATGAACACCCAAAATATCGTCATTCTCCTCATTAACAACAACTTTCACAAACCCATCCGACTCCCCGAAAACTAAAGCCTTACCAATTGCTTTAAAAGGGAATGATCCAATCTTCACATCATAACCTTGAATGCTCGCTTCCTTCTCGGTCAATCCGACACTTGCTATTTCAGGATTACTATAGATGCATTTTGAAACCGTATCATAATTTAACGGTTCAGGATTTTTGCCTGCCATATGATCGACAGCCACGATCCCCTCATGGGAGGCAACATGAGCTAACTGCATTCCACCGATTACATCTCCTATAGCATACATATGTGACTCTTTCGTTTGATTAAATTCATTAACTGTAATCACACTGTCTTCAACTTGGATATCCGTATTTTCTAAGCCAATATCAGAAACATTGGCTCTTCGGCCAACCGAGAGTAATAATTGATCGGCATGATACGTTGTCTCCTGTCCATTTTGCAGAACACTAACCGTAACACCTTTTCCTTTTTCCAATGTCTCTGGTAACACTTCAGCATTAGTAACAATCTTAATCCCTTTAGATTTTAGAACTTTTGTTGCTTCCTTGGCAATATCAATATCTTCGGATGGAAGTATTTGTTCACTATATTCTACAACCGTAACATCTACCCCAAAGTCATTTAGCATCGATGCCCACTCAATTCCAATGACTCCTCCACCTATGATTATGATAGATGTCGGCAATACATCTAGGGAAAGAGCATGGTCTGAATTCAGTACGTATTTGCCATCGGCTATTAGCCCCGGTAGTTCACGTGGAGAAGACCCTGTCGCAATAAGAACATACTTTGGAATCAGCATTGTATTCTCTTCCCCATCGGAACGCTCTACAGAGATCGTCCCTGGTGTCGGCGAGAAAATTGACGGCCCAAGAATACGACCTATACCTTCATACACATCAACCTTCCCTTTATTTAACAAGTGCTTAACACCACGATGCAATTGGTCGACAATGGAATCTTTTCTTTTCTGAACTTTGCTAAAATCAAGGTTCACTTCTCCAGTGACAACGCCATATTCATCTGCCCTCTTAGCCGTGCTATACACCTCCGCACTCCGTAGTAAAGCCTTACTCGGAATGCACCCATTGTGTAAGCAAGTCCCTCCGACCTTTTCTTTTTCAACAACGGCAACTTTCATGCCGTGTTGTGCCGCGCGAATGGCAGCAACATAACCACCTGTCCCGGCTCCTAATATAACTAAATCGTATTCCTCAGCCATGCTTGTTCCCTCCCTAAAAGGTTGTATTACTTTTTATCTACGGGATAAAATATGTTGACCATTCTGTAAAAATTGGCGTCTTGATCTCCTCATACGTTCGATTCTCTCTTCTGCCATACGATCTGCAGCTTTAAATGTTGGAATCTGATCACGTTTGGCAATTTCAAATACTTTTTCTATATTTTGATAAATGCCCTCTACTTTCTTTAACGCACGCTCACTGTTATATCCACTTAACTCATCTGCTACATTTATTACTCCACCTGCATTAATAACATAGTCCGGTGCATAAACGATGCCCATTTCATGAATTAAACTTCCATGACGTTCTTCTTTCAGCTGATTATTTGCAGCCCCAGCAATAACTTTGGCTTTTAACTTTGGAATCGTTTGATCATTAATGATCGCTCCTAATGCACATGGTGCAAAAATGTCACAATCCACACCGTAAATGTCAGAAACATCAACTACTTTCGCATTAAAGTCCATAGCCGCACGTTGAACAGCCTCTTTATTTATGTCCGTAACAATTAAAGATGCACCTTCTTCATGTAGATGTTTACATAAGTGATAAGCAACATTCCCCACACCTTGAACTGCAACCGTTTTTCCAGCTAACTCATCTGAACCGAACGCTTCCTTAGCTGCGGCTTTCATACCTACATAAACCCCATACGCCGTAACTGGTGAAGGATTACCAGATGAACCGAATGCTGGTGAAATTCCTGTTACATAATCTGTTTCTTCATAAATAGTATCCATATCTTGAACAGTAGTACCGACATCTTCTGCTGTAATATAACGACCATTTAACCCTTGAATGTAACGTCCAAAAGCACGGAACATCTCTTCACTTTTATCTTTTCTTGGGTCACCAATAATAACGGTTTTTCCTCCTCCAAGATTAAGTCCCGCAGCGGCATTCTTATATGTCATCCCTTTAGCTAAACGTAATGCATCCTCAAAGGCATCAGCCTCTGTATCATACATCCACATTCTTGTTCCTCCTAGAGCAGGTCCAAGAGTTGTATCATGTATCGCAATGATTGCTTTTAAGCCAGATAATTTATCTTGACAAACTACGACTTGTTCATAATCGTAGGTTTCCATATATGAGAATAAATTCATGTTGTAGCCTCCTTGAATAAGTCATCTTTTTTCAGATGACTCTTTACCTACTTTTTGCAATTTCTATGCCACAAAGTTAAAGTAGGCATACCTCTTCTTAGTCTTCACAAAACGATTACATTCAAAAATAAAACGCGCAATTTTTTTCATGTTTGCGCAATTATTTGCATGCAAAATTACGCAATACCATACTTTTCAATTTTATAATATAAAGTCCGAATCGAGATTCCAAGGGCTTTCGCTGTCTGGGTTCTGTTCCCTTTGTTGTCTTTAAGAGTCTTAGTAATGATAGCTTTTTCATAATCATTCACTAGCTGTTGGAGATCACCTGTTTCTGTTTCCCCATTAATATTGCCATTAGGCATCAAAGCACTTGACGTTTCAATTGGGGGAGACAAAGGAGGTAAATGATGTCGTTCTATCCGTTGACTAGCAGGCTCCATATAAATCATTGTCCTCGCTAAAACATTCTCGAGCTCACGAACATTCCCCGGCCATTGATAACGGCATAAATAAGCTAACGCCTCTTCCGAAATCGATTGAATATATCGGCCATAATCGCTATTTAACTTAGATAATAAATGAATTACGAGCAATTCAAGGTCATCCGTTCTTTCTCTTAAAGGAGGAATCGAAATCGGAAATTTGTTTAGGCGATAATAAAGGTCTTCACGAAACCGTTTATCACTAATCGCCTTTTCCAAATTTGTATTTGTTGCTGCGATAATTCGAACATTGATGGAAGTTGGCTTTGTCCCTCCAACCTTGACAATCTCTTGCTC
Source organism: Halalkalibacter sp. HAAS-P014 (assembly GCF_056619965.1). Lineage (NCBI taxonomy): Bacteria > Bacillati > Bacillota > Bacilli > Caryophanales > Bacillaceae > Halalkalibacter > Halalkalibacter sp. HAAS-P014. The sequence continues at coordinate 54,592 of NZ_JBWQTV010000003.1, read as the reverse complement.
TTGTAACACTCGCAGTAATTTCGTTTGCATCGAACTCGAAAGTTCCCCTAATTCATCAAGAAAAATGCTGCCTTTATTTGCTTCTTCAAACAAACCACGTTTTCCTCCACGTTTTGCCCCAGAAAATGCCCCTTCTACATAACCAAATAGCTCACTTTCAAGTAAATTTTCCGATAAAGCTGCACAATTCACTCTAACAAAAGGATAATTCCTACGAGTACTTTCATTATGTATAGCATGAGCAAATAATTCTTTGCCTGTTCCTGACTCCCCCCTTAACAAGATTGTTGCTGGCGTTAAAGCAGCTAATTTCGCCTGCTCAATTGCCATTTTCATTTCTGTAGACATTCCAACAATCTCATTAAATGAATACTTCGCTTCTAATGTTTCTAGGCGCTTGTTTGCCTGCTCAAGCTGAGAATGTAAAAAATTCAATTCAGAAACGTCATGAATGACTCCAATACTGCCACGTTTTTTGCCATCAACAGTTATCGGAGCAACGTTGACAATAACATCTCTTTTATTCGGACCGACCTTCAAAGGAACTCCTCTTACAGCTTTACCTGTTTCTAGAACTTGAAGATGCATACTCTCTCCTTCAGATATATCAGCTGTAGCCGGATGCCCTATCACTTCTTCTGGTTGCAATCCCGTTAATCTAGTGTACGCTGGATTGATCATTAAACCAATTCCGTTCTCATCAACAACAGAAATAGCATCATTTGAAGATTGAATAATGGCTTCAAGTAACGTTTGTATATTTCTTAAACTAACTACTTGATCAGACATTGATTCGATATCCGTTACATCTTTAAAGACGGCTAACGCTCCGATGCAACGTCCCTTTTCAATCATCGGTACCCTAGTTGTGACAATACTTGTCCCGTTTTGCAATTGTTGTCTTCGATTTTCCTCAGCGCGTTGAGTTTTCAAAACGCGAGGTAAACCAGTAGAGTGCATAACCTCAGTTATAGAACGCCCAATTACTTTTGTAGCATCTAATCCTGATATACGTTCAGCAGCCTCATTAAAAATTAAAATAGTTTCATCTAAATTGATAGCAATCATACCATCATAGGTTGAATTTAATATCGTCTCTTGTATCGACATCTGTTCATTCAAACATTGAATCAGTTCATCTTTCTCATGCAATAAGGAATAGAAAAGACGCGCAAGTTGAGATGGAACTATCGTTGTTGTTGGTCGGATCGTTTTTCTTATTTCTATTAGTACATTGGGATCACCAGTAGATTCAAAAATAAAATCAACCTCTTCATTTTTTAACTCTTTCCAATCTGATCCAGTTCTTACATTATGTAATTCTGCCTCTTTCATACCCGGGGCTGTCTGCTCTAAATCATACACTGCTATAACTTGAATGTATTCCATATTCATGAGCATCTGAAACAAAGCTGTCCCACCTCGACCAGCACCAATGATAACTGCTCGTTTCATTAATTAGCCCCCTTTTATGACTTGGTCTTAACTTCTACTAACAATTATCCTCCTTTATCATTACGCAAATGACACAAAAATGCAACCTCTAACATGTACACAATGAAGATTTTTCGTTAAGATAGTATTACAGTATATATATGAAAGAGGATGCGCTTCATGGGACGCTTTATTGCTTTAATGATTCTAGTTATACCAGGAGTAATTGCAGGTTACGGGATTAAATTAATGAGAGACACCATTTTTCAAATAATTAATAGCCCTTTTCCAAATTTATCGTTGCAGTTTTTTATCGGACTTGTTTTATTCTTTGCTGGGTTAAGTTTTATCGGTGGCTTTATTTTTTATCGCGATCGAAAAAACGGAAAAATCGCTCCCAGATTTCAAAGAAAAAAGTAAAATTTAGGGTGACTCCTAATTAATGGAGTCACCCTCTTTGCTGTTTATTTATCACACCAAGTTCATCAATCATTGAAAGGATTGTCGAGTTTTCAATAATCTTAGAGAATGAATACTTCTCGGCTAACGCAATAAAAGCGAAAATGAAAAAAAGCGTAATCATTTGATTGAGAATTGATAAATGGTTAACGATTAATACTGCCAAAATTGCTCCAATCACCGTTGCCCCATTATCGCCCAACATAGCCCTTTGCGAACCTTCAATTACAAACCAAACAATAAAGACAAAAGCTATCATCGACATCAAAAGCAAGGAGGACGAACTACTTATGGTTATTAGTGTGACCATCAAACAAATGGCTACCTTCCATACTCTTAATGGCCTTGTATCAAATAAATTCATAAGATGAGGAAGTCCAGTTAATAACAGCAGCGCAACTACAGTTGCTAAAAATGACGACAATGGCTGCATCCACAAGAAAAATAATGCAGCCACAATTGTTCCTACTGCCTTTAGCAAACCAGTTGTTATAATGCCTTTATCAAGCGCATAAACCATATGTCCTTTTAACCCTTTTGGGTAAGGCTTACCGAAGACATCATCAATAATCCCAAGCACCCAAATAGAAAGTATGAATATCAAGGTACTCAAAGTGATTGATTCATTATTTTGTGGTGTAAGCAAATAGAAATACATATAAGCATAAACAATGATTACCCCTATACTATAAGGTATATACTTTCCTTTGTAATTCAGTACACCTAAGTTCAACTTATGAAATAGTAGTAAGCTCCCATAAGCCACAGCTAGCAAAGATAGAAAAAAGATCAAAGTCATGGCCTGACTCCTCTTAGTTGTTTTTCAATATCAGTCCATTGTTTGAAGCGATGTAGAAACCCTTTTAAATCCCGTCCCATTTCACGGTGTTTCATATTCGTTGGAATCTCAAGACATCGAGCCCCTGCTCTTAACAAATCAATGGTCATTTTGGTCTCTATCCCAAAACCATGATAAGTTTTATTCAGCAATACTGATAACCACTTTCGGTGGAACGCCCTTTGACCAGATAATGGCGCCTCTAATTTTATCCCCGTTTGGCGATAGACTATAGCTTGTGCCCTCCGTTTTACAAATCCCATTCCAGCTTTACTACCTGGCCTTATAATCGAGATGGTCATATCAGCCTTCCCCTGCTTAATTGGATCGATAAGAGAGAAAACTTCACTTGCTGATTCTTCAAGATCAGCATCTAAACAAACAATAACTTCCCCCGTCGCCTCACACCATCCACGTTTAATCGCGTAGCCTTTTCCTTGATTATCAGGGTATGAGATCACATTATCCGTATACTTTTTCGCTATTTCTTCTGTTTTATCCGTACTACCATCATTGACAATAATGATTTCAGAAGTTTTAGTTAGCTGATTAGAAATTGCTTTTATTGTTTTTTCAATGCTCGCTTCTTCATTGTAAGCAGCTATTATAAATGAAGTATCAATCATGGCGAAGCACCTCTTTCTTTTTCCATGGGGACACACGATCACCGATTACGTGTTGTAACGTTTCGAAGATTGATCGTTTCATTTTCTTCTTTCTTTCTCCTAAAGGAAACATTGATGGTGGACTAATCAGTGTATGAATTCCTTTTAAATCAGTAATTTTCTCACCTGCTTGAATACGGCACAACCAAGTAGATCCCATACCAGCTCTGCCTTTTTCAAGGAATTCTGTCATGCCCGTTCGACAACCTATCAGATACATTCGTTCTGCACCTGACCAATATGATGCTGTTATAGCTACATCTTCACTCGTTCCTACAAAACGAATTGTTTCGGCTTGTAACCCCATTTCTTTTAACCTTTCTTTCCCTGGTGAGTAACCATTCAAGTGTTCATGACAAATAAGTTTCGCTCCACAGTGTACAGCGTTTTTACTAATTGAATCCATATCCCCAATTATAAAATCAGGTATTATTTTCTGCTTAAGAAGTCCATCAGCAGCTCCATCAACCGCTACTACAACTTTATTTTTTTTCTTCAGGATATGACGTATAGCTTTAATATCCTTCTCATACTTCGTATTCCTTGCAACAATGAAAACATCTTTCTGATTCATAACTGATAGCGATGAAGGAATCGACGGGTCTTCTTTAAACCAATCACATTCTTTTTCTGCATATTTTAACGTATTTTGTACAAAATTTATAAATTGATTTGAATAGTTTTCCATTGCCAATCTGCCTTTTTGCTCAATAAGCTTTTCTGTATACGGATGCAGCTTTGCAACTAGGATAGGCTGTTCTTTTTCATTAATATAAAACTCGTTTGAGAAAATAATCGCCTCTTCTCCTTGAAACGTTCTATCCTTTTGAAACGTTTGTTCAATATCAAAAACCGGAATTCCAGCACGAAGGAGATTATGGACATGATGTTGCGCATATTGTCCAGTCATTGAAGTTTTGGCATTAATGACCGCTTTCACCTTGGCTTCAATAAGTCCATCCACTGCTACTCCATCCAAATCCTCGTGCCATAAAAATACAATACTCCGACTAGGTAGATAATGTAGCAATTTTTTAGTATGTTCATGTTCATAGATAGGTCCTTTTATAAGATTCATCATATGAAAACCCTCTTTGCACCGTTTGGTCATAATATGAGCAGTTTTCACGATTTTATTTATCAATCCCGAATAGAACTTTTATTTAATTATATCTAACAATTTCACTAGCAATTTTCTTTCTAAAAAAATTGAGGAATCAAACTAAAATTTTTCTACTTAATGTTGCAGCAATAAACACTACAATATCACCCTCTTTCACTGTTAAATTATGGTCCTAGCTATTTTTCACGGGTGACGATGCCTCCAATTTATACTCTTAGATAGAAAAAACATTTGTGCTTGAATATCAAACACAAATGTTTTTTAATCTCGATCTTTATTAAATTCATTTCATGAAACTTTATGCTCAATCCTTAACTTATCAGCAACCATGGCAATAAATTCAGAATTAGTAGGTTTTGCCTTTGAATGACTTACTGTATATCCAAATAAACTTGAGATCGAATCAATATTACCTCGACTCCATGCAACTTCAATAGCATGTCGGATTGCACGTTCAACCCTACTAGATGTCGTATTGAATTTCTTAGCGATATCGGGATATAAAACTTTAGTAATCGAACCCAATAACTCAATATCATTATAGACCATTGTAATAGCTTCTCGTAAATACATATAGCCTTTTATATGAGCTGGTACCCCGATTTCATGAATAATACTCGTTATGCTTGCATCTAAATTAAATGTTTGATTCTCTGCTGCTTTCGGACTAGAAATAAATGAGTTCATCGGTGCTTGTTGCACAAAAGATTTTGATTGTCCACTTACTTCACGAATATTAGAAATAAGTACTTCCATATCAAATGGTTTTAGGACATAGTACGCAGCTCCAAGGTCAACTGCCTTCTTCGTAACGTCCTCTTGCCCAAACGCTGTGAGCATGATTATGTTCGGCTTATTACTCATGTTTGTCTTATTAATTCTTTCCAATACCGCCAACCCATCTAAATGGGGCATTATGATATCCAAAATTAATACATCTGGTTTTTGATCCTCAATTAAACTTAAGCATTCTTGACCGTTATACGCAGTTCCTATAACTTCCATGTCATCCTGAGCTGTTATGTATTCATTGAGTAGATTGACTAACTCACGATTATCATCAGCAATACAAACTTTTATTTTTCGCACGGAAAAGCCTCCTCTGTCCTTTTATCTGCCATAACTTAGGTTTTCGACAATGATTTTTAAATTCCTTTATTTTTTCAAGATTTATTTAGGTTTTTTTACTATTGCTAACTCATTCTTCTTTTTACTACTTATTTCGACTTGATTTGCGCATTGACAAATCTCAAAGTTTGACTTTGTCGAATTTTCTTTAACAATTTTATCATACCACAAAAAAATACGGAAAAGAAGCCAAAACGAATTAACTCGCTTTGGCTCCCTGTTTATTTGTAAAATGATCAGTAACCCCTGCTTCTTCCAGCATCCAACTGATGTGGCATCCATAACCACTCGTTGGATCGTTAACAAAGACATGAGTTACTGCACCAATAATTTTCCCATCTTGGATAATAGGACTTCCACTCATCCCTTGTACGATTCCACCTGTGGCTTCAAGTAACTTAGGATCAGTTACTTTGATCACCATTCCTTTTGTAGCCGGTTGCTTTTGCGGAACCGAGCTTACAATTTCAATATCGTATTCTTCAACATCTTCACCTTCTACTACGGTCAAGATTTTCGCCGGCCCTTCTTTTACATGTGTTGAATGAGCAATCGGCATTTTTTTATCATGAATATCATTTTTTAAGTTTGCTTCTTTCAATGTCCCAAATATGCCAAAGGGACTATTTTTTTCAATATTACCTAATACATCTCGTTTGTTAGATAAACTTGCTAGTTTTTCTCCTGGGTCTCCATTACTACCTTTTTCAATTGATGTAACTGAGGATCGAATTATTTGACCATCGTGAACAACAATTGGTTTTTGGGTGTCCACATCAGAGATGACATGACCCAAAGCACCGTATTTTTTTGAATCAGGATCATAAAAAGTTAATGTTCCTACACCAGCTGCTGAATCGCGAATATAAAGCCCCATACGATAAGAATGCTCTCCCTTTGCTTTAATTGGCGTCAAATCTTTTTTTATCAGTTCATTATCACGTTTTACCTCAATTTTTAATTTGCGCCCTTCTTCACCAGCAGCCTGAACATACTCTCCAACTTGACTCATACGTTGAATTTCATGGTCATCAATTTTTGTTATCATGTCACCGACTTCAATTTCAGCTACTTCACCAGGTGATTTACTTCCATCTTCACTTTCAATTAAATGGTGACCTACAACAAGGACTCCTTCTGTGTTGAGTTTTACTCCAATTGATTGTCCACCAGGGATAACTTCCGTTTTTGGAAGAACATTAACATCAATACTTTTAACAGGAAATCCCGCAACTTCAACTGTAGCTTTATCACTTGCTTCTTTTTCGCTTGTTCCACTCATTTGAAAAGTAAGTGCTGATGGCGCAGCAGTTGCTGTAACAGCTTTAAGTGATTGAGTTGCATCCACAAGTGGTGCTAATTCCCCTTCAAAGACAGTCATTGATGTGGGAACTTTAACCCATTCACGTACACCATCAGAAAAACCTAAACTTACTATAAAAAGCAAAACAAGAATACCTATTGTTTTTCTTACTGCATCGCCTCTCACTCACTTCACTCTCCTAGCTCCTTGCCCACACACCTCCGTTACTGGCTGTAATATTAATGTTGCCTTCGAGTGCAACATTTATAACTAGAAGAAAAAGAAAAAAGCTATCCTTTTTTGGCTAGCTTTTCAAGCTGGTTGTTTATGCGATTTGGCAAGTTCTAACAGCTCTTTCGCATGTTCTCTTGTTAATTCTGTAACTTCTACACCTGAGATCATTCGAGCAATCTCATTTATTTTCTCTTTTGTTGATAATTGCTTTACCGTCGTTTTAACTCGGTCATTTTCTTCATGCTTTTGAATGTAGAGGTGGAAATCTGCCATTGCAGCGACTTGAGGTAAATGAGTAATACATAAAACTTGAGATCCAATTGAAATAGTATGAATCTTCTCAGCGATTGCCTGTGCCACCCGACCACTCACTCCAGTATCAACTTCATCGAAGATTACGGATGTAATCCCTTGTTGATTAGAAAATATCGATTTTAAAGCAAGCATTATACGCGATATTTCACCTCCTGAAGCTATTTTTGATAGTGGTTTCAATGGCTCTCCAGGATTTGTAGATAGGAAAAACTCCACTGCATCAACCCCTTCTGAACTAAATGGAATCGTCTTTCCGTTTATCACTGGGGAATGTTTTGTAGGAGCTTTTTCTTGAACCCTAACATCAAAGATCGTTTTCTCCATATACAATGAACGTAACTGCTCATGTATAGCTTCTGTTAGCTCTTTAGCTGCTTGTTTTCGAATGTTTGTAAGTGCCTTTGCTTCTATTACCAAATCCTGCCATAAACCATCTAATTGCTCCTGAAGCTTTATGATTCGATCATCTTTATTTAGAATAGAGTCTAACTCCTCTTCTATTCTTGATGCATAAATCAAAATATCATCAACGTTTTCTCCATATTTTCTTTTTAATTGTTGAATTTCATGGAGTCGTCCTTCAATAAACTGTAACCGATTTGGGTCAAATTCAATTTGCTCAATCCGATCTCTAATTGTATATGTTGATTCTTCTAATAAATAGTAACTACTACTAACAGTTTCAAATAGCTCTTTAAGCTCATCATCTATAGACATAGCTTCTTCTAAATGTGAAACTGCATTTGATAAGTAGTCAAGTCCTTTTCCCTCACCATACAGACTCAAATAGCTATCTTGTAACAATGAATACAACTTCTCACTATGTGCTAATTTGTGTCGCTCATTCATTAACTGATCATCTTCACTCGGTTGAAGATCCGCTTTTTCAATCTCTTCTAATTGATACTGAAAAAGATCTACTTTTTGAGCCATTTCTTGCTCATTTTTGCTGAGCGATATCACTTGCTTTTGGAGATTTAGAGCGCGTTGATATAACGCTTGATATTCTTTTTGAGTTTTGGTTAGTTCATTAAAAGCATATCCATCTAACATCGTTATATGTTCTTCTGGCTGCATCAAAGTTTGGTGTTCATGCTGACCATGAATATCAACTAACGCTTGTCCGATTTCACGTAAAATCGCTAACGTTACCAATTTACCATTGATTCTGCAAATACTTTTCCCTTGAGAGGTAATGTTTCTTTGTAAAATTAGCATTGCATCCTGTGAATCAATACCAAATTCCAAGGCTTTCTGTATAACAGGATGGTTTTCGTCAACTATGAACAACCCTTCTATTTCTGCACGCTTTTCTCCATGCCTAACAAATTCTGCAGAGCCTCGTCCACCAAGCAAGAGACCAATTGCATCAATTAGGATCGATTTACCTGCTCCAGTTTCTCCAGTTAAAACTGTTAATCCTTTTTCAAACTGAACAGTTAGTTCATCGATAATCGCAAAATGTCTAATTGATAACTCAATTAACATATCATGTCACACCCTTACAGCATCTCTAAAAATCGTTGCGCGATATTTGGTCCTTCTTCTTTCTTCTTACAAATAATGAGGATTGTATCATCTCCACATATCGTTCCCATAACTTCGCCCCAATCCAAATTATCAATTAGAGCTCCTATCGAATTAGCATTTCCCGGCAATGTCTTCATAACAATCAAATTATCAGCAAGATCAATACTAACAAAACTATCCATTAAAGCACGTTTAAGCTTTTGGAGAGGATTAAAGCGCTGATCTGCAGGGAGACTATACTTATAACGACCATCTATCATAGGGACCTTTACTAAGTGCAATTCCTTTATATCTCTTGAAACCGTCGCTTGTGTTACGTTATAGCCAGCTAAGCGTAATTCTTCCACCAATTCATCTTGTGTTTCTATTTCATTGTTTGCGATGATTTCCCTTATTTTTATATGTCTTTGTCCTTTATTCATTTTTTCCCACCTATTTCTATAACTTACATATCTTCATTATCTACGTATTGAGCTACTAATACAACATTTATGGTCGAAATTTGCTGAGAAATAGAATAAAAATTCATCTTTTATGATGAAAATGCATAAATGAATTTCTTGATAAACAAAAAAACTCAGTCAATGAGCGACTGAATTTTTTTCAAAACTTATTCCTTTGAAGCCATTTTGAACGAAAGATGAGCTTCATCGACAACCTTCAAAATATTAATGTTCTCATTAATTAGGCTTTTTTCTGAATTTGATTTTAATTGAAGATGCATTAGAAATTCAATATTACCTTCTCCACCAGTTATTGGCGAAAAACTTAAACCAGATACAAGGAAGCCTTCAGAAACAGCAAACTCCGTAATTTTCTTTAAAACTTCTTCATGTACGTGCTTCTCACGAACAATTCCTTTTTTACCTACCTGTTCGCGACCTGCTTCAAATTGCGGCTTAACTAAAGCTATTACATCACTATTAGGAACAAGAATTGTTTTAAGCACAGGTAAAATTAATTTTAATGAAATAAAGGAAACATCAATTGTAGCAAATTGAGGCAAACCTTCCTTTAAATCATCTGGCTTCACATAACGAAAATTTGTCCGTTCCATCACAGTGACGCGCTCATCCTGTCTTAGCTTCCATGCTAATTGATTATAACCAACATCTAATGCATAAACACTTTTTGCACCATTCTGTAAGGAACAATCGGTAAATCCTCCTGTTGAAGCACCAATGTCTATAACTACTTTATCCTTTAAACTAAGCTCAAAAAGAGAAATTGCTTTTTCAAGCTTTAGACCACCACGACTAACATACGGAGAAAGTTTTCCTTTTAACTCAAGAGGAGTGTCTCGATCAATTTTTACTCCTGGTTTATCCAATCGCTCTGTACCTGAATAAACAAGACCTGCCATAATTGATCGCTTCGCTTTCTCTCTTGTCTCAATCAATCCTCTTTCCACTAGTAAAACATCTAAGCGTTCTTTCTTACTCAATATCCGTTACGCCCTTTGCCTTTTTTTTGGCAGCATTGTAATGAGTTGGTCTGAGACATTAGCTGAAGTTAGTCCAATCTCCTCAAGTAACTCTGATACGCTTCCATGCTCAATAAATTTATCAGGAATTCCCATACGCTTTACTTCCATTTTGTGATAGTCGTGGTCATGGAAAAACTCTAATACAGCACTACCAAAGCCACCTTGAAGAGCAGCTTCTTCTAATGTTAAGACTGGCATTTCCACCTTAGCTAACTCATGTAACAGCTCTTCGTCTAATGGCTTGGCAGAATTTGCATTCACCAATTTCACATCAAAGCCTAATTTTGATAGTCGATCTACCACTTCTTCAGCTACAGGGATCATCGTTCCAAATGTTAAAATACAGGCATCCACACCTTCTTTTAACGTTTCCCATTTACCAATTGGTAGCTGCTTTAACTCTTGGTCCATCTTAACACCATAACCATTTCCTCGAGGATAACGGACAGCAATTGGACCATCCTCATAACTGGTAGCCGTATAGAGCATATGCTGCAATTCATTTTCATCTTTTGGCATCAGAATTTTCATATTAGGTAAATGTCTAAGGTATGCAATATCAAAAACCCCTTGATGCGTTTCTCCATCTGCACCAACAAGACCTGCTCGATCAATTGCAAAGACAACGTTTAAATTCTGTCTGCATATATCATGAACGACTTGATCATATCCACGTTGTAAAAAGGTTGAATAAACTGCGAATACAGGTTTCATGCCCTGTGTAGCAAGTCCTCCAGCCATTGTCGTTGCATGCTGTTCTGCAATTCCTACATCAAACATCCTCTCAGGAAACTCATTAGCAAACACATCTAACTTCGTTCCACCGGGCATTGCTGCAGTAAGGGCAACAAGTCGCTTATCTTCTCGCGCAATCTTCTTTAGCGTTTCAGCAAATACACCACTATAGCTAGGTGGTCCTGGTTTTTTTACTACTTCACCAGATTCAATTTTATATGGACCCAAACCATGCCATGTTCCTTTTGCATCGTTTTCGGCTGGCTCATACCCTTTTCCTTTTTTCGTCAACACATGAACAAGTACTGGCCCTTTTGTTTTTTTAGCATATTTTAAATTTTCTTCTAAGTCATCGAGGTCATGTCCATCTACAGGCCCTAAATAAGTAAAGCCCAGCTCTTCAAAGAAAATACCTGACACTAATAAATACTTCAGGCTATCTTTAACTCGCTCCGCAGTCGATGCTAGTTTCCCACCAAATGCCGGTATCTTCTTAATCAGTTGTTCAAGCTCTTCCTTCGCTTTGTGATACTTACCAGCAGTTCTCAAGCGACCGAGTACGTTATGCAGCGCACCAACATTTGGTGCAATTGACATTTCATTATCATTTAAAATGACAATCAAATCGGTTTGTTCATGACCTATATGATTCAATGCCTCAAGCGCCATTCCACCTGTTAAAGCGCCATCACCAATGATCGCCACGACATTTTCATCTGTTCCTTTTAGGTCTCTAGCAGTAGCCATTCCCATGGCAGCAGAAAGAGATGTAGAACTGTGTCCAGTCTCCCAAACATCGTGCTCACTTTCATTGCGTTTCGGGAAGCCACATAAGCCTTTATATTGACGAAGCTTATCAAATTGATCTGCACGACCTGTTAAAATTTTGTGAACATATGCTTGATGACCAACGTCCCAAATGAATTTATCTTTCGGGCTTTCAAAGAGATGATGTAAAAGAAGTGTTAGCTCAACAACACCTAAATTAGGTCCGAGGTGTCCCCCTGTTACCGACAATTTCTCAATTAAAAAATGTCTAATATCTTCTGCGAGATCTTCAAGTTGTTTTCTAGAATAATTTTTAAGATCGCTTGGGTCTTTAAATTCCTCTAGTTTCATAAAGGAACCCTCACTTTCGAGTCAGTTTGTCTTTTTTCTTTGTTTTACCATTTGACATTACTTTTATATTCAGCTTAACCTCTAAAAAATATAATAATCTACCCACTTGATAGATAATTGGAGTCGAGTAGTGAATGGCAAGTGTTTTTCCGACTGCTTTTCCACCAACCGTTAAAGCGGCTACAACACTTGTAAAAAGAATCGAAATGGCAAATTGTTGTATTGATGTCTCACCATAACCTAATTGAATAGATAATTGTAACACAACATACGCCGAGGCAGTCCCACTAATAATACCAGAAATATCGCCAATTACATCATTACAGAAATTTGCGAATTTATCTGCATTCCTTGTAATTAACACAGCGTGCTTTGCTCCATGTAAGCGCTCCGATGCCATCGCATGAAACGGTTTTTCATCTGCTGCAGTTGCGGCTACACCTATTGTATCAAAGAACACACCTAAAAACACAATAATAAAGACAATCACCATTCCGATTGCCCATGTAACTCCACTTAAGATAAACGTGGAGATAACTGAAAAAATAGCCGCTAACACTAGTGTGATAACGGCGATTCCCAAACTCCAATGTATTGACTTCTGAAGAGGTTTCATAATTTTATATCTATCACCTTTGATATTAATCTATGTAGATTTTGGAGTGGTCATTTAAAGAGTTAACTCTGTAGCTTAGGTCCAGTAGGATTTCCCAATCCAGGTCCCCTTCGTCGCCGTAAGGGTGGTTTCCCTTTATACTGAATTTGACGTTGTCACCAAGCGTCAGACTGGATTACCACTTAGTCTACACTGCAATCCTCTTTAAATGTCATATGAACAGTCTAGGAGATTTCCTCAACAGTTCCTTGCCATTCTTTTATCCTCTTTTGCAGAGTAGATTTCATATGGGTAAAAGTCAAAACCTGTTGGCCGACAGGTTTTAACCTCATTTCCATAATCCCCTCTAACTCCACTCAAGGCAGGCTACGCTGCAGACAAACTCCCTAGCTTGCCTTTGCAGGTTCATACCCTTTGTCCTGGTATCATACTCCTGTATGGACCGAACAAAAGGCCTCCACAGTAGGAGGGTCAACGCCCACATGCCTTTGCGGATCGCCCTACTACCTTTTCTCCCAGCTCTGACCCAAGGCTGGGCGCCTCAAGCCAAAACAAGGAGCTTCATCGATGTGCCCTTTGGCGGATTTTTAGCCCCGCCTTCAAGAATGGAGAACCGACTAGAATACTGCACCACTCACATGATAAGCAATTATAGCATGAGCTAATTCTAAGCTCAATGGAAAAGCCTTGAATTAATGGTCACGCTCTGCCACATAGTTCGTCAGTGTTAAAAGCAATTGATGATTCATGTTTACTTTATATAAATATTCCTTTGCCTTAATCATATGCTCATTAAGTTTTGCCTTCGCACCATTTAAACCAAGTAGGCTAGGATATGTGCTTTTATTATTTCCATCATCACTGCCTATTGGTTTACCAATTGTCTCAGTATCTCCTTCAACATCTAAAATGTCATCTTTTATTTGGAACATAAGACCAAGTTCCTTTGCAAACAATCGTAAATGTCTGATATCATCATCTGTTGCTCCTGCAATAATAGCACCTGCAACAATCGATACTGTAAGGAGTTCCCCTGTTTTATGGTGATGAATGTAAGCTAGCTCTTCCAAGGAAAGTGATCTATTTTCTCCTTCCATATCAGCTACTTGCCCACCTACCATCCCTTTAGGCCCTGCTGACTTTGCTAACTCTTGAATTAGCTGTAATCTATGCTGAGGAGATAAATCGTCCATTTGAGCAACAATCTCAAAACTGTATGTAAGTAGAGCATCCCCCGCTAAAATAGCTAGCGCTTCTCCGAAAACTTTATGGTTTGTTGGCTTCCCCCGTCTTACATCATCATCATCCATTGCTGGTAAGTCATCATGTATAAGTGAATATGTATGAATCATCTCAATTGCACAAGCCATATCTAACCCTTTTTCGATTGGCTTATCAAAACTTTTTAACGTTGCAAGTAGCAAGGCCGGTCTAATGCGCTTTCCCCCAGCAGCTAACGAATAAGCCATCGCCTCTACCAAGTTACTAGGAGAAGTTAAACGTTCTAAGTGTATAGGAAATCGGTCTTCTATCCGCTCATTTATTTCCTTTAAAAAAGAAGTTAGTTCTAAACCCACTATTTACTCATCCTCCTGAAAATTCAACAATTCCAACTCTCCATCTTCATGGAGGATTTGGTCCATCTGCTTTTCAACTTTTTCAAGTTTTTCATGGCATTGCTTTGACAATGCCATTCCTTCTTGAAACATCGAGATCGCTTTTTCTAATGGTACATCCCCTTGCTCAAGACGTTCAACCACTTGTTCTAACTCTTTCATTGCTTCTTCAAAGCTACGTTCATTTTTTTCGGTCATTCTTATTTCCCTCCTCTTATAAGGAATCAGTTTCTTCAACGCGACAAGCTACTGTCCCATCTTTCAAACGAATATTCACCTTGCTACCGGTAGTAACTTGTTGGGTAGATTTTACTAATATTTTCTTTTCTTGGTCATAAACTAAACTATAACCACGATCCATTAAACGTAAAGGGCTAAGAAGATTTAGTTCACCAATGGCTTTTTCAAAAGAAAACCGTTTATTTTTTATTTCTTCTTGCATTACTTTCATTAATGACTGCTGCAATTGATTCGTTTGATCTTTCACTTGTTTGATTTTCACTTGTGGGTGCAAACTAGTTAACCTTGTATCTAAATGCCTTATTTGATTAGCTGGCTCCACTAAAGTTGCTTTATTGGCTCGCTTTAATCGTTCTAATAATCCATCAAGTTGTTGCTCTTTTTGACGAATAAGTTGCTCTGGATAACGAAAAGCATATGAGCGCTTTAATCGTTCCAACTTGGTTATTTCTGAATTTATTCTATCTTTCATGTTTTTTTCTAGTCTTTTTTTCATAATCGCTAAAGACTTTAGAACTTCTTTCTGGTCAGGCACAGCTAATTCAGCTGCACCAGTAGGAGTAGGCGCTCGTAAATCGGCAACAAAATCACTTATCGTAAAATCTGTTTCATGGCCAACAGCCGAAATAATTGGCACTTTCGCGTTAGAGATTGCTCTTACAACTCCTTCATCATTAAATGCCCATAATTCCTCAATAGATCCCCCTCCACGACCTACGATTACACAATCAAAGCAGTTTGCAAGATCTGCTTGTTCAATAGCGCGCATAATTGATCCAGGTGCTTGATCTCCTTGTACAAGAACAGGCAGAAGTGTAATTTGCGTAATAGGATAGCGACGTTTTAACGTCGTAACGATATCACGTATGGCTGCACCTGTAGGAGAAGTAATCACAGCAATACGCCCAGGAAATAGAGGGATTGACTTTTTTCGTTCAGCTGCAAATAACCCTTCCCTTTCAAGTTGTGCCTTTAGCTTTTCATACGCTAAATACAAACTACCTACTCCATCGGGCTGCATTTCCTTTGCATAAAATTGATATTGACCATACGGTTCGTATACATTTACTTCTCCACGTACCAAAACCTTCATTCCATTTTCAGGTTTAAATGCTAAGTACCGGTTATGTCCTGCAAACATGACTGCCTGCATTCTTGACTTATCATCTTTGATAGTAAAGTACATATGGCCACGACTATGCATTTTGACGTTTGAAAGCTCTCCTCTTAACCAAACACTTTGGAGCATTACATCTTCTTCCATTAGTGATTTTATATAACGAGTCACTTCAGATATCGTTAATACATTCTTAGTCGTCATTTTGTACTCCTACAATCGTTTTCTTGCTGATAAAACGGTATTTTCAAGTAACATTGTAATGGTCATAGGTCCTACGCCTCCAGGAACTGGAGTGATGTAAGAAGCTTTTTCTTTTACGCTCTCAAAATCAACATCTCCACAAAGCTTTCCATCGACTCGATTAATTCCTACATCAACCACAACTGAACCTTCTTTTACATCATCAGCAGCAATGAATTTCGGTTTCCCAATAGCGACAATTAAAATATCTGCAAGGTTTGTCATTTCACGTAAATTTTTTGTGCGAGAATGTGTATATGTAACTGTTGCATGTTCATTTAACAATAACTGTCCAACCGGCTTTCCAACAATATTACTACGTCCTACAACGACAACATGTTTACCAACTAGATCTATTTCAGCTTCTTTTAGCATTTCTACAACCCCAAAAGGAGTACATGGTAAAAAGGTATCTTCCCCTGTCATCATCTTTCCGATGTTTATTGGATGAAACCCATCTACATCTTTATTCGGCGAAATCCTCTCAATAACAGCCTGTTCAGAAATATGTTCTGGGATAGGCAATTGCACTAAAATCCCATCAATTGACTCATCTTTATTTAGTTGATCAATCTCTGCTAATAATTCTTCCTCAGAAATTGTAGTAGGTTTTTCAATTAATACTGAATGAATTCCTGCTTGCTCACAAGCTTTTTGTTTTGCCCTTACATATGTTTGCGAAGCTGGATCTTCTCCTACTAAGATCACAGCCAATCCTGGTACTATATTTTGCGTGGCCAACTGCTCTACGTCTCTTTTTAACTGTTCTCTCTTTTTAGCTGCTAGTTCTTTTCCATTTAATAAAAATGCTGTCATAACAATTCCACTCCCTTAATTCAAACTAATCTTGCAACTTCTCAATCGCTTTTTGCAATACACCATTTACAAACTTCCCTGATTCTTCCCCACCAAACGCCTTAGCCAGTTCAATTCCTTCATTAAAGGTTACTTTAACAGGAATGTCATCAATGTATTTCATTTCATAAAGTGTCATACGTACAATCGCTCTATCAACTAGACCCATTCGTTCAATTGTCCATCCTTGAAGACTTGATGAGATAATAGGATCAATTTCACTTTTATGTTCAACCGTCCCACGTATAAGGTCAAGCATAAATGGACTTGGTGTTTCTTCTTCATCCACCACGCTATTGATAGCAACATCTATGTCGCTCTCTGTTAAGTCTATTTGATAGAGTGCTTGTGCAGCTCTCAGTCTTGCTACTCTTCGATTCATTAGTCAAACTCCCTTGTACGTTTAATATGTTGATAATAGCATAACACGTAGAGTGAAAACAGAACAATTTACATTGAATTATTTGAAAATTATTGATTTCTGATGTTTTTTAATCCATACTTTCGCGCTATACCTCTATCTCTTCAGCCATTACTATTATAGCCCAAAAAAACTTGATTCAAAAAGCAAAAAACAACCATAAACGGTTGCTCATTTAGAATGTAAAAGGAAAAAATAGAACCCAATTACTATCTATTCGCCTCTTCCCATAAAAAAAGTTGTCTCTTAAGATTTAGCTCTCTACATAGCACAGTATTCTGTGTCTTATAGGCCAGAACTTGATCTTGAGACAACCTTAGAATTTTACTTTTTAAGCTTCCTCTTGTTCAGGTGATTCTGCTGTTTCAAATTGAACACCAACTATATGAACATTAATTGCTTGAAGTTCGATCGCTGTCATCGTCCGTAAGGCTTGTTGGACATTTGATTGGATAAGGTTTGCCACTTCCGGAACAGCTACTCCGTACGAAATAACCACAGATACATCCACGGTTATACCATCTTCACCTAATTCAACTTTTACACCTTTTCCGTGATTTTTTCTACCTAACCTCTCTGCAACCCCAGTAGCAAAGTTTCCTCGCATTGTCGCTACTCCATCAACCTCAGATGCAGCAATCCCTGCAATAACTTCAATTACTTCAGGTGAGATCTCGACCTTCCCGAGTTCTGAATTTTTTTCTTCTAATTCGAGAATATGGTTCTCATTCATTCTATTTCCCTCCTAAATTATATACTTTTACTATTATCATTTAGAGTTTCATTGACATAACATCATACTTTTCGAGGAACTTTGTATTAAAATCACCCGAAACAAAGGTTTCATGGTTCAAAAGACGAAGGTGAAATGGAATGGTAGTCTCAACACCTTCAACTTCAAATTCTTCTAGAGCCCTCTTCATCTTCGCGATTGCTTCTTCTCTAGTAGCTCCATGAGTGATAACTTTTGCTACCATCGAATCATAAAATGGAGATATCACATATCCCGGATAAACAGCCGAATCCACTCTCACACCTAGCCCACCTGGTGCTAAATAGTTTGTGATCTTGCCAGGGGAAGGCATGAAATTCTTAGCTGGATTCTCAGCGTTGATTCTACATTCAATCGACCAACCTTGAAAGGTCACATCCTCTTGCGTAAGCGAAAGCGCCTTACCACTTGCTACGCGAATTTGTTCTTTAATTAAATCCACTCCGGTAACCATTTCTGTAACAGGATGTTCAACTTGAATCCGAGTATTCATTTCCATAAAATAGAAATCCCCGTTATTATGATCATAGATAAACTCTACCGTTCCAGCTCCTGAATACTCTACAGCTTTTGCTGCATTAACAGCCGCTTCACCCATAGCTTGTCTAGTCTCAGGAGAAATTGCTGGAGAAGGAGTCTCTTCCAGTAACTTCTGTAAACGACGTTGAATGCTGCAATCCCTTTCCCCTAAATGAATGACATTCCCATGATTATCAGCAAGCACTTGGATTTCTACATGCCTAAAGTCTTCAATGAACTTTTCGAGATAGACTCCTGGGTTTCCGAAGGCTGTTGCAGCCTCTTGCTGAGTGATGTTCATTCCTTTTTTAAGTTCTTCGGGATTTCTAGCAACACGAATTCCTTTTCCTCCACCCCCAGCAGTTGCTTTGATAATAACTGGGTATTCTATCTCTTCTGCTACTGCAAGACCATCTTCTACTGTGTCAACGATCCCCTTAGACCCTGGTACAATTGGGACCCCTGCTTTTTCCATCGTCTTTCTGGCTACATCTTTTGTTCCCATTTGATTAATAGCAGTAGGACTCGGTCCAATAAAGGTGATATTACAAGCTGTACAGATTTCGGCGAAATCTGCATTCTCAGCTAGAAACCCATAACCTGGATGAATTGCATCTACTTCTGTTAAAGTAGCTGCACTCATAATATTTGTTACATTTAAATAGCTTTTATTAGAAGGTGTTGGACCAATACAAACAGCTTCATCTGCCAAACGTACGTGTAAAGAGTCTTTGTCTGCTTCTGAATAAACAGCTACTGTTTCAATCTCTAACTCTCGACAAGCACGAATAATTCGCACTGCAATTTCCCCACGATTTGCAATTAAGACCTTTTTTATCATCGTATCTCTCCTATATTAAGCAAGTTCGACAACAAATAAAGGTTGTCCGTATTCTACTAACTCACCGTTTTCAGCAAGGACTTCTATAATCTTCCCTTTAACTTCTGCCTCAATCTCATTCATCAATTTCATCGCCTCCACAATACAAACGACAGAATCTTCGTTCACTTGATCCCCTTGTTTTACATATGGGTCAGAATCAGGTGACGGTGCTGCATAAAACGTCCCTACCATCGGCGATGTAATTGTATGTACATTTTCTTTTACAACTTTTTGTTCATTTGACGCTTCTGGAACTTGTGTGACAGCTGAAGCTTCCTCCTTTTGTAATGGTGGAGCAGCAGGTGACGGTGCTGGTATATTTCTTGAAACCTCTACAACCTTTTCTTGGACAGCTGCTTTTTCTTTTTTTAGAACTAGTTTTGTCCCATCTTGCTCAAACTTTAATTCATCGACATTTGATTGATCAAGTGCTTTAATTAATTCTTTTAACTCTTGAACTTTTAACATACGAATGCACTCCTCTATACTTCCCGTTATGATACTAAAAAGGGATCTCTCAAAATATTTAAACGTATTATACCATGTTTATCTACTATTACTAATTTTCTACAAGGTTTACTAAAACCCTTCTATGTAATTTCTTGCCTAGCATCACAATGAATGGGCTGCCTCAACACATGCTTTCGAAACACGTCCAACGTGATCATAAATAAAATTAGATACCAGATCCTGCGTCTTTAAGGGGTATACAACCTTATGAGACAAAGACCACCAATCTATTACTCTTCTGCAGCGTTTGTTTCACTTTCTGCAACTTCGTTTTTTACTAACGCATCTTTTTTATATTGGCGAAACACTGGGAATTCTGATAAATTATCTGGAATTTTCCCATTTTCTAAAAGGATAATTTTTACGATGTCTTTATTTCTTGCCATATGATATTTATCACCGTACTCATTTTCCTGTGTATATCGTTTAAGGTTTTTATAATCTTCTTCTTGAATTGAAATAGCGTATGTATCTTCTTCGCCTTCTTCAGGGATTTGTTCAAATCCAATCTCAAACTCAACGATTTGGATATTATCATTTTTGATATTCCGTGTTTGTTCTAGCACGGCTTTCGCGCCTTCTGTTAAATCATTCCATTCCATAGCAATCGCTCCTTTTTGGTTACTTTGCGTATTATATCATACAAGAATATAGTGATGCATCTCGAGTTTTTTAGTGAATTATGAGAATAGTTCAGTTTATAACCTAGAGCAAGCTACCATAACTTTGAATCGTCAATCTAGCTTGTAAAACAACAAAAGAGAAAGCCACCATTATAGAGGCCATTGATTAAGGTACCATTTCCCCTTTTTCATTGTCCTTCCAAAATGATGGCTTTACATCTATTTAATTCGATGATTGGTGAGCAACTGTAATATTATTTTGACCTAATTGATCATAAGTCATGCTTAAGATTTCATTTGCTTGTTCTGGCGACAACTCATCTGTTTGAACAATGACACGAACTTGATCTTCTTCTGCCATCACTAGAGCATCTTCAAAACCTTTTGCAATAATAAGTGTCTCTAATTGCGATTCTTTCTGTGCTAATCGTTGTAACTCGATGCTTTTATCATGTGCTTGTGATTTTAATTCAGCCGGCGCATCAGCTGAAGCGACGATTTGTGTATATTCTTCAGCCATGCGATCTCGAGATGCTTGTAGTTCCATACGAATCGATGCAAAAGCCTCATTCGTCGAAATACTTGAAATCACACCTGACTCCGTTTCTTCAGCCTCAGCCTCCTCAATCTCTTCAGCGATATTCACAACTACTTCATTAGCATCGCCCTCAATAATTTCTTCTAAGTCCATATCCATATTTGCATCCATATCAGATTCTTCTTGAACTTCATCAAATGCTACTTCTTCACCTGGTACAGGCCCCGGAGATTGTACATAATACACAGAAAGAACGATAATTAAACTTAACATTGTTAATAACCAAACCGTTTGTTTTTTTAATACCATTATAAATCCTCCTTTGTTTTCTTCGGCATTACCGAAACTCTATGACTTGGTACATCAAGTGAACGACTTACTGCTTCGACAACCCAACTTTTCACTTGGGCATTTTCAACTCCTTTAGCAACTACTAGGACCCCCCGAATATTCGGTTTCTCTTTTTGAATTAGGATGGGTTCTTCTTTATCACCATTTCGGATGATAACAAGCTGTTCGTCACGAGTGATATCTTCAACTTGCCTCGTGCCTCCTTCACGGTCTGTTTCATCCGTGTTTTGCTGCTTTTCATTCGTATTTCTTTCATACACATTACGCTCTGTATCAGCTAGATTAATCATCACCGACACATCGGAAATGCCGACTATTTGTTCAAGCACTTCTTTCAACTGGTTTTCATAGCGCATTTCATAGTCTCTCATCGAATTAGGTTCAGCTGATGATGATTCTCTCCCAAAAGCTGGTTCAGCTTCTTCCTCTTCTTCACTAAAGACGGGTAAGGATTGTTCTTCATCTTCTGTTGGATTTGTCAGAAGGTTGCCCGTAATCATGAGCGCTACACCTAAACATCCTAGAAGCAAAATATAATGGAGAGGCAATCGTTTCTTTCCATTCCCCGGCTTCTTAAATAGGGCTTGTAGCCATTGTTGATCCTTCTGTTCATCGTGATTCATTGCGCTTGTTTCCCCCCTTCCCAAGCTAGTAAGATCTTCTCTTCAGTGATCTGCCAATTTTCTGAGAGAAATTGCTGAACAGATTTTAGATCATAACTCGTATCATCTGTTTCCTTGTCAATCGTTTCAGATGTGTCAATCCGAACAACTTCAATAGGCGAAACATCTTCTGAACTTGGTTGTTCAGTATCAGCTAGAGTACTTAGTGATTGAACGGAAACATGGATCGCATTTATATGCTCTTCAATTTGCGTGACATCCATTGCTTCATCAATATCACTATCAAGTTCAATTTCGACTTGCTTAATTTGAAGCGAGTGTTGATCTTTCAGTGTCTCTGCAACTTGTCTTTCTAATTGGACAGCCACCTGTTCTAAGGTATATGCACGTACTCCCAAATCTATTTCTCTTTTTTGTAAATTTATTGTTTCATTTATTGTCTCTTCTGTCCGCTCTGCCTCACGCGAAAGAGAAAAGAGCCATTCATCAACATCTTCAGTAAAAATAGACAATATCGGTTGCAGCATCACAACTAGCAAGAGCAAACCTACAACCATTTTGACGTACCTTTGCATATTCGAATTTGGCAGCATCAATTCTAATATTGTTGCAAGTAAAATAAGTAGAATAATATTCGTTAGCCATTCCGTCAAAAAGCCCAAGGTACTCTCTCCTTTCTAGCGAATTATGCTATGTGAAGCTTGTACTTCCTAGCGAATCATCAAAGATAAGTTACCTGCTGCCACCATAATCGTGATTGCTAAAAAAAACATAAGACAGACAACTGCCATAGCAGCAAAAACAAAGATTACCGCTTTTCCAATGATGGATAGACACTCAGTAATGGGGCCTCCCCCTAACGGTTGAAGAATAGCAGCAGATAAATTGAAGATCAGTGCTAGTGATAATACTTTAATCGCCGGAAAGGCACAGAGCATCAGTAATATTCCTAAACCAGCAATACCAATTGTGTTTTTTAATAGAAGGGATGCACTTAAAACAGTATCAGCTGCATCTGTGAACATTCGCCCTATAACTGGAACAAAGTTCCCTGCAATAAATTTGGCTGTCCTAACTGTAATCCCGTCGGATACAGCAGTTGCTGCACCTTGTACTGAAATAACTCCTAAGAAAATTGTTAGAAAAACGCCTAATGCTCCGATCGCAATATTTCTAAGAAAAGTAGCTAGTTTCGTAACTTTATAATGATCTGTGAGTGTACTGACAATACTCAGAATTGTTGATAAGAACAAGAGGGGCAGTACAATATGTTGAATCAACAAGCCACTTGTATTCACTAGAAAGATGATTAAAGGATGAAACAAAGCTGCAGAAGTGATATTCCCAATAGCAGCCATCATAGCTAATAATAAAGGGAGCATTGCGATCATGAAATGTACCATACTGTTAATTGCATCTTGAGCATAAGATATCGCTACATGAAAACTATTAAGAGCAATCAGCATTAGTACCATGTAAGTAATAGCATATGCTACTTTGCTTACTGTCTGTTGCTCAAAAGCATTTTGAAGAGACTGTAGCACCATACAGAAAACCGTTAATAAGATGAGTGAACCAAGTAATTTCCCATTTACTAACAACTCGTGTAGTAAGAACTTAACAAAACCAATCGCCCACTCTTTAATTGAAAATTGTTTGTCTCCTCGCACAAACTCCATAAATGACCCTTTTTGACTTTCTGGAAGAAAGCCACCATATTCTGTTGAAATTTCTTCCCAAAAAGTTCGGATTTCATCGAGCTGTAGTTGTTCTATTTGCTTTTCTACAAACCCTTGTTCATCAGGTAGTTCCGGTTCAGTTTCAGCTGAGCTGAGTGGCGCAAACAGTAATATGACGATAACGATGATTATTCCTTGAACGATGAACCGTTTATTCACGCTTGTCCCCCCAATCTACCTCCCCTCTCTACGTTGGTAAAAGAGAGAGAACCATTTCAATTACTGCTGTTAAGATTGGTATTGCCATCACTAAAATGAGTATTTTTCCAGCAAGTTCGATTTTAGAAGCTATTGCAGCTTGTCCTGCATCTTTGGCAATTTGCGCACCAAACTCTGCTATGTACGCTATTCCAATTATTTTTAAGATCGTCTGTAAATACATCATATTCATATTTGCTTGATCTGCTATCTCTTCAAGCATCTTTATAATTTCAACAATTTCATCTATAAGAAAAAGAAATATTAGAACACCAACAAAAACTGTTAGCATAAATGCAAATAACGGTTTTTGTTCTTTTACGACTAGGGCTAGGAAGGTTGCGATAAGTCCTAACCCGACAATTTGGATAATATCAATCGCAACTCACTCCTTTACCCCTGAAACAGGAATACCCCTTTAATTTTCTGGAACAAGTCATCTACAATTGTTGCTACCATATATAGCACAACAACAAATCCAATAAGGGTAACCCAATGGGCCCAATCTTCTTTACCCATTTGCTTTAGGACCGTGTGAATCATTGCAACAACAATTCCAATTCCTGCTATTTGAAAAATGGTGTTAACATCATACACCACAACTCTCCTCCTCCTGTCCGTCACAACATCAGAATGACTATTAATAGCCCAAATAGAAACCCTAAGCTTTTGATCATTCGTTCATATCGATGTTGGCGATCTTTTGCCTCTTGCTCTTCACGCTCTAGATGAGCTAGCGTTAACTTAATTTGCTTTTGTTGTTGATCACGATCATGTTGACCGAGCGTTGCGCCAAACTGCATCATCACTTCCCTCTCGCTATCTAACATTGAGGTTTGTGCCCATGTTTCATTTATGCTTTTCTCCCATGCTTCAAATGCTGTTTCTTGCTGATTTAAAAGTCGTTTGGAAAAACACTCAAAAAAGCTCGATAAAGGCTTTGGCATTTGTTTCGCCACATGCTCACTTGCTTCAGCTAGCGGTGTTAGTCCATACATAATCTCAGCTTCAAGTGACTGAATAGCTACCTTTAGCTGGCGGAGTTGTTTAGGTCTTTCACTAAGTCGCTTTGCACATTCAAAGCCGATCCATGTTGCAGTGATAATAATTATGACAGCACCAAACATCTTCACTTCACTGCCACCACATCTTTTCGCTCTTGATTTCGAACTCTTCTCACAACACCCGCTCTCGTTGTTCTTGTCAGTTCAACACTCCGTTCAAAGACACCTAGTTCGATTAATGTTTTCAAAGCAGGTCTACGTTCGATATCTTCAACTGAAAAACCGTGGGCTGTTGTCATTACTTTTACACCAGCATGGAGAGCCTCTTGAATCGCCATAACATCTTCTTCTCTTCCAATTTCATCGACAATAATGACATCAGGACTCATCGAGCGAATGAGCATCATCATTCCCTCTGCCTTTGGGCATCCATCTAAAACATCGACTCTTGGACCTAATTCTAATTGAGGAACCCCCTTCATGCTTGCTGCAATTTCTGAACGTTCATCAACGATCCCCACTTTTAGAGGGGCGATATTACGACTTGGCATACCTTGACTAATTAATCGTGCTACATCACGCAACATCGTTGTTTTTCCAGTTTGAGGTGGTCCGATAAAGATCGTATTTAACCACCTTTGATCATACAATTTTGATACGAGGGCCTCAGCCACACCAATAGACTGTCTAGCAATCCTAATATTAAATGAGCTTATATCTCTTAAAGTTTTTACTTGTCCGTGATCGAGGACCACCTTACCAGCTAAGCCAACTCTGTGCCCACCTTTAACAGTAATAAACCCACGCCGCAATTCTTCTTCAAAGGCATAAATTGAATACTGGCTTAGTTGATTCATTAAATATTTAGCATCCTCTGCTCTTACAAGATAATGCCGTTGTTGTAATGTTGGGTAATATGGCCGGCCTCCGGCAATGACTTCAAGAGGCCGGCCAACTCGAAGGCGAATTTCTTCAACTTTTTGTATGATTTCAGCTTCTAATTGGTTAATTATTTCTCGTATATTTTCTGGTAAGATTGATGCTATATCTCGTAACATGTCACCTTCATCCCTTTCTTATTTTCTAATTCCAATAAGAATTAATAGAACCCCTGCTCCAATAAAAACAAATTTTGATACCGACAACCTATCTGACATTCCTATTAACCCTAACGCGACAGAGGTGATAAAAATGGTGGGACCAATAATGGCGAGCATTGCATTTAATGCGACAGCTTTTTCAATACTATTAAATTTAAGAATCAACCCCGCTACTGTTAGTTCGATCAGCCCTGATAATACCCTTAGGCCAACCATTATTAGTAGTGTCATTTCGATTGTATAAAACCAAGTTTTCATTCTTCCACCTCAACAATATTCGCTTTGTACAACCTTATGAATGAAGGAGTCTATTCAGAACAAAAAAAGGCTACAGAAAATGGTAGTGCACCTTTTTCTGCAGCCTTTAAGCAATGAAAGAAACCTTTATATTGATATCGAGCCTACTAATTGTCTCTAACAGCTTATTTATATTGTTTTGGTACTATAACTAACTTTTAAATTAAGTATTAATCCACAGACTTTCTATATCCCAAATAAAAAATAATGAAAGTGAACAGCGTTAGGAAAATAAACCCAGCAAATATATTACTATAAATGAGCGCATCACCTACAGCGATTGAAAATGGATTTACCTTCCACTCCACACCACTTTTAATATTATGATCAAGGATCTTCCCAATAATAGCCGCTCCAAACGCTCCTGATATAAAGTTGATAAGGTTATAGATCCCCATCCCTACTCCCGCTTTCTCAGTTGGTAAACTTAAAGTAACTAAGCTCACTGTAGAAACTTGTAAAATTGGAAACGCACCATAAAATAATATAATCGCTAGAGCAAAAATCCACACTGTAGCACCACTTAATGTTGATAGAGCAAAAAAAGCAACATTCATCACGATAAAAGCTATATACAAAACTGTTTTGGTTCTAAAGCGTCCTACCAATAAACCAGCTAATCTACCAATAAAAACAGCGAAAATTGCTGCAGGAAATAGGACAAGTCCAATTCCTTGTGTTCCTAATCCATTACTATCATTTAATAGAATCGGCAACATAAACATAACACCATTCATCGTTACCATTCCTAAAAAAACTACTAGAATCATTGTCCGAAAAGGAATATTTACGAATAAACTAAGGGGGATAAAAGGATCTGTTGCTTTAACAAGTCTCCAAATAAATAAACTAATAAAAAGAAGAAACAATAGAAAAGAAGCCCAATATAATGTTGTTATGAACGTGATAATCATCGAAACACTTCCTGCCATTAACACAGCACCTAGTATATCGACTTTGCCGTCCTTCTTCTTTTCATCAGGTAACAACCTTCTAAAAAATGGTATGGTCAAACATACAAACATGGAAATCAAAAATAAATATTTCCAATGAAATGCACCTGCAACGAAACCACCAATAACCGGACCTACGCCGGCTGCAAAGGCCATCGTTGAGGAAACAATACCTAGAACTTTCCCTTTCTCATTAGGGAAGTAGCGTGATGGCACCAAAAAAACAAGTGCAGGAATCGCGGCTGCACCACACGCTTGAATCATTCTTGAACCTACCACCATAACAAAATTTATTGAAAAGAAACCGAGTAATGACCCTGCAGCAAATAAACTAACTCCAATTGTTAAAAGAGTTTTAAAAGAATAAATATCTGCTAACTTCCCGTATATCAGGGCAGAGATGGCATAAAAAATAACATATCCTGTAACCACCCAACTTACTTGAGAGGGCATTAAGGAAAAATATGCTGCAATTTCTGGAACAGCAACCATAAACATTGTTGCATTCATTACTGAAAACAAGAGGGCGATACAAAGTAAGATTATCAATTTTTTCTTATCCGATTGATCCAACATCTTTTTTACTTTGTTTTCTTCCACTAAAGTTGTCATATTTCAGTCTCCTATCTTTTGTTGCATCCATTCACATAAATATTTCGCTTGTCGAAATATTACAGGGCAAGTATCCCTAAATATCTTATTATCAATAATTATAATTTTACAAGATTATTCAATTTTGCGCTATAGGTCGCAAGTTACTTTAGTTACAAATCAAAATCAATAAAACAAAAAAGCCCGCTCAGTAAATGAGCAGACTAGAGCTATTATGCACGGGAAACATAGGCACTACTACGCGTATCAATAACTAACACATCACCTTGATTAATAAAGAATGGCACTTGTACCGTCAAACCAGTTTCTAATGTTGCTGGCTTCGTACCACCCGAAGCTGTATCTCCTTTAATTCCAGGTTCTGTTTCAGTCACCTCAAGTTCAACGGTATTTGGTACTTCAACACCAATCGTTTCACCTTGATACGTCATGATTTGAACAACCATATTTTCTTTTAAAAATTGTAGTTCATGTTCAATTTGAGCTGTCGGCAACTCAATTTGTTCGTATGTCTCATTGTCCATAAACGCATGCATGTCTCCACTAGCATAAAGATAAGCCATTCGACGGTTTTCAATATGTGCCTTAGAAACCTTCTCTCCTGCACGGAATGTCTTTTCTTGAATCGACCCAGTACGAAGATTACGCAATTTAGAACGTACAAAAGCGGCTCCTTTTCCTGGCTTTACATGTTGAAATTCTATGACTTGCCAAATTCCGTTGTCCACTTCAATCGTTAGACCTGTTTTAAAATCGTTTACAGAAATCATCATTAATTCCTCCATATCTTATCCATGCTTCGACGATCAGTCACAATCTTTACTATACCACAGCTTGGTAAAAGTTTCTTTACTAATTTACTATATAAAAACTATGCAAATACTGCAATAATCCAAATCGTATCGACAGAAATTATTCACCTACTATTAATAATTCTTTTGGAGAATGCGTGAAAGAACGATTTCCCTCTTTCGTAATTAGTACATCATCTTCAATTCTGGTTCCACCTACGCCAGCGATGTAAATACCCGGTTCAACTGTAACAATCATCCCTGGCTCAAGAACTGTTTGTGATTTCATTGATAGAGCTGGACCTTCATGCACTTCCATACCAAGGCCATGACCAGTCGAATGCCCAAAATATTCACCGTAGCCTTTTTCACTAATATAATCCCTTGTTAAAGCATCTGCTTCTTTCCCTGTTATGCCAGCTTTAATTCCATTCATACCTCTTAACTGAGCCTCTAATACTGTGTGATAAATCTTCTTCAGTTCATCACTTACATTCCCAACTGCAACGGTTCTTGTAATATCTGAACAGTACCCTTTATAATAGGCGCCAAAATCTAAGGTGACTAATTCACCTTTTTCGATTACTTTCTCACTCGCTACTCCATGAGGAAGCGCTGATCTGTAGCCGGACGCAACGATGATATCAAAAGATGAGCTAACAGCACCTTGTTTTCTCATAAAGAACTCTAACTCATTTGAAACTTCTAATTCTGTTAGCCCTGGACGTATAAAATTTATAATATGATCAAACGCAGCATCTGCAATATTTGCAGCATCTTGAATAATGTTAATTTCCTGTTCATCTTTAATTAATCTTATATTTTCAATTAAGCCTGCCACCGGAATTAATGTAACATTCTTTAAATGGTTAGAGTAGATTTCATGTCCTTCATATGTAAGATGTGCTTTTTCAAACCCAATATTTTCCAACCCTAACTTTTCTACTTGTTTTCCTACCTCTTCGAAAATCGGACCTGTATGCTGAATTATTTCATACTCTTTTGCTTGTTCTTTCGCTTGTTCAATATAACGAAAGTCTGTTATGAATAGCGCTTTTTCTAATGTGACAAGCGCCACTCCAGCCGTTCCAGTAAATTGTGTCATATACTGTCTGTTGTAGTTACTTGTCACTAACAACGCTTCTAATTGATGCTCTTTTAACTTATTTCGTAATGCTTCAATACGATTCATCTGCTTCCCTCTTTCTACCTATATTTTCCGGTTTGTTTTTACTAATTTATTGTAGCACAAACCCTAAGCGAACAAAGCAGTTTTTGATACTGAAGCCTATTCACTCTTATACTGTTCTGCATATTCATAAGATATAGAATAACCAATAAATGCACCATATAGGACATACAGGCAGATCGATGTAATGATCGAATTAAAATCAAGGTTTGCAACCGATTTTAGACCTGGGAAAAATGGGTTTAACACATAGAAAACAAGTAACCATAAAACTAATCCAAATCCTACACCCGCCCACAAATTATTAATTTTTTGTAATAGAACTTTATATAAAAAAGCTATACCAATAGAGATAACAGAGATCACAGCAACCCCTACAAGCTGACCAATGTACGTATCCTTCCAATCTGCTATAACAAACGGCATTAAGGCTAAAGCAGGACCTACTCTAATAAAATTAAAATAAAAAGCAAAGTAGCCAACAAGTGACCATATAAGCCCCCCAAATAAACCTATTAACGTTACTTTTGTTGGAAAAGACATTTGCTCTTCCTGTTTGTTCCTTTCAATTTGTTGTTTTTCCACAATGTCCACCTCCACTTTTAGTATGTCCAGAATAAAGCTTAAAAGTCATGAAATTTAAGTTGTCCAAATAGAATGAAACCACCCAATCTAGGGTATACTATAAAAAAATGTTTTTTCGAGTAATGCTTACCATAGAGGATTTTACCAAATTGGTGTAGAATTAAACTATAAATGTTCTAAACTATTCGCACTCCGGAGAAATTATTTTATAAAGAGGTATTTGAAATAGCTAAATTGTTATTAGTTATAAAAACAATAAAATTAGTATTGCACGTGATACCTATATTACTCCTTTAATCGCCAACAACAGGCGATAAGCATAAAGTACTACAGTACGAACGAGACTTACCTTACCTGTTGGAGTCCCCTAATATTAAGTTTACAAACAACAGAGATTGTTAAGCCTTTGATCATCAATAATACTATTGGAGGTGTAGACACATGCGGTCAGTAATGAAATACATCATCCCAGCTGTTCTGTTCTTTGCTGTTATTGGGCTTGGTTACGAACTTATCTTTAATCCAGTCGGTTTTTTCACTAGAATCTTAATGATGATAGGGTTTATCGCTGTTATTTTTCTTATTTATCGTTGGTTTATGTCTCGGAGGTACGGCACACCTTTATTCCCTTCTCAATCTGGTCCGAACAGAGCACAACTCCGGAAAGCCAAACGAACAAGTGCCCAACGGCAAACTTCACCTGCTCCTAAGGCTGTATTTAAACCAAAGCAAACAAATGTCGTAAAAGCTAAGAAGCAGATAGTTCGTTCGAAACCTCGACGAGATGGGCATAATTTAACCGTCATTGAAGGCAAGAAAAATAAAAAGAAGAAACGAGCTTTCTTTTAATTGCTCGTTTCTTCTTTTTTTTTATAAGTATTATTATTATCTAATACTGTCGTTGTTAATAATATCGTTTCTGAAATGTTGAATGACCTATATAAATTTTAAACACTTATGTTGATTAAATTAGTAACTCCATCTTTTTAAAAAGTGGTTCGTTTCTTCCTTTCCTAGTACAATTAATTTCTCTTTTTGTTCCTCTGATAATTCAAAGTCTGTTGCTTTCACACTAAGAACTGGAATAAACACTATATTTCGCGCATGGTCTTCGTCTATATACTTGATATCATGTGCGGATGTCATTGTTTCAAATAAGGCACGATACATCGTGATGGCATTATTAATTTTTTTAGGAGGCATTTCACTTAATTCTGGTTTTAATTGGAACCCAATCGCTGGACGTTTCCACCTTTTTGGATTCCCATCCATAAATAACCACATTGGGAAATTGCTTAATAACCCACCATCAACAACATATGATGCTCTGCCACCACTAGCTCTGTCATAGATTTTTACTGGTTCAAAAAAGTATGGAATGCTACAGCTCATTCGGATTGCCCTCGCGATAGGAAATTTTTCTGGAATTACTCCATACTTCTGTAAATCATCGGGTAAAACAAGTAACTTCCCTTTTGTTAAATCCGATGCAATGATCTTCAATGACCCTTTAGGAATGTCCCCAAAGGTTTTAACCCCTTTTTTCTCCAGCGCTGCATTTATCCATTTCTCCAGTTCATTTCCCTTATACAATCCGAGTCTAAAATACAGATGTATCCACTTAGTAATAGCAAAAGGAAGAATAGACATTCGTTCATCTTTAAATTTCTCAAGTTTTAAATTATCAAGCAACTCAAATATCTCTTCACTCGTATACCCTACTTTTATAAGTGCACCAATAATAGAGCCTGCACTTGTTCCAGCAATACGATCAAATTCATAACCTTTCTCCTCCATCACTTGGAGAGCACCAATAAAGGAGAATGCTTTTACACCGCCTCCTGCAAACACACCATCAACTTTCATGAATATCGCCTCCCACTTCATCCTTATGAACATAAGAAAGTAGGACAACCTAAAAAAATAAAAAACACCCACGTTTTTTTGTGGATGTCTTATTGTTCAACTTCTTCATTTCGTTTTTGGACTTCCCTTAGCTCTTCTACTCGATCCTCTTTTTCTTGAAAATACTGAACCAAATCTCCGATTCGATCAATCGCGTCCCAGCTAAGATGATGTTCAATTCCTTCTACATCTTGGTAAATATGTGTGTCGTCGACCCCAATTAATCGCATAAAATCTTCTAAAAGTTCATGGCGATAAACCAATCGTTTACCAATTTTCTTTCCTTTTGCAGTTAGAACTAACCCACGATACCGTTCATATATTAAGTAGTCACTCTTATCTAGCTTTTGGACCATCTTTGTTACCGATGAAGGATGGACTTCTAATGCCTCAGCGATATCGGAGACTCGAGCATAACCTTTCTCCTCAATCAACATATATATTCGTTCTAAATAATCTTCCATACTAGGTGTTGGCATAGTGTCCCCTCCATATTATTTAAGCCACAAATACTGGCTATTTTAGGTACATAATACAAAAAAATTGTATCATATCCCTATTCTGTTACTCCCAAACTGTTACAATTTAGACGTAATAGTTTTATTTTACAACAGAATATAGGTTTAGGACAATGAGGTTATCCAACTTTATGTGAAGTATTCCATTTTTGCTTCTGGAAAAAACCGATCTATATAGGATTGTATCGTTTCTTTTAGTTCAGTTGCTTGCTCATCTTTATAAACATATTTCCCTCTACCATATTTCCCCCATTTATATTTTCTTTCTTCCTCGTTCATTTCAAGCTTAGATTTAGGGTACCTTTTTTGAATAATATTCTTTGCTGTTTTTGTGAAACGATGTTGTATAAGTTCAAATGTAAGCTCTTTCTTAGCGTAAGAGGGTAACGTTGATTCCAAACGTTCAAATAATTCATAATAACCCTCTTTCCAGTTTTCATGCCAAATAATCGGAGCTACAATAAACCCTAAGGGATAATCAGCCTTAGCTACTTTCCCAGCTGCTTCTATTCGTTCTAGAAACGATGACGTTCCCGGTTCAAAGTGTTTAATAACATAATCTGAATTAACGCTAAAGCGAAACCTAGTATTGCCATTATGTTCTGCATCTAGTAAATGATCTACGTGATGATATTTCGTTACAAAACGTAATCTTCCTAAATCTGTTTTTCCAATATGTTCAATTGTCTTTTTTAATGAGTGTGTTAAGTGGTCTATCCCTACAATATCGGATGTACACGCTGCTTCAAAACGAGTAATTTCAGGTTCTCTTTCCGCGATATAGTTATCTGCAGCTTCAAATATTTCTTCCAAGTTTACATATGTTCGTATATATGGTTTATTTCCTAAAGTTGTTTGTAAATAGCAATAATGACAATGCCCCATACAACCTGTCGCTAATGGAATCGCATATTCAGCTGATGGTTTTGAAGTATCAAACTTTAGTGTTTTTCGCACGCCAATCACAAGTGTTGATTTTGCATTTCGGTATTGCTGTAATTCATTGTCTCCTGGAATATTTCTCACTTGATTATGTGATGTAGTCTCTCTTATTTCTACACCTTTTTGTTCAAATTTCTCCTTTAATTCTCGGCCTAACGGGTACTCAAGTGCACCTGGTTCAATATAGACAAGCTGTGGTTCAAATGGCTTCACCTTTTATACACCTCTTTCTTATAGACATTACAGGGTCGCTTTACTATAATGTGCACATCTTTATTATTCAGCCTAGAAGTTATTAGAAACAAACATAAAGAAGAGGACTAAGTTTATCCGACTCAGTCCTCTAATTGTACTTTTATATATTAGTTTTTATTAAAGTCCACATTTCAACTGTGCTCCACAGCTTGTACATGTATTACATCCACCAAGATCCTCAACTTGACCTTCACGACAAACTGGACATGTATTCCCTACCTCTGACCCTATAGTAACATTAGTCGATCTCACTTCAGAAATCGTATCAATTAATACTACTTTCTTTTTAGATTCTGATTGTTCTGTTTCATCATTGAAACGATTCTCTTCTGCCTTTAATGATAGAACTTGTGTATCACGACTTCCATCTACATAAACCGTTCCACCTTTTGCACCACCACGATAGAGGCGCTCATAAACAGCTTGAACTTGTTCTACAGTATAACCACGAGGAGCATTTACAGTCTTGGAAAGAGAACTGTCCACCCAACGTTGAATAATGCATTGAACATTTGCATGCGCTTCGGGAGATAATTCCATTGTCGAGACAAACCATTCAGGAAGCTGTTCAGGGTCTGCATCAGGGTTTGATCGTAAATACTCTTCCACAATTTCTGCTTTAACCTCAATAAACTTACCAAGACGACCACTTCTGAAATATGAGAATGAGAAATATGGCTCAAGACCAGTTGAAACCCCAACCATCGTACCTGTACTTCCAGTCGGAGCAACGGTTAGTAAGTGTGAATTACGTATTCCATGTTTTAAAATACCTTGTCTAATATCTTCTGGCATTTCCTTCATGTATCCTGTATTGATAAAAGCATTGCGAAGCTCTTTTGTTTCTTTTTCTGTTGAGCCCACTAAAAATGGGAAACTTCCTTTTTCTTTAGCAAGTTCCATGCTTGTACGATATGCCGTTGTAGCAATTACCTCAAAAACCTCATCTACAAGCTTATCTCCATCACTTGATCCATAAACTGCTTCACAATAAATTAGCAGATCATGAAGCCCCATAACGCCTAGTCCAACTCTTCTTTCACCTTTAGCTTGCTTTGTATTCTCCTCTAAGAAGTAAGGCGTTGCATCAATTACATTGTCTTGCATGCGTACACCGACTTCAACAGTCTTTTTCAACTTAGCAAAATCGACTTCCTTTGTCTCTTTATTAGCCATTTCTGCTAAATTTATCGCTGCAAGGTTACAAACTGAATAAGGAGCAAGTGGTTGCTCTCCACATGGATTTGTTGCAACTACTTTTTGCCCATATGCTTTTGCATTTGTTTTTTCATTTGCATTATCAATAAAGAAAATACCTGGTTCAGCACTATACGTTGCACATATATTAATAAGGTTCCAAAGTTCCTTCGCTTTAATGATCCGGTACGTTCTCACTCCATAGCCTAATGCGCTCCACTCACGGACATCACCGATTTCATGCCATTTTTCATTATAAGCAGCCATTTCTTCTTCGCTATAATTCTCAACATCAGGAAAACGTAATGCGTATTCTTCATCATTTTCAACAGCTTCCATAAACTCCTTTGTTAAACAAACAGAAATATTAGCTCCAGTTAGAAATTCTGAATTGTTAACAGAGTATGTTCCACCGACTTGTAACTTTTCTTCTGCATCTTGGATGACTTTAGGATCAAACCCTCCTAGGCCTGGAATGGTTTTATAGTTTATAATCCCTTGATACATCGATTCTTCAACTTCTGTTAAAGGTGTGAATGAGAGTTTGCCTTTAACGAGCTTTTGAATTTGTTCATCGTCTGTATTTTCAAGTAAAAAGCGCAAAATACGTGGGTTTTGCATCTTTGAAATAATGAATTCTAAAACATCTGGATGCCAATCTGATAGCATAATCATTTGGGCTCCACGTCTTGAACCACCTTGCTCCACAAGATGTGTTAACTTTGCAATATCATCTAGCCAAGAAACGGATCCTGAAGATTTACCATTTACTCCACGAGCGAGTGTATTACGAGGCCTTAATGTTGAACCATTCGTCCCAACCCCTCCACCACGGCTCATAATTTCCATTACCTGCTTACGGTGTTCAGAAATCCCTTCACGTGAATCCTGAACATATGGCATTACATAACAGTTGAAGTATGTTACATCTGTTTCAGCACCTGCACCATACAACACTCGTCCCGCTGGAATAAAGTTCATTGCAACGAGTTGCTCATAAAATTGCTTAAACGCTTCTTGTCTTTTCTCCTCTGTTGGTTCTACTGAAGCTAGTCCAGTTGCGTTTCGTTTTGCAATCTGCTCATAAAACAACTCAAGAGGCTTTTCAATCGTATCAAGCGAACGAGAAACAATGCCACTTTCCGCCTCATCCCCCTCAAGTACTCCCCTAAACTCTTCATCAACAAGTACCTTTGCAACGTTTGTTTCATGATCTAGTTCGATCACAAAGCCGTAACCGCGAGCCGGAAACTTCGGATCATCCTTTACTGTTAAGACAACAAAGTCACCTTCTTTTAATGTCTTCTTTTCCGTATCTTTAAATGTATAGCGGTCTAACATTACTAGTCGTGATACACCTTTTTGTGTAATCTTCATATCACTCGTTATAGGATGTACTTGAGAAAATTGCTTAATATCCTCATTTAACCTTTCAACGTTTAGGCGCATTACTCTTGACATTGTCATCGCCATTCGCTTCTCCTCCTCTTATTCGGAAACTCTATTAAACACTCGCTAATCTAGTTTGTTTATAAATCGTTATTTAGTTCTTTTACGATTATTCTTGGCTAAGCTTACCACAAGACTATTATTAGATTCAATATATTGTGCTCAGTTTTATTTTAAATACACCATATATTGTGCCAGATTATATTTTTACTCTTTTTGTCAACTTTGTAATAAATCATAAATTGAAGCATTTACGAGTTTAAGAGATTTTTATCCGTTTTATTTCGACAAAATGAATAAATTTGTCTCTTGCTAAATTTTCATTTCGTTCAACTTCTTATCACATCACTGATTGCCGATTCAATCAATTTAGTTGACAAATTTTTTACTAGATGAATGATAATATTGTGATATCCTAGAAACACAAAAAAATAAACAATCTTCTATAAGTTAGACAAACTGGAGGAATCATAATGGAATATATAGTCCAAAATGAAAAATTAATCCCTAGAAAAGACGCAACAGTCCACTTTGATGATCGTGGTTATTACTTTGGCGACGGAATTTATGAAGTAGTAAAACTTTATGAAAGTCGTCCATTTGCCATGGAACAACATCTAGATCGCTTTGTTGAAAGCGCGAAAAAACTTGACCTACCTCTCCCCTTTTCGAATGAGAAAATAACTGAATTAATATATACATTAGTTGAGAAGAACTCCATTCAAAATGGGACCGTCTATTTTCAGGTCACACGTGGTATCGAGCCAAGAAATCACTTGTATTCACGAGATGCAACTCCTGTATTTACAGCTTTTACACAACAGTCTCAAAGTATTGAAGCCATTCAAAAAAATGGCATAAATGTATGGCTTACAGATGATATTCGCTGGCTTCGTTGCGATATTAAGACAATTAATCTACTAGGAAATGTCATTGCTAAACGTAAGGCGGCAGATAATGATTGTCTAGAAGCGATCCTTCATCGGGATGGAACGATAACTGAAGGCTCTTCATCAAATTTATTTTTAATCAAAGATAAAGTACTTTATACCCATCCTGCTACAAACTTAATTTTGAACGGAATTACGAGACAACTCATTATTAACTTAGCCCAAAAACATAATTATGCCGTTGTAGAAGAACCTTTTCCAGTCGAGGTGCTCGAACATGCAGACGAAGCATTTATTACAAGTACATCGTTAGAGATTACACCTATTGCAACCGTAAGTGGACAATTATCAACGTCATTCCCTGTAGGCCCAGTAACTCAAGACCTTCAAACTAAATTTAAAGAACTATTACCTAATAAATAATAAATAGTTCCATAGTTTTACCCTTAAAGTCAAAGAGACTTGTCTGTATATATCGACAAGTCTCTTTTTAATTATTTTCTATAATTCCATTCGTCGTTCTCATAGCGATCTCTTGCAATCTGCATGACCACTTTATTTTCCTTTTCAGACAGGGTATATGGTTCCAATTCTATATTCAAGCCTTTTTCAAACCCTCTTTTAAATGCAGCTTTCGCCTCTTCCTTTGATAATGGCTCGTTACGAAGAGCATTGATTGCTACAGCTTTATTCTTAAAATTCTTCTGCATACGTTCACGTAGTCTATCACTAGAATAGTTAAATAAATCAAATAACTTATCTTCATCAATATCCAAAATAATTGATCCGTGCTGCAAAATGACACCTTTCTGCCTAGTTTGCGCACTACCAGCTACTTTACGTCCTTCTACAACAAGCTCATACCATGACGGCGCATCGAAACAAACGGCAGATCTAGGATTTTTGAGTGCGCTTTTTTCTTCCTCAGTACGGGGAATGGAAAAATAAGCGTCCAATCCTACATCTTTAAAACCCTCTAAAATCCCTTCAGATATAACTCTATAAGCTTCTGTAACCGTTTTAGGCATTTCTGGATGTTGTTCGGAAACAATTACACTATATGTTAATTCATTATCATGTAACACGCCTCGACCACCTGTAGGCCTGCGAACAAACCCTAAGCCGTATTCGTGTACTTTATCCATATTGATCTCTTTTTCTACTTTTTGAAAATATCCGATTGACAAAGTTGCAGGATTCCAACCATAAAAGCGAATTGTAGGAGGGATCAATCCTTTGCTATGCCAATCCAGTAACGCTTCATCTAAAGCCATATTATAAGCAGGAGAACAATCTCCTGAATCTATGTAACGCCAAGTCTCCTTCATCTTACATCGCTTCTTTCCATCTATTATCATTTGTTATTTTAACAGAGGTTTCCTTGTTGAGCCAAGCAATTTGCCTAATTAGAATGATTGCGTAATTACCCCGTCACCATTATAATATATCTTGATGGAAGTATGTAAAGGAGTGTAAACAACAATCAATGGTATACTTATGGCTTATCCTACTTGGATTTTTAGCGTACACAGTGTTTAAGCGCTTTTACAATCCAAAATATTTAAAAACATTAACACAAGACGATTTTATTAAAGGTTATCGCAAGGCCCAACTAATTGATGTTCGTGAACCACGCGAGTTTGAAGGTGGGCATATTCTTGGAGCCAGAAACATTCCAATGTCACAACTTCGCCAACGCATTAACGAAGTTCGTAATGACCAACCCGTTTATCTTTATTGTCAGTCAGGCGCTCGTAGTAGACAAGCTGCTCAGGTTATAAAGAAAAAGCGTGGAGTCGAGGATATTTCACACTTAAAGGGTGGATTTAAGAAGTGGACAGGTAAAATAAAAAAGAAAAACTAATGAGCAGTTTTGCTCATTAGTCATTTAGGAGGCTGTCTAAAAAGGTTGGGTAACCTTTTTTAGACGTCTCCTTTTTCATATTTTAATATTGGCTTTCTTGCGGCAGTCGTTTCATCAAGTCTTGAAATAACCGTCGTATGAGGAGCTTCTTGAACAACCTCTGGGTTGTCTTCAACTTCACGGGCAATTTGTATCATCGCTTCAATAAATTCATCCAATGTCTCTTTTGATTCAGTTTCAGTTGGTTCAATCATCATACATTCCTCAACATTTAACGGAAAGTAAATCGTCGGGGGATGATAACCAAAATCCAATAAGCGTTTCGCAATATCTAACGTTCTTACTCCAAGTTTCTTTTGACGACGTCCTGAAATAACAAATTCATGCTTGCAATGTTGAGTGTATGGAAGGTCAAAATAAGGCTCGAGTCGTCTCATCATATAATTTGCATTTAAAACAGCATATTCAGAAACTTTACGTAAGCCCTCTGCGCCCATTGTCCGGATATAGGTATACGCACGAACATTAATACCATAGTTACCGTAATAAGGTTTCACGCGCCCGATCGAATGTGGACGATTGTAATCAAAATCATAGAGGCCATCTGGACGTTTAATGATCAACGGCTTTGGTAAATACGGAATTAATTCTTTCTTAACTCCTACAGGTCCAGATCCAGGACCACCTCCACCATGAGGACCAGTAAATGTTTTGTGCAAATTTAGATGAACCACATCAAACCCCATATCTCCTGGTCTTGTAATTCCTAAGATTGCATTTGAGTTAGCTCCATCATAATAGAGCTTTCCACCTGCACTATGAATAATTTCAGCCATCTCATCGATATATGTCTCAAACAAACCAAGTGTATTTGGATTTGTCAACATTAGAGCTGCGGTATCATTCCCAACAACTTCACGCAAATGATTTAAATCAACTAAACCTTGCTCATTCGTCTTTACAGTAATAGATTCAAAGCCAGCTACCGTTGCTGATGCTGGGTTTGTTCCATGCGCTGAATCAGGTACAATTACTTTTGTACGCTGGAAATCTCCATTTGCTTCATGATAAGCTCGTATCATCATCAATCCGGTCCACTCACCATGAGCCCCTGCTGCAGGCTGCAAGGTTACCTCATCCATACCTGTGATTTCTGCAAGTGACGTTTGAAGTTCATACAGTAATTCAAGTGCACCTTGCACTTGCTCCACAGGCTGATAAGGATGAATATTAGCTAGTCCTTCAATACGTGCTACATTTTCGTTTATTTTAGGGTTATATTTCATCGTGCACGATCCAAGAGGATAAAATCCAGAATCTACGCCGTGATTACGCTTCGATAACGCAGTATAGTGGCGCATGATCTCAAGTTCCGAAACTTCAGGCAATTCAGGCTCGACTTCTCGTATAAAATCTGTAGGAATCAAATCTTCAATTGCTTGTTCCTCGATGTCTAATGTTGGTAAACTATGACCCACTCGCCCTTTCTTACTACGTTCAAAAATTAGTGGTTGGTCTTTTGTCATCATAGTACGGCCCCCAATTCCTTAGCAAAATTCTCAATTTCTGCTTTTGTGCGAACTTCAGTAACAGCTAGTAACATATAACCTTCTAAGTTTTGATCATCACGACCTAGATCATATCCACCAATAAATCCTTTTTGGAGAAGGATTTCATTTACATCTGAAACAGGCCTTTTTACATTTACGACAAACTCATTAAAAGTTGGCTGTTCAGAGACGAGATCCACCCCTTGCTCTTTTAACTTCTTTTTCATATATGCTGCTTTTTGAACATTTTGAAAGGCCATTTCTCTTATTCCTTTTTTGCCAATTGCACTCATCGCGACCGAAGCAGCTAGCGCGTTTAACGCTTGATTTGAACAAATATTAGAAGTGGCCTTTTCTCGTCTAATATGTTGTTCACGAGCTTGAAGTGTTAAAACAAACCCTCTTTGTCCATGTTCATCTGTCGTTTGCCCAACTAGTCGCCCCGGCACCTTGCGCATTAATTTCTTAGTTGTTGCAAAATACCCACAATGTGGCCCCCCAAATTGAGTTGCAATTCCAAACGGTTGAGCATCCCCAACGACAATGTCAGCTCCGAACTCTCCCGGTGGCTTAAGAAGTCCTAAAGCTAGTGGATTACTTGAAACAACAAACATCGATTTATCTCTATGCGCAATGGCTTCTATCTCAGATAACGGTTCTAAGTTGCCATAAAAATTTGGATGTTGGATAACGACACATGCAGTATCATCTCCATACACTTCTTGTAACTGTTCTAAATCAGTTACACCATCATTCGTATCAATTTCAATTACATTCAGCCTTTGACCGATCGCATTTGTTTGCAGAACTTCTCGAGCTTCAGGATGTACAGCTTTTGAAACAAGAATCGTTTTCTTTTTTGTTTGTCCTGCACTAAGCATTGCTGCTTCAGCGAGAGCCGTCGGTCCATCATACATAGAAGAGTTAGCTAAATCCATTCCTGTAAGATTGCAAATCATTGTTTGAAATTCAAATATGGCTTGAAGTTCTCCTTGCGAGATTTCCGGTTGATAAGGAGTATACGCCGTATAAAATTCAGAACGAGATATTACATGATCAACTATTGATGGAATATAGTGTTCATATACACCTGCCCCTAAAAAGGACGGCTTTTGTTTTAGTGATACATTTTTGCTTGCTAACTCTTGAAAATAAGCAACAAGTTCTTGTTCTCTCAATGCATCTTTAATATTTAATTTTTCGCTAAATCTAATTTCCTTTGGAATATCGGAAAATAATTCTTCAATCGATTCAACACCGATTGTATTAAGCATTTCCTTTTGATCTTCCTCTGTCATCGGTAAATAACGGTGATTCATATATACTCCTCCTCTACGCCTTCTTATAAAATGGGGTTGGAACAACTTTTGCCTTTAAAAGCTTCTTCCTAACTTTTACTTCTACTTCACTTCCTAAAGCTGTGAAGTCTATGTCGAGTATAGCAAGTCCAACATTTTTCTTTAATGTTGGCGATTGCGTTCCTGAAGTAACGAAGCCAATTTGTTTACCATCAGAGAAAACCTCATACCCTGAGCGTGGGATTCCTTTATCTATCATTTCTAACCCAACTAACTTTCTAGATAAACCCGTTTCCTTCTGTTGTTTCAAAGCTTCTTTCCCAACAAAGTCCGCTTCCTTGTTCACTTTCACTGCAAATCCAATCCCAGCTTCAAGTGGAGAGATCTCTTTCGTAAGTTCTTGTCCATACAAAGGTAATCTCGCTTCAAAACGAAGGGTGTCGCGAGCACCAAGGCCACATGGGACAAGGCCATCATTTTTTCCTGCTTCAAGTAATATCTTCCATAGTTTTGGTGCTTCATCAGCCTGGCAATAAAGCTCAAATCCATCTTCACCCGTATAACCAGTTCTTGATACAAGGGCTTTGACCCCACCAATATCGACCTGATCTGCAAAGTGGAAAAAACGAATAGACGATAAATCAAATGATGTTTTCTTTTGAACTATACTTTCTGCCAAAGGCCCTTGGATTGCAAGTAACGCAAAATGATTCGATACATTTTCAACCTCTACACCTTCTGTCATATGTTTCAACAGCCATAGAACGTCTTTGTCAATATTCGAAGCATTTATGACCAGTAGATACTCATCAATAGCTTTTCGATATATGAGTAAGTCATCAACCGTACCACCATCCTCATAGCACATTGCTGTATATTGTGCCTGATTATCTCCAATTTTGGATAAATCATTTGTCATCATTTTTTGAAGATAAGCTAAAGCTTTTGGGCCTTTCACTTCTACTTCTCCCATATGTGAGACGTCAAATAACCCCACTTTTGTACGAACAGCTTCATGTTCTTCTTTTATACTAGAAAATTGAACAGGCAAATCCCATCCACCAAAGTCAATTGTTTTCACCCCATTTTCTTTATAAAAATCATATAACGGTGTGCGCTTTAATTCTGACATACTATAACCCCTCCTCGAACCTATTCTTATTAATACCTTCTAAATCTATTGAGATTGCATTAATACTACTAGATTAATCTTCAAAAAAAAGGACAGAGTTATACACGGGAAATGTGTATAACTCTGTCCTTCAACCAGAAAGTTTCCTATATTCAAAAAATATAGTGTCTTCGTAGGTGGCTCATATAAGCACTCTCCAGAGCTGCGTCAAATAAGAGTCTTTTTGCCTGAGAGATTCGCAGTTGATAACACATTATCAAGCGCTTGCTCCTTCGGCGTTGCATTCTATCTTGCAATCTCTCCCCTTATCCTCATTCGCACATATAAAATTCATTCGTTATGTATTGATACTCATGAATTTATGTAAGTTGGTACATACTACATGTATAACTTTCTTCCAAACAGGTAAATTAGGTAATTCGGATTTCTACTGATATCGTATCAAGATAGGGTCCCTTTGGCAACTATTTATTTCTTAAATCTTTTTATTTTATATTTTTTTCATGTTTTCATTCGGATATAGACTAAAGTTCGCTCGAAAGGAATGAGTTACATTGAATATTGATATACATTTTGATCAAAAGTGGAATGACACTTTCAAGGAGAGGCTAGAACAAGACGGACCGTGGTCGAACTGGGAACTATTTAAATTAGCGTATGAAGCTGAGCAACACCAAATTATTCCTGAGTTTCATGGTTTACAAGCTCCTAAGCACCTTCCACAACTAAAACCGTTCCCACATCAGATTGAAGTAGCTAATACGGTTATTGAACAAATGAATGGGAAGGCAATACTGGCAGACGAAGTGGGACTCGGAAAAACGATTGAGGCAGG
Organism: Halalkalibacter sp. HAAS-P014; assembly: GCF_056619965.1. Classification (NCBI taxonomy): domain Bacteria; kingdom Bacillati; phylum Bacillota; class Bacilli; order Caryophanales; family Bacillaceae; genus Halalkalibacter; species Halalkalibacter sp. HAAS-P014. The sequence continues at coordinate 9,993 of NZ_JBWQTV010000003.1, read as the reverse complement.
ACTAATTTTGAAAGAATATATGATTCGTGGACTAGTGAAAAAAGTCTTAATTCTCGTACCTGCGTCTCTTGTTTCACAGTGGGCAATTGAACTTAACACAAAGTTCCATATTCCCGCTGTTGCCCAGCGTAAATCGTATGTTTGGGAGCAATGCGACGTAGTAGTCGCATCTATTGATACAGCAAAAAGGCCTCCCCATCGTGAAATTGTACTAGATCAGCCTTATGATTTAGTTATTATTGACGAAGCGCATAAATTAAAAAATCCTAAAACGAAAAATTACGAATTTATCAAACATCTAAAGAAGAAATTTTGCCTATTGCTTACAGCAACACCGGTACAAAATAAACTAGAGGAAATTTTTAATTTGGTTTCATTGTTAAAACCTGGTCATCTCGGTGATATCACCTCTTTTGAAAAGGAGTATAGATCAAATAAACGATCCCCCAAAAATGAGGAGAAATTAAAAGAGTTGGTAAACAAGGTTATGGTTCGAAATCGTCGTGAGGAAACTGGGATCGAATGGACGAAACGAATTGTTAAAAATGTTCCAATTGACTTTAGTGAATCAGAACGTGCTTTTTATAATGAGATCGAAAAGTTAAAAGACGATTCCAATCATTTCGGCTTGCTCACTTTAAAAAGAGAGCTTTGCAGTAGTCGAGAAGCTGCTTTTATGACTTTGAAAAACATGATTGAACGAGCTCATGCTGATGGCCGTGCACTTCCACAGGCAGAAAAATTAATAAACAAAATCGGTGAAGTTGATGGACACGCAAAAGCAGAGAAAGCATTGGAGATTATTCAAAAGATAAACGACAAAGTTATTATCTTCACAGAATACCGAGCAACTCAGCTTTATTTACAATGGTTTCTTAAACAGAACGGAATATCTTCCGTCCCATTTAGAGGTGGTTTTAAAAGAGGAAAGAAAGATTGGATGCGTCAACTCTTTCAAAACCACGCCCAAGTCTTAATTGCTACAGAAGCCGGTGGTGAGGGGATTAATTTGCAGTTCTGCAGTCATATCATTAACTATGACCTACCTTGGAATCCTATGCGTATTGAGCAGCGAATTGGTCGTATTCATCGTCTTGGCCAACAAGAAGATGTTCACATCTACAATTTTGCTGTAAACGACACTGTAGAACAACACATTCTTAAATTACTATATGAGAAGATCCACCTCTTTGAAGCCGTTATTGGTGAACTAGATGATATATTAACAAAAATTGAACTTCCTTCTGTAGAAGAGCATGTACAGGATATCCTCTTGCAATCTGACTCTGAAGGAGAAATGAGAATAAAGTTTGATCATCTTGCAGCCATTATGAATGAGGCTGCAGAAGAAGCAGCTAAATCTAATGAGGAGGATCAAGTCGATGCAACAGCCTCAAGTTCATGACTTTTTAGAGAGATATTTTGTAGCGAATGATAGTCCGATTATTGAAAACCACCCTAGTTATTTAAAAGTACAACTATCTATCGAATTAGATAAGCTATTAATGAACAGACCTTTTTATTGGCATTACCTTGAAAAAACAGGTGGTGAGCCAAATCCAATGCAGGTTACATTTATCACCGATCAAAACAATGCACCTGATGACATGCGTGGCGAACAAATTCATTTCGGGGCACCAAGGCTGCGCCAGTTATTCTCTTCAACTCGCGAACTAGGAGGGTTCATTAGACTTTATGAGAATATTCATGCGTCGGGGCGAAAATCGATCCCCTTACAGCCATGGCTTTGCTTAAACATTAAGGTTTCCTTTCAATGTGACCGAAAAAAAGATGTCCTATTATCTTTAGGGCTCAATCTTATTCATGGACAAATTGTTCAACAGTTTTATGATAAGCTTTTGGAAAAAGAATTATCTCCTAATATTCCTGATTACTGCTTTAAACTCTCACCGCTAATTACGGTTCATAGTGGATTGATAAGATTGCAAAAGATGGTACAAACATACGCTGAAAATGAAGATAAATCATGGGCCGAAGAAGCAATTGAAAGATGGAATGCTGACTTAACTCTTCTCGAAAAGTTTTATGAAGATTACGAGGAAAAACCCGAAAGTTATCAAGTGGAAAAACAAGCACTTAAAGAACAATACGAACCGAACATACATGTATCTATCATTAACGGTGGAATGTTCTACTTAGAGCAACAAGTTTTTCAACCATAGGCACCAAAAAGGCAACTACAATATAGTAGTTGCCTTTTTTCATCAGTACTTCATTAAGTTGTAGGTGCTCCCCCACCTGTTGTAATGATTGAGATAATTGTAGCAATTGCAAACCAACCAAATACAACAAATGAGATTCCAGCAAAGCCTACTGCGAAAAAGTTTTTTCTGCGAACTTCACGCACAATTGCGGCCGCACACAAAAGCGCCGTTACTAACATGATAATAGAAAAGACCATTTTATCTTCCCTCCTTATGTAAAACTATGAACACAGCTTAACTAGTCCTATTATAAAGCCAATTGTGGACGTTGTCAGCCTAAAATTTGACGAAGTTAGAAAATATCCTCAATCTTTATGTTGGACATTTTGCATTTATTTTACTCTTTTTTTCTCGGTTTGTCGAGTTGCTTCTTGTATTGTATGATAGAAATAACCTTATAAGAATTGGAGGAAAATATATGAAATGGACACAAATTCCACTTGGGCCACTTCAGACAAACGCCTATGTCATTCAAAATGATCTAAAAGAAGCTATTATCATTGATCCTGGTGGTGATGGACAAGCATTTGTTCAATGGATTAAGTCTCAAGGGCTAAAACCACTCGCTATTTTATTAACCCATGCTCATTTTGATCATATCGGAGCAGTTGACGATGTACGTAATGAGTTCACTTGCCCCGTTTATTTACATAAGGAAGAGCAAGACTGGTTAATAGACCCAAATAAAAATGGTTCAGCACGTTTTATGGGGGAACAAGCCATTACAGTAAAGCCTGCTGATCATATTATTGAAAAAGAAGAGAATTTAACAATTGGATCGTTTACTTTTGCAATATATGAAACACCGGGTCATTCTCCTGGAAGTGTTTCCTACTATTTAAAAGATCATGAGATTGTTTTTTCGGGTGATGCTTTATTTGCACAGAGTATTGGAAGAACAGACTTACCTGGAGGAGATCACCAGTTATTGTTAAATAGTATCCATAAGAAGCTATTAGAATTACCAGAGACAACCGTCGTAGCTTGCGGACACGGACCAACTACAACTATTGACGCAGAAATGAACGGAAATCCTTTTCTAACAGGATTTTAATATGTAAGGGGCTGCTTTCTAAAGAGACAGCCTCTTTTCCATGTTAAAAGGGCCTTTAACAACGTAAAGGCCCAACGGGGAGTAAATCGTATTGATGTAAGAACCTTGAGGGGAGGGGGACTCCCAGTCAAAGACTCACCAATCTATTTCTATTGTATAAAATAGTTTACCACTATGTCAATAGTATTAACATTTAAAAGGAAAAAGAGAGAAACCGTGCCCAGTAAGGAGACGGTTTCTCTCTTTTACACATATGTAGTATGTGATTAATGCCCAAAACTTGGTACTAGTAAAAATGTTGAGTAATACGTGAAGCCTACGAAGAAAATCGTCAAATAGGCACCAAAAATGTACATGTATACACGTTCAGATAAATTCAGGTAGCTTAGTGCTAATAAAGCACCAGTTTGTGCAAAGAACAACAATGCTACATTATACATATTACCAACAAAGAATAGAACTGCAAAAATCCCAGTCCAAAAAGCTAAAACACGATACATACGATCCATTTGGGGTTCCCTCCTTCATTAACAAATTGCCTTGTTGCTGGCACTATTTGTTTAGGATATCAAATGATTAATACAAATTCATTATATACGACTACATCCTCACTGTAAATGCCTTCATGAATGTCAAAATTATAGCATTGTGAAAAGTTTATAACTTTATGATTGAATAGGAACATGCTTTTGCTCCAGGATCAGTCAGCTTTATATTCTCTTTAAGCATATGTTCTCCAAGAATGTATGCAAAAACACCTTTAAATAATTCATGATGCATTGAACAAAGTGAATTCGAATGCTCTGACATTAATTCCTTAAAAGTACAGTTATAAATGCTAAACTCAATTTGCTCTTTTTCAACTGAGTATTCGATATCAGGATTCAATCCCTGATTAATCGCAATTTGTTCAACCAGCTTTACTTTTTCTTCCATTGTGGATTTCATTAAATCAAATTTAAATTGTTTTACATATAACTCTGCACTTTCTCGACCATATTTATATCCAATTTTTTTTAATGCTTCTACACCCACATCGCCACTTTCCACTAACGCTTCTAATGACATCTTAGCTAGTCGCTGATAATCTCTATATGGAAATTGTAATTGAATTACTTCATCAGATAATTTATAAAACCTACTTGGTCGTCCACCTTTTCCTGTTTTTAATGTTTCGGAAACAATCATTTGTACATCTTCTAGTTTCGTCAGGTGAAGACGAGCAACATTTGGATGTATACTAAATTGATCTGCAATCTGTTGTACTGTCACGTTGTCACGTTGTTTCGAAATAAATTGGTATATAGAAAAACGCGTAGGATCAGATAATACATTTGTTATTTTTAGCGTATTTTGCTCCATAATTATTCACTCCCAAAAATTAACCGTACTTATCTTATTATATTATAGATATGGTAGTAAATAAATGTATTATTATTATATTTCACCATTTAATAACATAAAGAAAGGCGAAATGAGGAAATTTACTCCTCTTCGCCTTACTTATTTCGCTTCTTTCTCACCTTATGCTTTTTTAAGAACAGTGAAAGCCCTAAAGGGATAATACCAAAAGCATGAGAGATAAAAGGTTGTCGGTGCGCTTTTCGCTCTAACCTTTTTGTACGACGTTCTTCTTTGGGTTGGTCCATTCTCATAACAGCTTGCTGTGTTAAAAATTTAACATAATCATTTAATGACATTATTCATTCAACTCCTAGCCGTAGCCTAGGAGCTAGTCTACCCACTTTATGACACTTTTATAATAGACTTTATCTCATCAACAACTTGTTCAATTGTTTTACCAGTTGTATTCAAAATGATATCTGCTTGTTCATAATCCTCAAGCCTAGACTCATACAAGCTTTCAATTTTCTCTCGTTTCTGTTCGTGAATAAGAGGTCTAGTATCATCCCCTTCTAACCTTCTTAATAACTCCTCAAGATCCGACTTTAAATAAATAATAAGCCCTTGTGATTTCATCAATTTCCGATTATAAGGGTTGACAACAATTCCTCCACCTGTAGTAATAATTAGCTCTTCTCCTCTTATTTCTTTAAGAGCTTTAGTTTCTTGCTCCCGAAAATAGGACTCTCCTTTTGTTTGAAATAGCTCTGCTATCGTTTGCTTCTCCTTACTTTCAATCCAAGTATCTGTATCAATTATTTTATAGCCAAGCTCCTTTGCTAAAGCGTTTCCTATCGTTGTTTTTCCAGAACCCATAAACCCAGTGATATAATATTGACTTGACACGACTTAAACCTCCCAATAATTCTCAATTGTTTCTTTGTCCCAATCATAAATAAACTTAGCTCGCCTTTCATGTCCTGAAGCTAACTTTACATGTAAGGCAATCGTACTAATTCCGTTATTAAAGTCTTCTACTTTCAGTGTAACGGTCCCCGGTTCATATGAAAAGACAAGTTTTGCATTTACTTCTGGATTCAACTGGTTTTCTTGGATTTGCTCTATCCCGATAATCATAAGAGATTCAACTTGCATTAATCGCTCTTGCTGAAATATGAAGTGTTTTTCTTTTGTATAAATAGAGACTTGGTGAAAAAGCACTTGAATAATTAGGAGACAAATCAATAATGTAAAAGGATAAATAAAACCTTTCTCATTGTTCAGGTTCAATCTCCCCCTTTTCTCGAAACTAAGTAAGGCACACAAAGATTCATTTTTATTAAGAATTTCATTCAATCACCTAATGATTTACTGTTAGGGAGTAAAATAGAACGTTCAGCCCTATACCCGTTTAATAACTCTACTTCACACTTGATGACGATCGGTGCTGTTAAACGACAGGAAAACATTCGAACTTGCTCAAGTAAAGGAACATGTCCTTCCTTATTTCTCGTTCTCCTAATTTGTTGAGATGCTGTTAACCCTATTTCAATTGTGTCGTTATCAAACATAGTAAGCACTAATACTCCATCCTTTATTTCTGCTTGAGTAGCTTCTCTTGAGTCATTTGTTAATTGGTTAAAAAACACTATAACTTGTTGAGATGATATCGATTCTACTTGATATCCAGTCGACCTTGTTTTCAAAAGTGTTGGGATAATTGAAAGAATGATTAAAAGGATGGAAAGTGTAATCAGCATCTCAACTAAAGTAAATCCTTTTTCATTTTGAGGTGAGGATACATTGTTCATATGCCCTCCCATTTTTCCCTGTCCAACTAGCACAATATTTCAGCAAGTTTTCATCAACTTCAATAATATTTATCTCAATATCTTCATCTGCATTAACATCAACAACTAAACCGACCTTCGATTGATGAACGATCTCTTCTAACAAGAATAGTACGTTTTCTTCTTGGCGTATTGATACTCTTTCTTGGTTAATGCTAATAATAAGTGGTAAAACAGAAGCGCTAAATAACACTAACAACATTAATGCACTCAGCACTTCGATTAAAGTGAACCCAGAATTACATCTTTCTATAAGATACCATTCCTTTCCCTAAATAAATTGTAAATTGATAGCGATAGGAGCCTATCCGTAATTGAAACGTACCAGAATGACTTGGATTCCCGTTAGGCAAAAAAGATATATTCGAGGGAGTTAAAGTCTGGTGTTGGATGCTCATATCTTCATATTGATAAGGAGTCACTAGATAATTGTCAAAAACATTAAACCTTATCCTTATTTCGTTTTCATCATTGTCCATGTATAAGTAAACACGCTTTCCTGTTGACATGGCAACTTGCTGCGCTAGTAGGACTTGTTCTTTTACTTGCTTTGCTACTATGTCAGCTTCTCTTTCAGTTAAATTATTTAGGTTAGTGGATATTGTTATGGATGGAATTAGAAGAATAATGGAGAGAATCGATAATGTAAGAAGCAATTCAATGAGCGTATATCCTGATTCAGTTGAGTTCATTTTTAAGGCGCTTTTACTTTCACTTCTTTCTGGTCATAAATAAGCTCTGTGTTATCAGGACATTTAATCGAATCAACGTAGTCAGTTTTAAGTACCTCAAGATCAGTTAATGTTTGTCCTGTTTCTAATTCATAAGCATGCACTTGCGCTTGAACTAACTTAATTGTAGCCTCGCAACCTTTTTCAGCAGCAACATCATTATTACGGGACAAGTTCGGAACTGCAATTAGCAGTAGGACGGTGATGATCATGAGAACAATAAGCATTTCAACAAGTGTAAACCCTTTTTCATTTTTCACTTTGATCACCTCTGAGGAATTTTAGGTTGTAGAGTATATCGGGGACAAATTTAAAATCTTAATAGCTTAGAATCCTCCTTTCATTTTATTATTTGATATAATTAGACAAAGAAATACAAATCCCTTCTTAAATATTAAATTTTTTTGGAAAGGTTCCTACGTTATGAAATCTTTGCTTTTATTTTTCATTCATTTATATCAACGTATTATTTCACCATTAAAACCTCCGACTTGTCGTTTCTATCCAACATGCTCTCATTACGGGTTAGAGGCCATTAGACGTTTTGGAGCTTTAAAAGGAGGTTGGTTAACACTTAAAAGAATATGTAAGTGTCACCCATTTCATCCAGGAGGAATTGATCCCGTTCCTGAAAAAAAGAAATAAAAAAACCATACTTAATTAAGTATGGTTTTTTACCTATAAATGCGGGTGAAGGGAGTCGAACCCCCACGTCATAAGACACTAGATCCTAAGTCTAGCGCGTCTGCCAATTCCGCCACACCCGCACAGTTAGAGTAAGTGGTGAGCCATGAAGGACTCGAACCTTCGACCCTCTGATTAAAAGTCAGATGCTCTACCAACTGAGCTAATGGCTCTTGCTGTTATTTCAATGAAGTATTTCATGATGGCTACGGACGATGTCTCGCTCCGTGGTCCTACCTGTTCTTTCCTCTTCTCGTAATGCTCTGTTGCTTGCTGTGTCAGAACAACTCGTAGAAGTTCAAGTAGCTTTGCTCGTAACTGAGCTAATGGCTCTTGCTGTTATTTCAATGAAGTATTTCATGATGGCTACGGACGATGTCTCGCTCCGTGGTCCTACCTTAAATTTCATTAAAGACTATCTATACTTCAAAATGGTGACCCGTACGGGATTCGAACCCGTGTTACCGCCGTGAAAGGGCGGTGTCTTAACCGCTTGACCAACGGGCCAATCAATATTACAACTTGTTCATGGCGGAGAAGGAGGGATTTGAACCCTCGCGCCGCGTAAACGACCTACACCCTTAGCAGGGGCGCCCCTTCAGCCACTTGGGTACTTCTCCATGGCTCCACAGGTAGGACTCGAACCTACGACCGATCGGTTAACAGCCGATTGCTCTACCACTGAGCTACTGTGGAATAATATGGGCCTGAGTGGACTCGAACCACCGACCTCACGCTTATCAGGCGTGCGCTCTAACCAGCTGAGCTACAGGCCCACAGTAATGTATAAAAGCGGGTGATGAGAATCGAACTCACGACATCAGCTTGGAAGGCTGAGGTTTTACCACTAAACTACACCCGCATATTGTCTGTAAAAATAGGTGGCGCGCCCTGAGAGATTCGAACTCCCGACCTTTTGATTCGTAGTCAAACACTCTATCCAGCTGAGCTAAGGGCGCTTATAAAAAGCGGAAGACGAGATTCGAACTCGCGACCCCCACCTTGGCAAGGTGGTGTTCTACCACTGAACTACTTCCGCATGAATGGCTGGGCTAGCAGGATTCGAACCTACGCATGACGGAATCAAAATCCGTTGCCTTACCGCTTGGCGATAGCCCAACATTATAATGGGGCGGCTGATGGGAATTGAACCCACGAATGCCGGAATCACAATCCGGTGCGTTAACCACTTCGCCACAACCGCCATAATCAAGGAACTGGTGGAGGGGGACGGATTCGAACCGCCGAACCCGGAGGGAGCGGATTTACAGTCCGCCGCGTTTAGCCACTTCGCTACCCCTCCACAAGGGAATAAACCAACATTCCTTTTAAGGTTGGCGGTCCGGACGGGACTCGAACCCGCGACCTCCTGCGTGACAGGCAGGCATTCTAACCAACTGAACTACCGGACCATTTGGTATTGCGGGGGACGGATTTGAACCGCCGACCTTCGGGTTATGAGCCCGACGAGCTACCAGACTGCTCCACCCCGCGTCGTTATATAGTATTAAGATGATGCTGTTTCGAAGGTGTTATCCCTTCTTCTTCCAGCTTTATGTTGTTGTTTTAATTAATATATGGCGGAGGAAGAGGGATTCGAACCCCCGCGCGGTTTAACCCGCCTGTCGGTTTTCAAGACCGATCCCTTCAGCCAGACTTGGGTATTCCTCCAATAAAATTAACTACTAAAATGGTGGAGCCTAGCGGGATCGAACCGCTGACCTCCTGCGTGCAAGGCAGGCGCTCTCCCAGCTGAGCTAAGGCCCCATTAATAGTGGGACTAAAACTAGTCCCATAAACAGCCTGGCAACGTCCTACTCTCACAGGGGGAAACCCCCAACTACCATCGGCGCAAAAGAGCTTAACGACCGTGTTCGGCATGGGAACGGGTGTGACCTCTTTGCTATCGCCACCAGACTATTTTGTTAAGAGAAAATGGTTCTCTCAAAACTAGATAATGCTCTATAGAAACATGTCAAGAATATATTGGATAAGTCCTCGACCGATTAGTATCTGTCAGCTCCACGTGTCGCCACGCTTCCACACCAGACCTATCAACCTCATCATCTCTAAGGGGTCTTACTGGATTAACTCCATGGGAAATC
>NZ_JBWQTV010000002.1:0-338540 GCF_056619965.1 Halalkalibacter sp. HAAS-P014 | reverse complement strand
GATGATTATGTTCATTGGTTCAATAACATTCGAATTCACGGAACACTAGGCTATTTAACACCAGTCGAATTCAAGCAACAGACCTTATAATTTTTGTCCAGTTTAGTGTTGACATTCCAAAAGCAAAAATGGAGCGATGAGATTCGACAAGAATATAAGATTTCCAACGATGATCTAGTATTTGGTTTTATAGGAAGACTTAATAAAGATAAAGGAATAAATGAGCTTTTATCAGCATTTAAATATATTTCGCAACATAATGTTAAAGTTAAATTAATGATGATAGGTCCTGAGGATAATGATGGAGTTAACCAGGACTTATTTGAATGGTCTCAACAAAGTGACTCAGTAATATATTGTGGGTTTACCAATGAAGTAGAAAAATACTATTCTGCTCTTGATGTTTTTATTTTACCAAGCTATCGTGAAGGGTTTGGTTCTGTAGTTATTATGGGTATTCCCGTTATTGTAACTGATATACCTGGACCAACCGACGCAATGCTGCGAGGAGAAACAGGTCTCGTCGTTCCAAAAGGTGAAGTAGATCCTTTAATTGAAGCAATGAAAACAATGTTAAATCCCGTGCTACGTCAAGAAATGGGTGAAAAAGCTATCGTATTTGTTCGGGAAAAATTTGATCAACGGGTACTTTGGAAACATATTCTTGAAGACAGAAATCGGCTTGTTATAAAGGAAAGGGAAAGAAAAGAGGGGGTAGTATGAAGGAAGATATGCCCAAAGTATCAATAATTATGGGAATCTTCAACTGTTCTGGTACTTTAAGAGAAAGTATAAACTCAATAGTAAATCAATCATACAAGAATTGGGAATTAATTATGTGTGACGATGGTTCAATAGATGACACCTATCGGATTGCAAGACAATATTCAGATCAATACTCTAACATTAAAGTAATAAAAAATGATAAAAATCAGGGACTTGCATATAGTTTAAACCATTGCCTTCAATATTGTAGGGGAGAGTATATTGCTAGACAGGATGCTGATGATCGTTCTCTACCTGAACGATTAGAAAAAGAAGTTAGGATTCTAGATAATAATCAACAGTATGATATTGTTAGTACAGGGATGAAATTTTTTGATGAAAAAGGGTATTGGGGAGAGATTATCCCAATTGAAGAACCAATGCCAGACGATTTTATCGCTCAATCACCTTTTTGCCATGCACCATCTATGCTTAGGAGTAAGGCCTTGTTAGCTGTTAATGGGTATGATGTTACAAAGAGAACTTTACGTGTTGAAGACTATAATCTTTGGTTTAGGATGTATGCTAATGGGTCTAGAGGCTGCAATATTAAAGAGTCTCTTTATGAGGTAAGGGATGATCGAAGTGCTATTACTAGACGGAAATATAACTTGAGATTAAAAGAGGCATACGTACGAATCAGTGGGTATAAAATGTTGAAGCTGCCGTACACTTCGTATATTTATGCTATTCGACCGCTTATCGTGGGGTTAGTGCCTACTGAAATATATAAATTGCTACGGCGTTATAGGTATAATTAACTACTTATAAAATCCAGATCTATTGCAAGAATGAAAAGTTTGGATACTTTTGTTTATTTAATTAATTTATTGATATCTTCTATTCCCCTTAGTAGTAAACCCATTATAATTGAAAACTTTTGATAAAAGAGCTATTGACTTATAGTGATTATGTTGTATGATAAAGGCAATGGTGTTCTTAATAAAGAACTAAATTAACGACTATAAATAATATATTATAAAATTTTTTTATCGCTGTTGGATCTCGCTATCCACTCTTTTTTTTTGGTAGTTTTGTTCTTTAAAGAGAACAGCAGGATAGGAGGAACTTAATGAGCGCAATTGCTGGTATTTATCATTCTAATAATGCACCTGTTACAAGGGATCATTATTCAATCATTATGGATAATCTAGCTCAATTTCCTGCTAATGATATTCAATGCTGGAAAAGAAATAATGCTTTCCTTGGATGTCTTTCGCAGTGGATTACACCTGAGTCTAGAGGCGAACAATTGCCATTTTATGATTCAGTAGGAAAGATAGCTATCACCGCGGATGCCATAATTGATAACCGCGAGGAGTTATGTACCTTATTGCAAGTAGAAACAAGTATAAGAAAAACCATTCCCGATAGCCAATTAATTTTACTATCTTATTACAAATGGGAAGAGGATTGTCCTAAATACTTATTAGGTGACTTTGCTTTTATGATATGGGATGAGAGAAAACAAAAGTTTTTCGGAGCTAGAGATTTCTCTGGAACTAGAACCTTATATTATTACCATGACGAACAGCATTTTGCTTTTTGTACAACTATAGAAGCATTATTAAATTTACCATATATACAAAAGCAGTTAAATGAAGATTGGTTATCTGAATTCTTGGCTATTTCTTCAGTTGTAGATACCGTAAATACATCACTAACTCCCTATAGAACAATTGAACAAGTACCTCCTGCTCATAGTATTTCTGTTGAAGGTAATAAAGTTAAAATAAAACAATACTGTACCTTGCTGGCTGATAATAAATTGAAATTTAAATCTGATAACGAGTATGTAGAAGCTTTTCAAGAAGTCTTTCAAAAATCAGTTAATGCGCGTATACGTACACACCACCAGGTTGGTGCTCATTTAAGTGGGGGGTTAGATTCAGGTTCAGTTGTCGGCTTTGCAGCAAGATCACTTAAGAATGAAAATAAGCTATTACATACATTTAGTTATATTCCTTCTAGAGGCTTTAAAGATTACACACCAAAACGGTTGTTGGCTGACGAGAGACCTTTTATTAAAGAAACAGTTAATTATATCGGGGGGATTAAGGATCATTATTTAGATTTTGCCGGAAAAGACTCATATTCTGAAATTGATGAATATCTTGATATTCTAGAAATGCCATACAAATTTTTTGAAAATTCATTTTGGATTAAAGGAATGTTTGAGACAGCTAATAAAAAGGGAGTAGGAGTTTTGCTAAATGGAGGAAGAGGGAACTTCACTATATCTTGGGGCCACGCATTAAATTATTATGCGATTCTTCTCAAGAAAATGAAGTGGGTAAAACTCTACAAAGAGTTAGACCAGTATAGTCAAAATGCCGGTGGGGCTCGACTACGCAGAATCCCTGTTCTAGCTAAAGTAGCTTTTCCAATAATAAATAAAATGAATTCTTCCGTTACAAACAATCATTTTCCAACGTTGATCAATGCTGATTTTGCAAAAAGGAAAGATGTATTTAATAAAATTAGTAAGTATGGTTTAGATGAAACAGGTTGGTTTGCTACAAATGATATATATGAACAAAGAAAAAGGCATTTTGAGGATTGTTTTCATTGGCATGCAACAAATACTCTAGCAGCTAAATTATCTTTACGTTATTCGTTATGGAAAAGAGATTCAACAAATGATTTAAGGGTTATTCGCTTTTGTTTATCTGTTCCTGAAGAACAATATGTTCAGAATGGAATGGATCGAGCACTCATCAGACGGTCAACTAAAAAATTATTACCTGATAAAGTGAGGTTAAACCAACGTATACGAGGTGTACAAGGGGCAGATTGGGTTCACCGAATGACTCCTGTTTGGGATGAATTCACAAAAGATGTTCAGCAGTTGGCTAATGATGAGAATCTATTAACCTTTGTAGACAGTGAGGTTATTAAGGCCAGTATTGAAAAAGTAAGTAAAGATCCACAACCAAAATACGCTACTGATCCGAACTATAGGCTACTAATGCGCAGCTTGATTGTTTCAAAATTTATAAAAAGGTTTTCTTGAAAGGAGGTGAAAAAATGAAAAATGAATGGCAAAAACCAGAGTTAGAAGTACTTGATGTAAATATGACAATGGCTAATCCTCATAATGGGGAACATCTAGATCAAACTTATCCTGAAGGTACCCCTAGGAGTGAACTGACTTACAGTTAGTATTTGTCTTTTCCGATTTCATATATTATGAAATCAACTTGATTTTAAGTTAGAGTTCTCTTACATATGAGAACTTTAACTTAACTAAACTATTTAAATTAAACTTATATACCAAATAGTTAAACGATAAAAAATGACGGTTTATATTTTAAGATTTATAAATTAAAGGACAATTGCCGTTTGAGAAACTTTTATTATCGGTTTGTTCTTTACTAAGAATTTAAGTTGTGTATTAAAAAAGAAATTTAGTGTTATATTGTTTTTCATTTCCTTATTGTTCTTTTTAAAGTGTATGAATAGTGATTTTGGAGGCTGTTATGAGTGCAATTGGCGGTATATATAATTTTAAAAAAGAACCAATAAATAATAAATATAGTATGGATTTAATGAAATCTTTACAGTGTTTTCCAGCAGATAATGTTCAAACTTTACAACAAGATAATATCTTTCTGGGGTGTCATGCACAATGGATTACACATGAATCCATCAATGAAAAGCTGCCTTATTATGACTATAATAGACAGCTAGCTATAACAACTGATGTAATCCTTGATAATCGAAAAGAGTTATTTGAAATGTTACAGGTTAATAAACAAGATAGAAAAACAATGTCTGATAGTCGGTTAATTCTTTTGGCTTATCAAAAATGGGGGAATGAATTACCTAAGTATTTAATTGGTGATTTTGCATTCGTTATCTGGGATGAAAAGAAAGGACAGCTCTTTGCTGCTAGAGATTTCAGTGGATCTCGTACACTTTATTTTTACAATGATTCCGAACAATTTGCTTTTTCAACCACAATAGAGCCGTTATTCACATTACCATATATAAAGAAAGAGCTAAACGAAGAATGGTTGGCTGAATTCCTTGCTATTCCTAACATTGTTGAATCAGTCGACATGGTGTCAACACCATATCGATCTGTGCATCAACTACCTCCTTCACATAGTTTGACTGTGAAAGAAGGGAAAATCACCCTACAAAGGTACAGCAAAATTGAAGTTAATGAAACTTTAAACCTTAGTTCTAACAAAGAATATGAAGAAGCTTTTCAAGAAGTGTTCCAAAGAGCTGTTTCAGATAGACTTCGTACTTATGGTAAAGTTGGATCTCATTTGAGTGGAGGATTAGATTCAGGGTCAGTTGTTAGTTTCGCTGCCAAAAACCTAAGAAAAGAAAATAAACAACTAAATACATATAGTTATATTCCAGAAGGAGATTTTGTCGATTGGACTGATAAGTATTATGTACCCGATGAAAGACCTTTTATAAAGGAAACGGTCAAACACGTCGGAAACATAAATGACAACTACTTGGATTTTGCTGGCATAAGTCCTTTAACAGAAATTGATAATTTCTTAGACATAATGGAGATGCCATTTAAATTTTTTGAAAACACTTTTTGGCTAAAGGGAATAAGTGAAAGAGCACATAAAGATGGAATTAAAATTCTATTAAATGGTGCAAGGGGGAATCACTCGATTTCATGGGGGTCTCTGTCATTAACTTATCAATATTACAGTAATTTAATGAAGAAGGTAAACTGGATACGCCTTAATCAAGAGCTAGACGCTTACTGTAGGAATTTTAGGACCGGTAAGAAAGTTATGATTCCGTTTGTTGCTAAAAAAACATTCCCTAAATTAGGACAAATGCTCTCTAAAGGTAATCAGAGCGAATATCGGTTCCCAGTTTTTATTAACCCATCCTTAGCTGAAAGGACAAAAGTGTTTGATAAACTAGGAGATTATGGAGTTAACTTGAACGGTGGGTCAAGTGTCGGAAACTTAACTGATTATCGAAAGGAATATTACCAGAACTTAAATGTTTGGAATAAAAGCGGGGTAGCAAATACAAAATTATCATTGCGTTATTCCTTGTGGGATAGAGATCCTACCAATGATTTAAGAGTGATTCAGTTCTGCTTATCGTTACCTGAGGAGCAATATGTCAACGGGGGAATGGAACGCTCATTTATTCGAAGAGCCACTAAAGGGTTTCTTCCTGATACAGTAAGGCTAAACCAAAGTCGGCGTGGGATTCAAGGAGCAGATGTAATTCATCGTATGGCTCCAAAATGGGGAGAGTTTATTTCACAATTACATTCGATGATTGAGGATCCTCAAGTTTCTTATTATCTAGACATTGGAATTCTAAAAAATGCTTTGCAAAAACTTGGGAATACTCCAAAGCCAGAAATGGTTTTTGAAGATGAGTTTAAGATTTTAACACGCAGTTTAATAGTTTACCGTTTTTTAAAGAAGTTCTGACGGATGAAATGAAGATTGAAAGGAGGTGAGAAAGATGAGAAAAGACTGGAAACAGCCATTATTAGAAGTCTTAGATGTTAGAATGACAATGAATGGGAATGGGAATGCAGTGCCTGATTGCTTTGATGTAGGTGAGCAAAATGGTCAATTAAAAGGAAATGTTGATATGGATACATCAAATGCTAGTTGCCTAGGAAGTTAAGAATACTATTAATTTGTGATTAAGCACGTTAATGATTGGCATAGGATCCGTAAACTAAGTTTGCTTTGTAGTATTTGAGAGTTACATGGATGTTAAGTAATTTAAAAAACTTGGATAGTTAATTGTTAACATGTTGACAGATTACCTTTAAAAAAGTAGAGGGGTAATTAAGACAAGTCCCTCCCTTATACCTTAAACAAGTATAAGGGAATCTTAATTAGTTATATTTTTAAGGAGGAAACACTGTGACAAAGCAAATCTCTTACACAGCATTCGGACTAAAAATTTCAAGCGAATTTCCTCTACCAGAGTTACTTCCAATCAAAGAAGATAAAGCACCCGATGTTGTCATAAAAAAAGCCGACCTACAACAAGTCTGGTTTGAACATTCAGAGGTTGATCAGTATTTTGTCATCGATGAAACATTCATCATGTTTAGAATGCCAGAAGTTGCGATTTTTCTTATCAAAAATGGAAACGAAATTCTCGTTTCTCCATTTGACAATGCTCATGAAGACCACATTAGGCTCTATACGTTAGGAACTTGTATGGGGGCAATCTTAATGCAAAGAAAAATCCTCCCCTTACATGGTAGTGCGGTTGTGATCGACGGAAAAGCATATGCGATTGTAGGTAATTCTGGTGCAGGAAAATCCACATTAGCTTCGGCTTTTATAAAGCGAGGTTATCAACTATTAAGTGATGATGTAATACCTGTAACGTTAAATGAATCGGGATGTCCATTCGTTACACCTGCTTACCCTCAACAAAAGCTTTGGTTAGAGAGCTTGAGTCAATTTGGGCTGACATCAGATGGATATCGTCCAATTATCGACCGTGAAACAAAATTTGCGATACCAGTAATGGATCAATTTGTAACCGAACCTATGCCACTCGCTGGAGTGATTGAACTTGTCAAAACAGAAAATGAAGAGATTTCAATACAGCCAATTCAAAGTTTAAAAAGGTTACATACATTATTCGTTCATACGTACCGTAATTTCTTTATTGAACCTTCAGGATTAATGGATTGGCATTTTCAAACGACAGTTAAAATGGCTAATCATATAGATCTATTTCATTTACAACGACCAGTATCAAGGTTCACTGCCCATGACTTAACGGAATTAATTTTAGAAACGGTATATGAGGAGGAGAAAGTTATATGATAAAAAATCAAAATATTACAAATAATCATGTCGTTAGTCAAATAGAAGGTAATATCGTTTCCGATATGGATGGGGAAAAAGTGATGTTAAGTATCCATAATGGGAAATACTACAACCTTGGGGATATAGGTGGAGAGATTTGGGATTCGATCAAAGAACCAATTACGATTGAAGACTTAGTAATTAAATTACAGGCACAATATGATGTCGAAAAAGCTGAGTGTGAGGAACATGTGGTTACCTTTTTAAGTCAATTATTAGATGAAGGGTTAGTACATGTAGAAGATTAGAACTGTTTCGGAGGTATCTATGAAAATAATAAAACGCGTTAAATCATTTTTCGAATTAAAGTGTGAAACAAAGAAATTATTGTTAGAAGCATTTCTCTATTTAGGGTGGGCAAGGTTTTTGAAAACGCGTCCTTTCGCTAAGATTGCGCCTTCACTTGGTCAAAAAATGGAAGAGACGACTTATACTCCGAACATGGCAAATAGAGAGACATTACTAAATGTATCAAACGCAATCCATATTATGAGCCGTTATACATTATGGGAGAGCCAATGTTTGGTAAAGGCCATAGCCGGGATGAAGATGCTAGAGAAGAGAAACATTGAAAGTACTTTGTATTTAGGGACGGGGAAGGACGACGAAGGGAAATTCGCCGCTCATGCATGGCTTAGAAGTGGGCCTTTTTACGTATCTGGTTCAGAAGGAATGGAGAAATTCACCGTGATCGCTAAATTTGCAAAGGAGATTACGCCTGAGAAGGTTGAGGGAGAAAGTTATGGATAAATCAATCAACACAGCTGCTATATCAAGTGAACTTACCTATATTTTTGATTTATTGAAAGATAACGGTAAGGGTATGAAAATACCAGAGTTAGATTGGGACTTGTTTTTAAATCTTTCATTACACCATCGTGTCTTTCCATTGCTTCATTCAAAGATGAAGAACCTTGAAGGTCCCGTGCCGGTCCAAGTTTCAAAGTTTATGCAAGTACAATATCAGCAAAATATTTTTAGAATGATGTCCTTAGCCGGAGAGATGGAAAAGGTCAGTGACATCTTTTCTAAGAGTAAGATAAGAACACTCTTTCTAAAAGGGCCTGTTCTTGCTCATGACCTGTATGGAGATTTATCGCTTCGTACGTCAAGTGATCTAGATTTTCTCATTCCGATTGAGCATCTTGAGCGAGCAGAGGAGATTCTAGTGGAACTTGGATATGAAAAAGATGATTATATTGAAACGGTATTAAACGATTGGCGCTGGAGGCACCATCATGTGACTTACTATCATCCTGTGAAGCAGATGAAGCTTGAGATTCATTGGCGTCTACATCCAGGTCCTGGGAAAGAACCAAGTTTTCAAGAGTTATGGAGGCGAAAGAACGAATGTTCTGATAAGAATACGCCTGTATACTTGCTTGGAAAAGAAGATTTATTTGTCTTCCTCGTTGCACACGGTGCACGGCATGGTTGGTCGCGGCTGCGCTGGTTAGTCGATATCCAAAAAATCATGAAACAGGAGCTCGATTGGAATAAAGTTTATCAACTTTTTCAAAGGTATCACAATCCTCACGTGGGTGGTCAGGCAATCATTTTAGCAACACAATTATTAGAAGCTGAGTTTAAAGAAGAAATGTCTCCATTTGTAACAAATACAGCGGTGAGGTTAGCTCAAGAAGCTATTTTTTATCTGGAAAGAATGGTGAATTTGCATACAGATCCTGTACCAAAAGAGATAGCAAGTTATCATGCAAGTCATCTTTTTTCATTAATGTCAACCCAGCAAAAAATGATTCACCTTCTCAGCTTATTACATCCGTTTCCTGAGGATGCTCAAACGTTACCATTACCGAAATCCCTTCATTTTCTCTATTTTCCTCTGCGACCTGTCTTATGGGCTTGGAGGAAAACGAGGAAACAGGCTGTTTTGTAGGAGGCATCGATATGAAAGATATTCTCTATTTTCTTAAACAAATTCATGCTTATGCTGGGAAAAAGCTATACACGAATATGTTTGCCATGATGTTAATTGGCTTGCTTGATGGGATTGGGATTTTATTGTTAGTTCCGATGATTGCGCTGACTGGCGTTGTGAACCTAGATGCAGAAGGGACGCCTTTAGCTGGTGTACTTGGCTTTTTGCAAGACATTCCTGGGGCGGTGGGCCTTCCTGTGATTTTAGCCGCTTTTGTTTTAATTGTCATTGGTCAAAATCTAATCCAAAAGCAAATCACGATTCGAAATACAAAAATCCAACATGGCTTCTTCCGACATATGCGCGTTGAAACGTATCAGTCATTGCTTCACGCTAATTGGAAGTTCTTTATTAAGAATCGCAAGTCTGATTTGATTAACTTGTTAACGGCTGAGATTGCTCGGTCCAGTGCGGGGACTCATTCATTCTTGCAATTTTTAGCTTCGCTTATTTTTACATGCATTCAAATAGGTCTCGCGTTTTGGTTATCAACCAGTATCACTATGTTTGTCTTAGTTTGCGGGCTGTTTCTGCTATTCCTTAACCGTAAATTTTTAAAGCGTTCTCTGGAGTTAGGGCACCGGAACTATACGTTAGGGAAAGAGTATTTAGGAGGAATTACCGATCAAATCAATGGTATTAAAGATATTAAGAGTAACACATTAGAAGAATCTCGAATGGACTGGTATAAAAAAGTAACGGCAAGTATGGAGAAAGAACAGGTGGAGTATACCGTTTTAAAAACGACTTCACAAGTTTACTATAAAATAGCTTCTGCTGTTTTTATTGCCATCTTTATTTTTATCGCAGTGAATCTTTTTAATGCCCAAGCTGCTCAGCTTATGCTAATTGTCATCATTTTTTCAAGGTTATGGCCTAGAGTTTCCGGAATTCAAGGTTCCTTAGAACAAATAGCCACAACTTTGCCGTCTTTTAAAGCAGTGAAAGCATTACAAAATGATTGCAAATCGGCGAAAGAGTTTGAGAATATTAGCAGTTCAGACGTGGAACCAATGAAGGTACGAAAAGGAATAGAATGCCAAGACATTCATTTTCGTTATAACGACTCTAGTTACGCGTTGCAAAATATCAACCTTTCTATCCCAGCAAATCAAATGACCGCTTTTGTCGGGCGTTCGGGAGCAGGAAAGAGCACGCTAATTGACTTACTCATGGGGTTAAATCAAGCAGAGCAAGGCGAAGTGCTCATTGATTGTACTCCTTTAACAAGTGACAATCTCATTTCACTTAGAAGAGCGATTAGTTATGTCCCACAAGATCCATTTTTATTTAATGCGAGTATTCGTGAAAACTTGCAGTTGGTTGTACCGGATGCAAGTGAAGAAGAGATGTGGGATGCGCTAGAGTTCTCTTCAGCGGCTGAGTTTGTAAGAAAACTCCCTGATGGTTTGGATTCTCTAATCGGAGATAGAGGCATTAAGTTATCTGGAGGGGAGCGCCAGCGTCTAGTGTTGGCACGGGCGGTTTTACGTAAGCCATCGATCCTTGTGCTCGATGAAGCGACAAGTGCGTTAGATACAGAGAATGAGGCAAAAATTCAAGCAGCCCTTGAACGGTTAAAAGGAAAGATGACCATTATTGTCATTGCCCACCGTTTGTCAACGATTCGAAATGCTGATCAAGTCGTGGTCCTTGACGAAGGAAAAATCATTCAAAAAGGTGGATTTTCGCAACTTGCTGAAGAAAAGAGAAGTACTTTCCGTCATTTATTACAAAACCAAATCGAAGCTGCACACTAATTAAATTTGATTAGGCCCACTAGCAGTGTGTTAGTGGGTTACCTATTATTAAGGAAAAAAGGGAAATAGAATGGAGCGAGCATTATTGGGAAAAGCAGGAGGGAAAACAATGATCATTTTTTTATTACTATTTGTCGTTCTGATCATTTATACGATTTGGGATAATAAACGGATTGTAGTGGTGGAGCAAGAAATAGTGATAAACGAGTTACCTGCTGAGTTTGAGGGGTTTCGCATTGTTCAAGTAACTGATTTGCATGAGAGAGAGTTTGGGAAAGACCAGGAGAGGTTGTTGGCAAAAATTAATTCAATCGACTATGATGCCATTGTCTTTACGGGTGATATGTTAGACAGTGCTACGAGTTCAAATTTTCAATCATTTTACCTTTTAATAGAAGGAATACATAATAAAGAGCATGCCTTATACGTTTCTGGTAATGCTGATCCAAAGAATTATACTTTGCATCCTGACCAATCATTTGGAAAATCGTTGTTTATTAAAGGGATGGAAGAACGAGGAGTTAAGCTGCTAGAAACCATTCACAGTATTAATAAGGGAGGAGCTAGCCTACACTTTGCTGAATTTGAAATAGCTATATTAAATACAAAGAGCAAACATAGAGAGTATGAAACAAAGACAGGGCCGAATAGAGAGGCTTATCAAGCTTATAGTCAACATCTCCAACAGTTAGTAAAGGAAATCGAAATTCTAAACGATATGGAAAAGTCTGATATACTGATTGCTCTTACGCATTACCCAGTCGTTGATAATCGAGTTGATTACATAATGTCTAGTTCACCGTACAATATAAAGGAGTTTGATTTGCTGTTAGCTGGACATTATCACGGGGGCCAAATTCGTCTTCCATTTTTGGGAGCCTTGTTTGTTCCTGAACCTTGGTATGAGAGGGGAGGAATTCTTCCACCAAGGGACCGTGTGAAAGGTTTATGGGAGTATAGAGGCATAAAACAATATGTCAGTGCAGGACTTGGTAGCAGTGATGCGCTTCCGTTCTTACAGTTTCGCTTTTTGAATCCTCCTGAGATTAATGTACTAACCCTACGAAAAGAGGTTGTCTCAAACTAATTTTAACTTCGCTACATAAATGGGACAGCCTCTTTTCCTAAGAACTGCTTTATTGTACTAATTATTAACAGTGCGCCGGTTTTTCCTTATAAACTCTCTTACTTCTGCTGGTGTTAGGCCAATCGATTTCGCCTCTTTTATTAGTTCTGTCCACTCTTGTTTGATTTTGTCTTTCGTATTTGTCGTAACCACATTTTTAACCCCCCCATTACTTTTGTTCTGATTTCAACCAGAACATTTCCCCTATTCTGAATTTTTTCTTAAAATTGATACTGTATCTTCCTTTTTCTCTCTACTAAAATAGTATCATAAAAAATTTGGTAGAATAAGAATCGTTTTCCATGAATTTACAATAAATGCTAACTCTATCCGACGGTATTCGACAGGTTTCTGCTATGCTCGTAGTGTTATGTGGGTAAACACAACAAAATTTTATCTTCTTTGTCTTGTTAAGTGTACTTATCTTAATTTTTTATCAGGGTCAATCTCATGACAGAAAAGAGTTCAATAATGTTCTACTACATTAATTTGCAAGGGATTGTTGTTGAACTATTGACAATAACCTAAATTCATGTGTATAATTACTTCGAAATCGAGATAAAATTTAAGGATATGATCATAATGAACTCAAATGAATTGAATAACCAAGATCAATCTCTCAAATTATTTGTTGTTATGACTCGTGCAATGGAAGCTATCACAAAACGTGTAGAGGAAGACATCAAAAGGTACGGTCTTAATCCAACAGAGTTTGGGGTTTTAGAACTATTATATAGTAAAGGAAATCAGCCCATCCAAAAAATTGGAGAGAAAGTCTTGCTTGCGAGTAGTAGCATTACGTATGTTGTAGATAAGCTTGAAAAGAAACAGCTGCTTGAGAGACAACCATGTCCAAAAGATCGACGTGTTACTTACGCAGCCATAACAGACAAAGGAAATCAGTTAATGGCTGATATTTTTCCTAATCACCGTCAAGCCATTGAAGAAATCTTCGGAGGTTTGGATTACGAAGAGAAAGAAGCGATGATCGCCAACTTGAAAAAGTTAGGATTCTATGCTCAGGAGATTTAACCTGTGTAAACTAAATTAAAAGAAATAAACTTGGATTAATAGGAATATACTTCACACAAAGGAGAGTCTTTATTTGAAGTCAATTGACCCGAATGAGCTTGCTGAACGTGAAAATTATAAATTTTTAACCGGAAGTATTATACCAAGACCAGTAGCGTTTGTTACGACACTTTCAACTGAAAACGTACTTAATGCTGCACCGTTTAGTTACTTTAATATCGTATCTGCGAATCCACCGATGATTTCTATCTCTGTTCAACGAAATGAGGGGAATTTAAAAGATACATCGAGGAATGCCATCGACCGTAAAGAATTTGTTGTGCACATTTCTGATGAGTCCTATATAGAAAAAATTAATGAGACAGCTAAGACACTTCCTCCAACTGAAAGTGAAGTAATCGATGCAAAACTAACACAAGTTGAAAGTTTAAAAGTCAGTGTACCGGGTATACAAGAAGCAAGAATTCGAATGGAATGTGTTCTAGAAAGAGCAATTCCTTTAGGTGGGACAGAGGAGAATCCTTCCTGCGATTTACTGATCGGCCGAATTGTTACGTATCATATTCGTGATGATCTTTATAAGAACGGAAGAATTGATGCGATCGGATTAGAACCAATAAGTCGATTAGCAGGAAGTTCCTATTCAAAATTAGGAGAAACATTTCAGTTGAAACGTCCAACGTAAGTACGCCTTTTGAATGAAAGGCTTTCTCTTTACGATAATATCTCAATTTCATAATATATGAATTTATTTAATATGAGTTGATTTTGATTAGGGGGTGATCGGTTTCAACCTGACCTACATATGAACAAAAATGGAGTGATAACGAATGAGTTTTCTAAAAAAATTATTTGGTAATTCTAATTCAACAAAAAAGGAGAGTTTTAATATGTCAAACGTAAAATTAGCAGTTATTTATTATAGTTCTACAGGAACAAACTATCAATTAGCAAAATGGGCTGAAGAAGGCGCGAAAGCAGCAGGTGCAGATGTGAAAGTAGTAAAAGTACCTGAATTAGCTCCCCAAGATGCGATTGAGTCAAACCCTGCATGGAAAGCCCATGTTGAAGAAACGAAAAATGTTCCAGAAGTAACGTTAGATGATCTTGAGTGGGCAGATGCAATTATCTTTAGTGTTCCAACACGCTTTGGTAACATGCCTGCTCAAATGAAGCAATTCATCGATACAACAGGTGGATTATGGGCTAACGGCAAACTTGCAAATAAAGCAGTTAGTGCGATGTCTTCAGCTAGTAATGCACATGGTGGTCAAGAAGCAACAATCCTTTCGTTATATACATCAATGTACCATTGGGGTGCGATTGTAGCATCACCTGGTTACACAGATCCAGTGCAATTTGCATCTGGAGGAAATCCTTATGGAGTAAGTGTAACGGTTGGTCAAGACGGAAAAATGCAAGAAGATGTTGAAGAAGCTGCTAAGTATCAAGCGAAACGTACTGTTCAAGTAGCTGAGTGGATTAAAAAAGGTAATCAATAGTCACAGTAAAGCGTAATCTTTTGGATTGCGCTTTCTTTAATAAAGAAGTGCTCGAATTTAATCAAACGTTTGTTTAATTTGTCGAATTTACTTAATGCTAAGATAGACATAGATTATTTTCAGATAAAAGACATTTACCACTTGAAAAGTCAAAGAAGGTCAAATATAATAATGATAGAGATAATATTCTTTAAAGCCAACAAGGCTTTTTCTTTTATACTATTGGTCAAAGTTAGTCAAAGTCAAATAAAAATCTAAATCAAGGAGGATTGAATTTAAAATGAATCTATGTGAAAAATGCCAAAGCAAACCAGCGAATGTGAAACTGAATTTAATTATTAATAATTCTAAAACACAAATGTCACTATGTTCAGATTGTTATAGTGATACACAAACTCAATATGGTATGTCTTCATATCATTTTGATGATTTCTTCAAAGGGTTTATGAATTCACAAAATGCGTCATCGAATGGCTTTACACAACAGCAAGTGAAGGAAGCGGTTCCTAACCAAGGTGGAAATGGGTTTCTTGATCAACATGGGCGAAACCTTTCAGAAGAAGCAAGACAAGGTCGAATTGATGCAGTAATTGGACGCAATAAAGAAATAGAACGAGTGATCGAGGTGTTGAATCGTCGTTCAAAAAATAACCCAGTCTTAATTGGTGAAGCTGGTGTAGGTAAGACAGCGATTGCTGAAGGATTCGCTCTAAAAATTGTAAAAGGCGAAGTGCCAGCTAAACTTCTAAATAAGGAAGTTTATGTACTAGATATAAGCTCCCTTGTTGCTGGGACAAGTTATAGAGGTCAGTTTGAAGAAAAGATGCAACAACTTGTAACTGAGTTACAAAGCCGTGATAATGTGATTCTTTTTATTGACGAACTCCATATGATGGTTGGTGCAGGTAGTTCGTCTGAGGGTTCTATGGATGCAGGCAATATTTTAAAGCCAGCCTTAGCTCGTGGTGAATTCCAACTCATTGGTGCTACTACTCTAAAAGAGTATCGTATGATTGAGAAAGATGCGGCTCTAGAACGTCGTTTTCAACCGGTGATAGTGAAAGAACCAACGACAGATGAAGCATTTGAGATATTAAAAGGAATTCGTTCTATCTATGAGAACTATCATAATGTCAAGTACTCTGATGACGTATTAAAAGCTTGTGTAACGTTATCAGATCGCTACATTCAAGACAGATTCCTACCGGACAAGGCGATTGATTTACTTGATGAAGCTGGCTCAAAACTAAACTTATCACAAGGGGTTACGGATAAAGACAAACTCCAAAGTCGTTTAAAACAAATTGTTCTTGAAAAACAAGATGCAACAAAAAATGAAGATTATGAAAAAGCTGCAAGCCTACGTGATGAGGAACTTTCATTAAAAAGGAAGCTTGAAAATGATGTAGTTGAGCCGGTAACAGAAGTAACGGTTGAACATATTCAAGATATTATTGAAAAGAGCACAGGAATTCCTGTCAAAAAACTTCAAACGTCTGAGCAGTCAAAAATGAAAGATCTTCAATCAAACCTTGCTAAAAAAGTAATTGGTCAGGAGAAGGCGATTGAAAAAGTCGCAAAAGCGATTCTTCGTGCTCGCGTAGGTCTAAAACCGAAAGCTCGCCCAACTGCTTCATTTCTCTTTGTCGGTCCAACAGGAACAGGTAAAACGGAATTAACGAAAACCCTTGCTGCTGAATTGTTTGGAAGTAGAGATTCGATGATTCGTCTAGATATGAGTGAATACATGGAGAAACATTCTGTATCAAAACTTATTGGATCTCCTCCAGGATATGTAGGTCATGATGAAGCAGGTCAGTTGACTGAACAAGTACGTAGAAATCCGTACTCAATCATTCTCCTAGACGAGATTGAAAAAGCACATCCTGATGTGTTAAATATGTTCTTACAAATCATGGAAGACGGACGTTTGACAGATAGCCAAGGAAGAGTAGTTAACTTTAATGAAACGGTCATTATTATGACTTCGAATGCCGGTGTTACAGATAAAAAGCTTGGCGCGATTGGCTTCAATGAAACAGAAGGTCAAAGTGTACTAGCTACACAAAGTATTTTGGAAAACTTAAGAGATTACTTTAAACCTGAATTTTTGAATCGCATCGACTCGGTTATCGAGTTTAGCCATCTTCAAAAAGAAGACTTAATCAAAATTATAAATATTATGCTTGAAGACTTGCAAAACACATTGAATGAACAAGATTTAAATTTGGACGTAACACAAGCAGCTAAAGAAAAAATTGCAGAACTTGGTTATCACCAGGCTTTTGGAGCACGTCCATTACGTCGAACGATCCAAGAACACATTGAAGATCAAATTACGGCTCTGATTATTACAAGTGAGCAAAAATTCAAAGGGTTTAAAGTGGACGTATTTAATAATGAAATTAAAGTAGAAAGTCAATAAAAACAAGCGAGCAGTAGGGATTAAAATATCCTTACTGCTTTTTGCTGTATCAAGAATTTAACATTAAGATGCAAACTACGATCAAATAGAATGAGAAGTTGTTTACTGGATAAAGTAGAACAAAGGATCAATTGAAGAAAGGGGAGGTTACATTGTCATCCAAAGAGAAAGATTCTAAATTTGAAAGTGGGAAAAGGTCAAAGTAAAGGGTTGTACGGATTAGATCCAGAGCAAAGCCTTTTGTCTGTAAACTTTGCTACAACTGATAATTTATACTTCCGTGAGCATGGGCAAGAAAATGACAAAGAAAATTAATTGTAAATAAATTTTTTCCTTTGAGTACTTAAGCTAGAATAAGTACTCTTTTTTCATTTAATGAATCAATAGGAGAATAAACATACACTTTTAGGGGAAATTACAAAAAAGTCTGTTCTTATGAGGTAGCGAGATGAGTGATACAAGTAATACTTTAGTTCGTGAAATAGGAAAAAACCTCTCAAGATTCGAGCAGTTATTTCAAGATTGCTCTGATGTAGTCTATCGTACCTTTCAAGTTGAAGGGAGAGTTTCCTACATCATTTATGTTGATGGTCTTGTTAACACGACGGATATACAAAACCATGTTGTTCAAGACATACTGACTCATGATGGTCAAAATCTTTCATTGGAAAGAATTGAACAAGAAGTTTTATCGCTTGCTGATGTAACAGAAAGTGATAGTTTAGATGAGTTAACAAAGGTCATTCTTGATGGAAGTGCGGTCCTTCTTTTGGATGAATATGAAAAAGCTTTAGTCTTTCCGGTATCAGGATTTGAAACAAGAGCTGTCTCGGAACCCGAATCAGAATCAGCCATTAGAGGACCACGTGAAGGGTTTATTGAGAATATACGGGTGAATACGTCTCTACTTAGACGAAAAATACGGACACCGAATCTAAAAATTGTTACAAATAAGCTCGGTGAACAAACGAAAACTAGTCTTGGTATCGCATATATAGACGGAATTGTAGATAAGAAAGTACTACAAGAATTACACAACCGGCTTAACCGAATCAAAATTGATGCAATCCTTGAAACTGGTTACATTGAAGAACTTGTAGAAGACCATCCATGGAGTATATTCCCACAAGTCGAAATTACGGAAAGGCCAGACACCGTAGCGGCCAATCTACTTGAAGGCAGAATTGCCATTTTAGTTGATGGTACTCCATTTGTGATGATCATTCCAACAACGTTTTGGCAACAATTTCAGGCTAGTGAAGATTATTATGACCGATTCTATATTGCTATTTTCCTTCGATTTATTAGATTTTTCTTTCTAGGCGTTGCACTACTTTTGCCAGCGTTATATGTAGCCACAACAACGTATCATCAAGAAATGATTCCTACGAATTTATTATTAAGTATTGCTGCTAGTCGGGAGGCTATCCCTTTTCCTGCTGTTGTCGAAGCATTAATTATGGAAATATCATTTGAAGCATTAAGAGAAGCAGGGGTTCGGCTCCCAAAAACAATTGGTCAAGCTGTAAGTATTTTAGGCGCTCTTGTAATAGGTACAGCAGCTGTAGAAGCTGGGATTGTATCAGCGCCGATGGTGATTATTGTTTCTTTAACTGGAATTGCTTCTTTCACGATTCCTAAATTTAGCCTTGCGATTTCAATTCGTTTATTACGGTTCCCCTTAATGATCTTAGGAGCAGTTTTTGGGATGTTTGGCATAGTCATTGGAATGGTAATAATCTTAACCCATTTGTGTAAAATGAGATCTTTTGGAGTGCCTTTCTTTGAGCCAATGGCGCCACTCAAGATCTCGGAACTGAAAGATGTTATTATTCGAGTTCCGAAATGGTTAGGTAATAACCGGCCGGAAGAGTTTGTGAAAGAGAATGTTCAAAAGCAAAGCGAAAACTTAAAACCTTCTCCTAGTCAAGGTAAGGAATAAAGTTGGAGGAAATCTCATGAGAAAACTGTTGACACTCTCTGTTTGTACGATTGTGTTCTTATCATTAATTGGTTGCTGGGATAGACAAGAGATTAATGACATCGCCATCGTAACGGCAACTAGTATTGATAAAATCGGTGAAAATGAGTATAAGGTAGCCACACAAGTCCCTTTGCCTGGAGAAATGGGAGGAGTAGGGAGTGACGGTGGCGGTGGTGGAACATCAGGTGGAGCTCTCATCTATTTGGATGCAGGTATTGGAAGAAATGTTCGTGAAGCGAATGCTGAATTACAACAAAGGATGTCTCGTCGAATGATTTTTGGTCATCGGCGAGTTGCCATATTTGGAGAAGAATTAGCACGAGATGGTCTGCGAAAGTCTCTTGATGTTTTGACGCGAACCAGAGAAGCACGACTTACAACGCAAATTTTTGTAGCTGAAGGAGAAGCCATCCACGTGTTAAGTGCTAACCCGCAATTAGAAAACATTTCATCAGAAGCTGTTAGGGAAATCGGGTTCCGTGAATACCACCTTACACTAAGAGATTTTCTTCTAGACTTTCAACAGAAAGGGAATGATCCATTACTACCTGTTATTTCAATTGTACGAAATCAAAGCCCAGATCCCGAGCTTGTGCAAAATCAAATAAAGATAGATAAAATAGCTGTATTTAAGCGAGATAAATTAGAGTTTATTACAAATAAAACGCAAACATTTGCAGTCAAGTGGTTATTAGGAAAAATGGAAGGTCAAGCCTACACAATTGAATGGAAACCAGGTGAAAACATTGTTCTTCGAATAAAAGAACAAAACGCAGATATTTCATATGACATAGAAAACGAAAAACCTGTTTTTTATTTTAACATTAATTTAGCTGGAAATATTATTGAAAATGAAACTAGTTTAAACTTTGAAGAAACCGGGACATTAGAATCGGTAAACGACAGGATAAAGGATGAAATTAATAAAGAAGTTACTTCACTCTTAAAAGAATCATTTTCTAGAGGTATCGATTCACATGGATTGGGATGGTTATTAAATAGACGTGAAAGGGATAGGTGGAATGATGAATGGAAAGATGATTGGCGCGAGAGTTTATCTGAACTTGCTTACGATATTCAAGTTAACAGCGAAGTGGAGTTTACTGGATTAGTGACCCAAGGGATTGGAATTGGAGAGTGATGCATGATGTTAGAAATCATCTTTATTTGGATAGTTTTAATTTCAACGTACTTTATGGGATTAAATATATTCAAAAAAGAAAAGAAGGTTAAGTATCTTTATATTGTATTCTCAGGTATTACGGCATTGATTAGCGTTTTTTTGAGTTATGGAAATTTCCTTGAAAGTTATACAATGTTTCTACAAAATTCATTTGGTGAATTTACAAATATGGTGATCGGAAGATGAAAACCCAAATCTCCCAACGACAACTTGGGTTTCTAGCTGCGAACATGTTTATAGCTAGTAGCCTAATTGTTCTCCCTCAATCATTAATTGATTTAGCTTTGCAAAATACTTGGATCATCCCGTTTCTATTGTTTCTTTATGTGGTTGTACTCATAAATATAGCGTTATTTGGAATGAAGAAAGTACAGTCACTTTCATTGCAACCAAAAAGTATGAGAACTAAATTATTTGCTTTGTTTATGGTAATTTTTATTTCTCATATTTTAGTACGTGACCTGAGAATTATAAGTGGGTTTATAGAAGTAACGCTTCTTCCATTAACACCGACCTTCATCATAACTTTTTTAGTTATTGGTTGTAGTTTGTATATGGCTTGGGCTGGAGTTGAAGTAATTGCAAGGTTTAATGAACTCATATTCAGTATATTTATTTTCGTTATTTTGTTTATTCCCATTTCGTTAATAGGAGATTTTACATTAGAAAATTTCGAACCAGTTCTTGGTTTGCAAGTTATTCCGTCTCTCTTACAGTCTTCCTATATTGGGTTAGCTTGGACAGGCGAATTCATTATTGTTCTGCTAATACTTGGAGCTAGCTCTTCGATAAAGGAGACAAAAAAGACACTTATTTGGGGGGCGGGACTGGGGCTTGGTTTGCTTTTTGTTCTCATTTTCACACAACTTGCAGTACTTGGAGCTGAAATAGTTCGTTATTCGACTTATCCAAGTTATTATCTGGTTCAACAAATTCGGCTAACTGAGTTTTTGGATCGTCTCGATTTTGTTCTTGTATCATTGTATTTCCCTACTGCGTTTTCAAAATTTGCCCTTTTATTATATGGGTTAAATCGAGCGATGAACCTTTTAGTTAACAGTAATAATAAGATAACTTTAGTGCCACTAGCGAGTTTAATGGGGATATTATCGATTTTATTATTTAAAAGCGAGAGTTCATTGTATGAATATCAAATACATACGTGGGCAACACTTGGGCTTTTGTTAGAGCTTATTATTGTTATAGTTATGTTTTTTATTTTGAGAGGAAGCAGTGGCTCGAATCAAAGAGAAGTAACTGAACAAAAATAATTGAGGAAATAACGTTCATGCACGGAACGTATGTTCGTGATTGGTCTTTTGAATGAAAACTTTAATTTGACACAAGTTATATATGAGGTGGTGGAATTATGAAGAAAAAGGGAAAAGAACAGTTTTCTATGCCTACTGAAGCTAATTCAAATGGTGAAATAGGCGTGCGAACGGAA
Source organism: Halalkalibacter sp. HAAS-P014 (assembly GCF_056619965.1). Classification (NCBI taxonomy): domain Bacteria; kingdom Bacillati; phylum Bacillota; class Bacilli; order Caryophanales; family Bacillaceae; genus Halalkalibacter; species Halalkalibacter sp. HAAS-P014. The sequence goes on along the minus strand of NZ_JBWQTV010000002.1, from coordinate 316,532 downwards.
TTAGATCCGGCTCATCCCACGAATACGGTAGATCGTTACGCAGGAGATTCAGTTGATGCTCATAAAGAATTAGAAAGAGCCAATGAAGATTTGGCAGAAGAAGAAATTTCTCAAGTGTTTAATAATTCTTAAAACAGGAAGGCCCAATTAAGGCCTTCCTGTTTCAGTATCGCCTAGTATTAAATTGACTTGCAATATAACCAAACATGGATTAATGCTCAATTAAATTAGATAAGTTTACAACTTGCTCATTTTGAGGATCAGCTAATGGGAAAATCCTTGCTGTATCATGATCATCACTTACTCTTTGGATAAAGACTGGTGTATCGTTATACGTTACATTGGCCATTACAGGTGAAGCTGCAATTTCTTGGGCGCGTTGTTTCAGCATAAAGTTCACTCCTTTATTGTTTTGTCGACCTTACTATTTGCATCAAAATATATTGTTATTCATAATCGAATCATAAGAACGTATTTGTCGAATGACACAACGAAAGTGGGGGAGTCAATGAAATTAAGTATTTTAGACCAAGCACCAATCTCAGAAAATCAGACAGCCTCAGATGCCTTATATGAATCAATGAGGTTAGCTGAAGTTGGTGAAAAGTATGGTTATACACGTTACTGGATTGCCGAGCACCATGATCTAGGTGGTCTTGCTTGTTCAGCACCTGAGGTTGTTTTAAGTTACATTGGTTCAAACACAAAAAAAATTAGAATCGGCTCAGGAGCCGTACTATTACCACATTATAAACCTTATAAAGTAGTGGAATTATATAATACATTAGCAACATTATTCCCAGGGCGAATTGATATTGGCATTGGCCGAGCTCCTGGTGGGTCAGCCGAAGCGACCAATGCTTTATCAGCTAACTTTTTACAGCAGGTGTTTCAGATGCCTAAGTCGGTTGAATTACTCTTGAATTTTTTGGAGAATAATCACCCTGACGATCATCAGTTCGCATCTGTTACTGCTGCACCGTTTCCACAAATAGCACCTGAACCGTGGCTATTAGGGACTAGCAAGAAAAGTGCGTTGCTAGCAGCAAAGTATGGCTTACCTTATGCATTTGGACTATTTATGAGTAGTAAAGATGGAATCAACATTATCGATGAGTACAGGAGACAATTTAAAGCTAGAAATAAAGGCGATAAACCAAAGGTCATCCTAACGGTTTCTGTTATTTGTGCAGATACGACCAAAGAAGCCGAAGAGATCGCCCTTAGTTCACTTGTATGGAAATTGATGATGGAAAAAGGAAAAGGGAATGAGGGGGTTCCATCTATTACAAAAGCAAAGGAATTAGCGCTAACGGTTGAAGAGGAACAGAAATTAGTAAAAATGAAAGAAAGGATGATTATTGGTAACTCACAAACTGTGAAAGATAAAATAGCGAGTCTTCAAGAAGCATATCATATGGACGAGTTGATGATGGTCACGATTACATATGACCCAAAAGCACGAAGGAAGTCTTACAAATTAATAGCAAGAGAAATGCTTTAAAAATTTCATATAATTTATAAGGATTCCATATTTGTATTTTTAAAAAATCAAATATAGATAAGTAGAAATACTTAGAGGTAAAAAGAGGAATTCATAGATGGAAAAATAATAGCAATTATATTCGCATAGGAATCGTTAAATTGGCTAATATTCCCTATTTATTAACATTGTTATTATTATGATTTTTAATAAAATGAAGGGTGGGAAAAGTTAAAGGCCCAAACAATCAAATACTGATGAGGAGTGAGTAAATTGGTATCAGATTTATATCCTTCAAGAATTAGCAATGAAGCAAAAATTCTAAAAAGGCAGGATCCGATTATTTATACGAATCCGAATCATTTGGCTACTGGGCCATTATCACAAGACGAATTGCATTCGTATGAAAAAAACGGATATATTTTGTTGAATTCTTTATTTTCAAAAGATGAGGTTACTATTTTAAAAGAGGAACTAAAAAAAACAATGGACCTAAATCGTTCTAATCAATCTAATGATGTTATTAGGGAACCAGGGAGTGATGAAGTTCGTTCTGTTTTTGAAATTCATAAAAACAGTGATTTTTTTAAACGTCTATCACAGAATGAACGAATCGTTTCAATTGCCCAACAAATTTTGGGGAGTCAAGTTTATATTACGCAATCGCGAATTAACTTTAAGCCAGGATTCAAAGGAAAAGAATTTTATTGGCACTCAGACTTTGAAACATGGCATGTTGAAGATGGAATGCCAAACATGAGAGCAGTTAGTTGCTCAATTATCTTAACAGACAACTATGAATTTAACGGTCCACTAATGTTGATTCCAGGTTCGCATAAGTGGTATATTTCATGCCCTGGAAAAACACCAGAGAATAATTATAAGCAGTCTCTAAAGAAACAAGAGCTTGGTGTACCGGATAATGAAAGCTTACATTGGTTGGTCGACGATACTGATAATCAAATCGATCGTGCAACCGGCCCTGCAGGTTCGGTATTATTTTTTGACTGCAATGTAATGCACGGTTCAAGTGGTAATATGTCACCATTTCCTCGAAGCAATGTTTTCTTTGTATTTAACAGCATTGAAAATAAACTAGTTTCTCCATTTTCAGGAGGGCAGCCTCGTCCTGAATTTTTGGCAAATCGGGAAGATGTTATGGCAATTAATCCTGTTAAAGAAGACATACTACAACAACGTATACTTACTTAAAACACTGAAGGGGCATGTACTATAATTGTATGTGCTCTTTTTCACATTAATTATTACAGGCTAACCGAAATTAAACAAACGTTTGATTAATAAATGGACACTAAATAATAGGGGTTTAAAAATCAATCTGAACTTTGTCGATTTAGCTATGTCGACCCGTTGACATTTTTGTTGAATTGTGCGCTTCCCCAGGAAATTTCATTTATTTACTGAATTATCTGATATATATATATACTCGCTTTCAGTAATGTATAAAAAGATAAAAACACCTAACAATAAATGGGTAACCCATTCGATTGGAAGGTGCTGTTCTTGGTACTTATATTATCCATTATAGGTTTATTGTTATTAAGTAGTTTTATCGTTCTAACATATTTTGTAGTAAATGAACGAACTATTGTAGTAGATGAAAAAATGATTACGTTTGTCAGTGAATTAGAGCATCCGATTGTAACAAAGGTAATGAAAGTACTTAGTGTAATAGGTGATACTTGGCCGGTAATCATTATCTCTATTATTTTATTGATTAGTATTCACATTTTATATAATAGAAAAGATGAGGTCATTTTATTTGCAGTTGTGTCACTTGGGTCAACAGTAATCAATCAATTATTGAAATATTTATTTAAACGTGATCGTCCTTTGTTTGATCCGCTCCTTATTGAGTCTGGTTATAGCTACCCGAGTGGTCATTCTATGGCAGCCTTATCCCTATATGGTATTCTTACGTTTTTATTTTGGAGACATATCCCTTCTAGAAAAGGGCGTGTTATATTACTTTTATTTAGTACACTTATGATCCTTTTTATTGGAATAAGCAGGATCTATTTAAGAGTTCATTTTCCTAGCGATGTTTTAGGTGCTTATCTAATGAGTGGATTTTGGTTGCTCATTACAATCTCAGTTTTTCAATATATAAAGGATAAACAACACAAGAAGAAGGATACAGATAAGATAGCATACGATAAATAAAAATAAAGAGGGAAGGGGGAAGTGACTAATAACTATATTTCCACCTTGCCTTAGTTCGTTAGCGAAAAAAATATGGGAGCCAAACATAGGTCGCAAGCACAATGACGATTATTGCTATTAGATTAAGTCGAAAGCCTGTTTTAATCATGTCTTGAATAGATACATACTTTGAACTGAAGATCACAGCATTTGGAGGGGTAGATATCGGTAACATGAAGGCGCATGTAGAAGCTAATGCGACTATCGCCATTAATGTATAAGGTTCTACTCCAATACCACTAGCAAGTCCTACTGAAATAGGTATAAACATATTGGCAATTGCCGTATTTGATAAGATTTCTGTCATAAACAATAAGGAGCAAGCGAAGACAATTAACAAAATAAAATACGGTAGGGTACCGATTCCACTTAAATGCGTTCCAATCCAGCCTGTTAAATTCGTCTCAGTAAAAGCGGCAGCTAGAGAAAGTCCTCCACCAAATAGCAATAGAATGCCCCATGGTAATCGACTCATATCAGTCCACCTCATTAAACTACCATCTTGTGATTGACTAGGAATAAAAAATAAGACAAGAGCCCCAATTAGGGCAATACTTGTATCTGTGATGTCTATAGGCAATATACTCCCGAACATCCAGAACAGTACAGTTGCTAAAAATACGAACGAAACTGCTTTTTCTTCTTGTTTAATCGGTCCTAACTCATCCAGTTGCTGTTTTATGATTTCATTTGGTATTCGACTATGTGATGACATTGGAAATCTAAAAAGGATTAAAAAGAAGAGTGAAATTAACAAAACGACTGTAACTGGAAAGGCGAAAAGAAACCAATCAACGAACGTAATCTTATGATGAAGGACCGTATTCGAAATACCAGCAAAAACAGCATTAGGAACAGAACCGATAAGTGTAGCTAGTCCACCAATTGAAGCTGAATAAGCGACAGTTAAAAGTAAGGCTTTCGTAAAAGACTCTATTGAGCGTTGATCGAACAATCGTTTGTTCTTTATCTCGGAAATTAAAGCAACAGCAACAGGGAACATCATTAAAGCTGTCGCAGCATTTGAAATCCACATAGAAAGAAAAGAAGTGCCCAGTAAAAATCCTAATATTATTCGCTTTGCGCTTGTTCCAGTTATTTGTAAAACATTCATAGCGATTCTTTTATGTAAATTCCACTTTTCTATTGCTAGAGCTATAGTAAAACCACCTAAGAACATAAAGATAATCGGGTTCATATAAGCTATTGCTGTAGATTCTTGACTGGTACCACCACTTAGAGGAAGCAAAATGAGTGGGAGGAGGGAAGTGGCACCAATTGGAATGGGCTCTGTAATCCACCAAGTCGCAACTAACACTGTTATAGCCAATACAGCTCTTGGTTCATTAGGTAATTGTGTTAATGTTGGTATAAAATATAAAACTAGGGCCATAAAAGGACCTAAATAAAGTCCAGTCCATTGACGATTTGTATAATGAATAGGGATCACCACCATTTAGAAATACAAAAATTTTACGTTTCATATAAAGATATGTATGTTGATTGGGATGTAGGACAACTTGTGAAAGATTTTATATCACTTAATCAAGGATTTTTCGCTATATAACGAATTAGATTAATTTCTTTTTTCGTCTCAAAATATAGAGTATTCTTTTGATTTGAGACAAAAAGCGTTCATTTCTTTTGCTTCTGATAATATATGTTATGTAAACTAGAATAAAAATAAAATTTGTTTTGAAAATGACCTTCCCTCCCTAATTACTTAGATACTGAAGCTAAACTATTTAACAAAAAATATCCCTCCTTTAAAATGTTGTTTTAAAGGAGGGATATAAATCGTATCTTCTTTCTTAATAAAGAGATCATCTAGCATTATTTAAGTTTCATCTCTGGGAATATCCATCATATCCACTGCGTTTTTCAGATCATCATTGTTAATATGAGTATAGATCATCGTTGTTTGTATTGAGGAGTGACCTAGTTGTCTTCTTAACTTTGGAACATCATTAATTTCTGCATGATATCTAGTAGCAAATGAGTGTCTTAGTTTATGAACCGATAACGACGGTTTGCCGAATGCTTTTGCATATTTTTCGATTAGTTTTTCGACAGAGCGAGCAGTTAATCTTCTTGGTGTTCCCTTTGGACCCATGGGTGCTGCGACAAATAGTGCTTTATTTGTTTTATCAACTTGATAGCGATCTTCGCGAATTTGTAGGTATTCCTCGAGGTCATTCATTGCTAATTTACTAAAATAAACATATTGTTCTTTGTTTCCTTTCCGAATAACCCGTGCTGTATATTTGCTGTAATCAATATCATCTAAATTTAAATTGACAACTTCAGAAAGGCGAAGACCTGATCCTAGAATAAGCGATACAATGGCTGTATCTCGTTCTCGGTTTAACGTATGGAAGTTCACTAGTTTCTTATTATCTTTATTTACATGACCGTAATCATAGGAGATGAACTGCCTGAACGCTTCGTATTCATCTCCCATAAGAATTTTTCCTTCCATTTTATTTGCAATTGTTTCCATGCTTTCTTTTATTTCATTAAATTCGATTTTAGCCATAACATTTCTATTTAAGTAGGGCTTTAAATCTCGAGTTTCTGCAATATTTTGTAAGTAGTTAAAAAGGGACTTTAATGCTGATAACTTTCGATTTACAGTTACTTTTTTATTGTTCAATTGATATTGTAGATAGCTTAAAAACCCTTCAGCTTCTTGGACAGTAAGCGATTCTAAAAGCTCGAGAGGAACATTTTTGCTATCACAAGTATACAATTGTTCAATTTTTAGCCAATTAAAAAAGATTTTGTAATCATGAGCATAATTTAATAAAGATGCTGCTGATAATTTTCGTTTTTTAAAATTTATGTATTCTTCAACATACCAAGGTAAATCTTTAAGTAAAGTTTGTAATTTCTTATAGGAACGTTGTTGCTCATGGTTTGTCAAAAATATCACCTCATTATTAACAATTCTACAAGATGAAGAAAATCCCTCCACAATATTACGTCAAATTTATATTTTACGTAATATTGTGGAGGAATAGAGTGAGCTCAAAAGAACAACCTTCTGAGCTCACTCCTCCTATGTTCAAACATTTTTAGTATATAAAAATCAACTTCTCACAATCGTTATAGCAAATTACATTAATCATTGGCTTGTTGAATTCGTTCATAAAATTCATTCACTGCTGAGTAACCTTGTTGCTCTAGGCGCCAATTCTTTGCTGCTACTTCAATAAGGCTCGCAATATCTCTTCCTGGACGCATTGGAATTTTAAGGTGAGTAACAGAAACGTCTAAATAGTCAACAACTTCATCAGGATGCTCAATTGCGTCATAATATTTCGTTTCATCCCACGTGGCTAATTCGATATCAAGATTAATCATCGTTTCATTTTGGAAAGCTCCAGAACCGTAAAGTCTTGGTACATTAACCATCCCAATACCACGTAAAGATAAGAAATCACGGTTTGTTTGATTATGTGTTCCCACCAACATTTCAGGTCCGATTTTCTTTATAATAACTAAATCGTCTGAAATCAGCCGATGTCCCTTTTCAATTAATGAAAGTGCAGATTCGCTTTTTCCAATCCCACTCTCCCCTCTAATTAGTAATCCCACGCCAAAAACATTTACACAAACAGCATGAATTCCAATACTCGGTGCCAATTCTTTCTCCAAATAATTATTTAATTTACTTATTACTTTTGTCGTTTTCTCTTTAGCTCGAAGAAGTGTTACACCTTCTTCATTACAGTGCTTCTTTAAATAAGGAAGACCTTCTTGGTCACGCGTTATAATGATGCACGGAGGAAGTTCTTTTATTATATTTCCAATCCTTTCATCGCGCTGGTCTTTTGTTAATGAATGTAAATATGTAATTTCTTGTCTCCCTAATAATAGTATTCGTTCCTTTGGGAAAAATTTTAAATAGCCGGTTAATTCTAGCCCTGGACGGTGAATATCATCATTATCTATGGAACGTTCAAGACCTTGTTGTCCAGCAAGAATTTCTAATCCTAATTTCTCCGCTAATTGTTGTACGGTTATCATAATTTCAAAGCTCCTATCTGTTACAAACTTTATATTTTTTAGCTTCTTGTTGTTTGTTCTCTATACATTTACTGTGAGATATCAAGCCTTATTAAATAATCCACCTTTCTTGCTTATTTTTTTATTAAGCTGAGTCTTTATACGTCTTAAGCAAATTAATTTATCATCGAGTTCATAGCCAACTAATTAAAAACTCTAAAGATAAGTCTTAGATTGGTAATATTTACACTCTAGTTGATATAACCGTTGCTGAATAAAATAAAACATTTCTCAAAATACTATAATCAAATCCAAGAAAGAGGTGTTTAAACATGGCAAGTAGCAACAATAATTCAAATCAATTATTAGTTCCAGGTGTGCAGCAAGCATTGGATCATATGAAGGTTGAAATTGCATCAGAATTTGGGGTTCAATTAGGAGCTGACACGACTTCCCGTGCAAACGGCTCTGTTGGTGGAGAAATTACAAAACGTCTTGTCCAAATGGCTGAGCAGCAAATGGGTGGATCTCAGTTTTAAAAGTTATTAAATTAGGGGGCGCTTTAGGCGCCTCTCTTATTTTGAGAAACGACTCATATTTCTTTCTTTCGAACACTAATAAGACCAATAAATTTTTCCTCTGTTTATTTGATATATGAAAGCCGAATCTCTCTAACACTCGATCGAATAGAGGCTAAATTATTTGGGTTACAAGTTGCGACTACCTTCTTAACATTCGGGTAACCTCTAGCCTACTTCACCAGTGCTTTTCCCATCTCTGTTAAGTATCCCTTTCTTTTCATCAATCTTGACTCTATCTGTACTAATCAGTAACATAATCCCCCTCCTTAATGTTTTATTCTATTGCTGCCTAGAGGGAAATTCTATCAATTAATACTACCTTACCATAATAATCCAAAGTCTTGCTATTTAAAGAGTAGATGTTAACAAAATTGAAAAGGTTATGAGACTAAAAGCTCATTAGTAGAAAAGAACTTGAATCATATGAATGGAATGACTATTGTGGAATATAGAATAATTTATTACTTGGAGGTTTCATACTATGCTTGCGCCATATTCGAAGTTTGATAACTATAAGCATGTAATCACACAATTATCATCCCCCCCTTAACGTGGGTCAATTAATGGATCAACAATTTTTATTAGATAAAGATGAAAGAAAGAACATAGAAATTTATTATGCGCCATTTGAATATGTGAATGAGAAGGCAAAAGTTCTTATTGTTGGAATTACACCGGGGCTTCACCAAATGAAAAAATCCTTTTCGGCAGTGAATGAGTTGAAAGATCAAATATATGATGATGAACAAATTCTACACGAAGTTAAGAAAAATTCTAGTTTTGAAGGACCCATGAGGAAAAATCTGATTACGATGTTAGACGAACTACAATTACCTCACTTTCTAGGGCTATCTTCTACGAGTGAGCTTTTTAGCAGTGCAAGTTACATCGTACAAACAACTTCTGTTCTAACATATCCTGTTTTCTATAAAGGGAAAAATTATAGTGGGTCGACACCCACTATTTTAAAAACGGACATATTGAAGAAATATATAATGGAGAATTTCGCAAAGGAATTGAGGTACTTACACAATCCATTGATCATCCCATTAGGAGTAAACGTTTCAAAAGTACTGAGCTACCTTGCTGACAATGACATTATTAATTCAAACTCAATTTTAGATGGTTTCCCTCACCCTTCAGGTGGCAATGGTCATCGTCATAAGCAGTTTGCAGAAAATAAAGAAGCTATGACAAAGATAATAAAAGAATACTTTGAAAACTAAGGTATTCGGTGTGTTCTAAATACAGTAAAAATAGGTGTCGCAACATCCTATTTTTACTTTTTTACTCTTTACCAGGTATTCAAGAAAGTTAGCGAAACCAAACGTAGCTTCGTTAATTATGCCTGCTTCTTTTGATTACCGTATACAAAGTTTTGGATATACTCAATTTGTTCTTCATTTGGTAGAGTATTTCGCACCTGATTAAATGTAGCAACAGCTTCATCAATCGAAACTTCTGTACCTACAATTTCACCAATGCTAGTTAATTCATCCAAAAAAATCCACATTTCTTCGTGTGTTTTTGGATTTTGATGACCTGTTACATAGCTACTTACTTCATATTTTTTTATTCTATCAATAAGGGCTGTTAATTTGTTCAAGTCATAACTCCATTCACCACTATAAAAATCTTGATATACGCAATCTCCTAGGAACATTATTTTTTCATCGGGGATATAAATTATCGATGAATCATGAGCATGCTCCCCTCCTACATGCTCAACCACACAGGTGATACCACCTAAATCAATTTCGATCTTATTAGTAAAGGTTAAATCCGGCGCTTTTAACTCCAAATAATCACGGCTAGGCATTTCACGTTTTATCATATCCCTGCAAAATTCAATTTCTTCGCCAGTCTTTACTCGCTCATCTATCGAATCATCATTCCATTTTAACGTTTTCATGTATTCTATTTTCTTTTTCGTTTCATTATGACTAATCGTTAGCAAGCCCATTGTTCTAATACCAAAGATATGATCCCAATGCCAATGTGTAATGACAACAAACTTTACTGGTGATATATCCATCTTTTCGATTAAGTTAAGAAAATCACTTGCATGTGCAGGTGAATTCCCTGAATCAACTATCAAGCTAAAAGTATCCCCACAAATTAAACCTAAAGTAGGCCGATCAGTTTCTGAATAATGAGGCATATAATACACTCTTTTTCCTAATTTTTTAAGCATATAACTACCTTCCCTTTATACTTAGAATATGTAAATTTGTCCGACTTAAAGAAACAGTAACTTAAAAAATAAAAAGTATTGAGTTCCCTTAAAAATACTATTATTTCCTTGGGTTCAGGCTTTTATCCCTTTTAAATGACCTTAAAAAACCATCTATTATAAAGACGAGATATATAATAAGAAATTGATAAAGTAATAAAACTCCAGTACCATTTCCACTTTTTGTACTTGATAAGGTCAGTATACCTCTCGGTTAATACCTCTATGAAAGTTATAGCCCCACTAAAGGAAAAAACATGTACTATCTTTTTTATTATGCTTTTATTATCTGGAAAGTAAAGATTAAAAAGGACTGTTATGGCTGGATTAATAAAATATTCAAAGACAAAGCTTGATTTGTTTGCTTTCTTAAAAAAAATTCGATGAGGGTATTTTAGCAACCCTTTCTCTACAACTAACAATCCGAAAAACCATGTGATAACTTGTTGAAATAAAAAGGATACTTGCGCTTCCCTTATTTTACTGCGAGGGACATATTTACAGATTAGAAATAGCGTAATGATACTTGTTGAAAATAGAACTGCATTGTTCCTCTTTTTACTAGCCATTTTGTCACTCCCTTATTCTCTAAATACTAGTTCTCTCATACCAAGTTATTTTAGCAATGTAATGTTATATGAGAAATTGGTCATATTATGGCACAGAATCCAAAAAATATTTGCGATTGCAAATAAAAAAGTCGAGGAAAATTATTTCCTTGACTTCATTTGAAAAAAATTGGTATTTACTTCCGGTTTTAAGTGAAAACACGTTAATATGATATCTTAGAGTATGTTTCAGTTAAAAATTCATTAAATTGTTTACCAATTAATTCTTCACTTAAAATAGATGAAACTTCAATAAACGTAGAGAGATCTTCATTTGGAATCTTATCCATTAAATGAACTAATTTTATATTCGACTTTTCAATATTTTCTTTAATGAACTCTTGTACTACTTTTTGTCCATCTTTTGTTAACGTTACTTCTTTCGTTCTTGCATCGTGACCATTGTTTATAAATACCAAACCTGCTTCTTCTAATTTAGTCAACTGTCGAAAAACATTTGATATATTTACTTGAGTTAGATAAGTTAGGTCTGTCATTCCTATTTTTGCGTGAAAATATACAATCCAAAGAATACGAAAACCTGGATAAGATACTTCTTTATTTTCAATTAATCGTCTTACATCATTATCAATTATAAAATTTAACCCCCTAATATACGCATGTACTAAATAACTTTTGGCAAATTGTTGTTTTAACAAACTCACCTATATTCCCCCTTAAATTCCGGTATAAAGCAATTTATATTTTGAGATGAAAATGAAATCTTTTTAGATTACAATTATTACCAATTAATTTTGATTTAAACCGTTTATTAAATTTCTTGTACAGTAGTGGTTTTTTTTTGAGGAAATTCCATTATTTATTAAGAGGATGTGAGTTGACCGCCGTTAACATGTAAAGTTTGACCTGTCATGAATCGTGAATCGTCAGACGCTAGATAAACATAAGTAGGAGCAAGTTCAAACGGTTGCCCTTGACGTTTCATTGGGTTATCTACTAATGGAATCTGGTCTGCAGAGAAACTAGAAGGGATTAGTGGGGTCCAAAAACGACCGGGAGCAACTGCATTCACGCGGATGCCTTGACTTACTAAGTTATTCGCTAATGCACGAGTGAAACCAATGTTTGCTGCTTTAGTTGCTGAGTAATCCATTAATTGTTCATGTCCGGAATAAGCGACAACAGAAGAAGTGTTGATAATTGAACTTCCAGGTTTAAGGTGTGGCAAGGCTGCTTTTGTTGTGTAGAAATGTGAGTAGACGTTTACTTTAAATGTGTCATCAAACTGCTCATCGGTAATATCTAACAAATTCGTTTGTTGAAACTGGATTCCAACATGGTTACACAGAATATGAAGTTCCCCAAAGGTAGAGATTGTCTTTTCTACAATATCGATACAATGTTGTTTCACTCTTACATCACCTGGTAATAATAAACAACGTTGACCAATCTCTTCAATTCTCCACTTTGTTCGATTTGCATCGTCGTGCTCATCTAAATAAGAAACTGCAACATCTGCTCCTATGCCACTGTCACCACCTGTGATCAAAGCAACTTTCCCCAACAACTTTCCGGTTCCAGCATAACTTGGGTTTTCTATAATTGGTCTAGGCACCATTAAGTTTTCTACACCAGGTTGTCAAAACTGGCGCTGTTCTGGAACTGTAACAGCTACTTCTTCGTAACGTGTGACCTTTCCATAGTTCGGGTACATTGGATAACCTTGATACTTATGAATATTTTCCTGCTCTTTGTACATGGAAATCCTCCTAGAAAAAATCAGTTTGGAATTAGGCTATGTAATATGGGCATATATCGTGCTTGGAAATAAAAAATCGTGATAACAATATATCGATAGGTGTCTCACTTTGGTGGAGGTAGAATAAAATGTAATAAAAAATGGTTTAAGGGAGGAATTGAGTTTGCAAACCTTTCAATTTAATCTTGAAGTAATGCTATTACTTATTGGCTATTCTGAAAAAAAGGAAGACATTATATATAGTGGCAATCCTTATGCCTATCAAATTCCTCATATAGGACCTAGGCCTCCTTACTATTGCAATCCAACTTATGATCAATATTATCCATTGATTTAGTTTTTGCAAATAGCAAACAGAGCAACACCTAAATGAGGATTGCTCTGTTGTAGCTATAACAAATGCTCCGTTAACCGCGTGATGCCGGATAATATTTTAACACCACCTGATTTGGTTGCAGAGATTGATCGTTCTTCTATTTGGAGATGATCGTTATATGAGCCATCTCTTTTCACTTGAAGGCTGTTTTGGGAGATAATTTGGTCAATGTTAGATCTCATTTCACTAGCGAATTCCTCACTATCAATGACCACCATTATTTCGGTACTTAGATACGTACTCCTAGCATCTAAATTAAATGAACCGACAAGACTAATCCGATTATCAAATATGAATGATTTTGTGTGGTATGATTCAGTCGGACCTTGGAATTCAAATACATTTACCCCTGAATGGACGAGCTTTTTTCTATATCTACTATAACCAGAATAGGCCATCAAATTTGGGGATGCAGCAAGTGAATTAGTCACAGCGATTAGTTCCTCAACAGAAAGGTTCTTTTTATTTAAATGATGAAGCATGCTTTTAGTTGGAATAATATATGGGCTCTGTATTACTATCGATTCTTTTGCTGCTTTCATCAAACTTGAGATTTCAAACCAGACCCATGGTTCTTTATTTAGACGTTCAATAGGATTGTGAATAAATGTCACTTTATTAGTTGGAATCGACCTCTCCGTCCAATCTATATCATGGTGAAACATTTTTGGTTCAGATTGTAGCAAAGTAGGATGAAGTTTTCTTAAATCTGAAAGTTTCTTTTCTCCCATTTCTCGCTGTTGTTTTGTTAATTTCTTTGTTGGATACTGGGAAAATTCATGTTGCCAAACATAGTCATAGTACTCTTTTATTTGATAGATAGCACTATTTTCAAATTCAGCAGGTTTTGTATTGACAATCACAACATCACGATCGTTAGTTGCGCCGTCATAGCCTACCGGTGCAAAGTATTTATCCCCAATGTTTCGTCCACCGACCATGGCTAGCTTTTTGTCTACAATGATAATTTTATCATGAAGCCTATTGTTCCATTTCCAAGGTCTTAATGCATCGAACGGTTCATAAAATTTCAGCTGTATATTGGGATGTACAGTAATCGCATATAAAACTGATTTTCTCTTTCCATTCATGTGATGAAATAAACCATCTAGATGTACCCGAACTTGAACCCCTCTATCTGCAGCATCAATAATGCTTGTTAGAAAGATATTCCCGGCAAGTCCAGGACTAATCATATAATAAGAGATATCTAAAGTTTCTTTTGCATTTTCTATAAGGTTAATACGTGCAAGTCCCGATTCATACCGTTCTTCTATTAGAACAACTCTATCTTGGGAATGAGCTTGTCCCAAAAATCGTTGGCTATCCCTCTTAGATTCACTTTCATTAGGTTTATGTAATTTGAAAAGAACAATCGCGCAAATGATTGAATACAAAAGATAAATTCCTGTTAAATATACGATTATCATATTCTGCCCCTCTACACTATTATGTTCGTATGTAATTCGTGCTAACATTCATCTTCGCTAAAAAACCTATTTCCGTTATCCTTAACAAAATGACTAATTTTTATAAAGATTTCCAGAAAAAATTTATGAACTCACCTATAAATTATAGAAGACATAGACATCATAATTAATAAATTAAATAAAACCCAAGCATGTTACCACAGCTCAGGTTAAGTATATACAAAAATTAGTTCCTCTGAAAAAATAGTACTCAATCAAACTCATCATATGCAAAGCAAAATTCAAAATTTTTTATTTCACTTTTTTTATTCTACAGACTTCCCATTACTTTCTAATAATTCAATTAAATTATCTTTTAATATTTTACAGTCTCGAGGGAGAGTTTTCGATAAAACAATGTTAATCAGTTTTGCCCCTATACCGGTACCATTCATCATAAGATTAAATTCTACATCTGTCGAATTAGGACCGGTAGCTACTGCCGTATATGAGCCTTCACCTGTAATTCCTTCACCCTTTGCTTCAATTATAAAAGCAACACGTTCTGGTTTTACTCTGTCCGTAACTGTGACGGTGAAATCAACTTTTCGTTTTAAAATCCCCATATCTCCTTTGAGTGTCCAAATTGAGATTTTCTCATTTACTTGCTCGAAATGAACATACCCTGGCATACAAGGAGCCCAATTTTTCATATCTTTTATAAATACCCACATTGTTTCTATATTGCAACCAACATTTCCTCTCTCTTTTGCCACTGGCATATTTCTCACCTCTTTCTCAATTTAATTCTGTTAAGCCTTATCAAAACGATAATATTCTATAAAACGGTGTAAAATTCATATTTTTCTTTATAAGGACAATCTCTAGGTACATACATAACGTGTATTAACCTAATAAGAGAAGGAGGAGATTACTGCATGGATGAAAATTACATTAAACAAGTTCCACGTATACATCATATTCCAATCATTGAAGCTGATATCCCTTATATTCAAAAAGTAACGAATACGATCCGGCAAGCCCAAGTGTCATTAGAGCCTTTTGCTAATTTACAAGAAGAAGCTCCTATTGTCATTTTTGATAAAGATGTGATTCAATATACGTAGTACCTTTATCCCGAACTAGAATGCAACAGTTATAACAAGTTATTAGGCGCAGGAGGCATACTGACAGGTAAATTAAACATGCATGAGTTTGGAGGAGGTTTAACGAATACTAACCCGTTTTATGTACTGTGCGAAATCAGAGGTAGTGCTACTGCGATAGCAGCTGGTTTAACGACATTAGCCACTGGTACTGATACGTTTGGGTCCATTCGAGTACCAGCTTCAATGTGTGGGATGTACGGGTTAAAACCAACATACGGTTTAGTTAGTTCAGAAGGAGTTGTTCCTCTTGCCTGGTCGATGGATCACTGTAGGTCCGATGGCACGTTCTGTATCAGATCTTGCCTTAATGCTTACTGCTATAGCAGGATATGATCCTAAAGATCCAGCAAGTGTTAGAGCACCGATACCTAACTACAATAGAAATCTCAATAAAGGGCTAAAAGGTATTAAAATTGGAATTCCGAGATACTATCTGCAAAGGCTAGATCCAGAAGTAGAATTAGCTTTTAGAACGCCGTAACAACCTTGGAAAAAATGGGCGCTGAAATTCGAGAGGTTACCATTCCAGAGTTATCAATGACAACATTTTGCGGGATACATGATTACAATAGGTGAAGCCAGTTCGTATCATTATGAACTTTTACGAAATAATTATGAAGAATATGCTGTAGATGTCCGTATTTTCTTTCAATCGGGAATTTTGTCAAATACACCTCAATACGTAATGGCTCAACAAGTTCGTAGAGCTATAACAAAAGCTTTTAAAGATTGTTTTGAAGAAATTGATAATGTGTTACGGCTAACCTTCTTCTATAAATAATTTGTTATTTTTAATATAAAATTATTACAGTATGTGAAATTAATGGTACTGCAATGCTTTACCTTTATATTCTTTTGTACCCATCGGTCGTGGTCGGCTTGATTTGTACCATTGTAAACACAGAATGAAAATGATTATGACGTCAACAATATCTCCACCGTAATACATTAACATTCCACCTGCTTCTGCTTGAGCTACACTTACACCAGTTAGAGAATGCGCATAAATATACTTTGATAAGATTCCGTGACCTGCCAATGCTAATACTAATACAATCGAACGATAAAGAAAGCTTGTACGATGTGGCGTTGGATCAATATAGATCATTGATATTGTAAAAACATAACCTGCTAAGAATACATGTACATGGATAACTACATGAAGAAAGGCGTTTGTATGCATAGCTACATACAAATCTGTTGTATATAGAATCCACAATCCTCCAACATTTAATAGTGATGCAACAATTGGGTCTGTTACAAACCGTACATATTTACTCTTTAATAAGCAACTAAGTTTCCTAGCAGAGGATACGGAAAGGCTACGAAACACTAGTGTCATAGGTGCAGAAAGTACCATTAACAAAGGAGCGATCATCCCTAGAAGTAAATGTCCTAACATATGTACTGTGAAATCATGGTGTGCTTTTTCAGCTACTGGCCCAAAAACGGCAATGCTAGCGCAGAGTACTCCGAAAATCCAGCATAATGTTCGATAGGCGGACCACTTTTTATAGATTTTATTAGAGTGTAAAACAGCAATTAAATAAGCGATGAAGCCAATTAAAAAAGGTATTACCAATATCAATTGAGGTGCTAATCCCATAACAACCTCTTCGGGATGATGAATGTGACTAAGAATGTTCACTTGAAACAGCTCCATTTGTTTCCTTTTTGAATTTAGTGCGCTTAATTAAAAGAACTCCGACTATAATCATCAAAATTGCCGAAATATTCCATACTAGATCATAAACAATAACATTCTCTACGTAACGTATTTGATGTAGGCGCATCATTTTATGCTGAACGATCCCATCATATAATTGAAAAACTCCAGCACCTAGGAAGACACCTCCCCACCACTTTCTAATAGACACAGCATTCCGTCTCCTTAGATCAGCAAACATAAAGAGTCCCCCAACAGTCGCAAACCAACTAAATGCATGAAACAGACCATCAGCGATTAACCCAACTCTTGTTGTTGATCTATCATAAAAATGATGCCAGTGTAATAGTTGATGAAAGACCATCTCATCAATAAAAGCAATCAAACCAATCCCAAACAAGATTCCAGACCATAAATTGCGCTTAGAATAATTGGGCTTCGAAGAGGTTGCATCTTTAGAAACTTCTCCATTCATAACTTTTTCCTCCAATTTCAGGGAATTAGTAGACATAAATTTCTTTATTAGTCTAACCTGAAATCATAATTGTAATCATTTCCAATTGACGCTAAATAATGAAGGGATGATGAATCATTGTGATACACGCGTCTAGTGTCAGTAAACAACGTCACCTTGGAAGAATGTTAAAGAGAGTATGAGTTTGGGTTTATGAAAACTTCATGATAAAAAGGGCTGTTTAATATCATAGTGATATTAAACAGCCCTTTTTCGTTATGGCGCTTATTCAATAAACAAGACAAATTGGTCATGGTTTCCAGTAGATTGGCCCTTTTGCGTGATTTAACCCCTTACATAGATATAATGCTACATACATGTTAAATCCCTCCACTTCTTAAAGGTTCCATAAATTTTGTGAATTTGTGACGTGCTCATAATGTAGTTTTTCTTTTTTGCATAATTTGTTCTCTCGTTACAGGAAAAACATATAAAGCTCTTTCTTTATTAACTTTCTTCATTTTTTCCTCTAACAATGTTGGTTCTACTTGCTCTTCACAAATTACTTTCTTCTGCCATTCTAACCATTCTTTATCAGTCATTTTTTTCACTCCCTTCTTTTCCATCGTGATCTACCTTGTACGTATTACTATTAAATCACCTCCTTTAAAGTACATTAGGTCAATGATCTATTCAGGTATCATGAAGGGAACTTACTCTTCCTTATGTAAAGGAATTGTAACTGAAAAAGGAACTTTGAATTTGGCATAGAAGATATTATGGAGTAGTTTTTATTTGTTTTTATATGAGGAACTAACATAAAACAAAGTTTATGTCATCACATATATATTAACATAAGTTTTGTCACCAGATGAACTGTAATAAGATTTTGATCGGATTAAAAAATTATTAGAGCTTATCCTTATAAGAATAGGCATATACTGTAACATCTATTGAAAGAGTGGTCTCGTTATCTTTATTAGAAGGATAGAAGAAAAAAATTTACAAGGAGGGATGGCTTTTGATCGTTCGACAAAAACAAGAGACGTTTATTTTAATTAGTCAACATGATCATGCTGATATATCAGGGGAAATAGCTAAAAATTGGAACCTAGAGCTACATTATAGTTTAAACAGGTTAAATGATATGATCTATGCTGTTTATCAGCATGACCGGAGTTGGATTGGTCTCGATCATACTCCATTCTGGAACGACGTAACTAAAGCCCCCTATTCCTTTCTTGATTTCCCTCAAGCCCCGAAACTTGTACATTATAAACATGGGGTTGATGAAGTGGAAAAAGTAAACCCTTATTCAGCCTTACTCTGCAGCTTACATTTTTGTGCATTACTAGAAAACAATAGCAAAGAGGAGAATTGGTTTTTGCTATTAGAGAAGAAAAGGCAAAAGAAACTCAAGGAGCTACTAGGAATTTACTCAGGAGATTTAGAGTCCCTTTTGGATTATCATTTCCATTTACTTCAATTCTGTGATCTTTTCTCTTTATATTTTTGCATGAATGAACCAGGTGTTAAACATTATAGCGAATTTGAGAACCCTATCCTGTTTGATTTTATAAAAAGAAAGAAGATCATTGTGAATTGGCTAAACAAAAACAAGATTTCTATTACCCCTTTCCCTTTTCAGCAAGATTTTGAAATAGCAATCAAGTATAAAGAAATTAACAAACGCGAAGTTGAACAGTATGGAATTGCAACAGTTTATGAAAGAAGTTCTTTTAATGAGTTTAAGATTATGCTGTGTCAATAACTTAAGCTATAAATAAAAAAAGGAGTTGCTTGGTGACAACTCCTTTTTTGTAACTAATCATTGTACGTTAATCAATTTTTAAAATTACTCAAACTTGCTCCATTTTTAAACAAACGTTCTATGTTTCTCTCTACTGGTTCATCTGCAATTAGTGGTGGTGCATGATGCGTTTTTATGCGAGCATCAATGATAACATTATCGCAGCCCCAATGCTTGTTTTCGTAATAACTATTAACTCCATATATATCATGTGAAGGATTACTACGTGTAAAGGTTGCCCAAAGAAAATTGTTAAGAGCATCGGTCATAAATTCACTATCATCACAAAGGATAATAAGTGGACAATTGGATAATTCTCCATCGTTTTCAATAGCTGAGCTTAATTCCTTCATTTCGATTTGAGCGTGCTCATATGACGTAAACTTAGAACCTTCTAAAGCTACAATGCCTGGCATAATTAAACGTGGATTAACGAACCCTTTGATACCTTTTAGGATTTCCGGCACATCTTCACATAACTCTCTTTTTTTATCGCCATATGCTGCAAAGACTACTTTACTACCAGTATTTAAGCCTGTCCCAGAATAATCTAATGTATCGATCGTTGTATTCGTCTGAAAATGAATGTCGCGATGAAGGTCAATTCGTTCAAGAATATAGCGTAAAAACTCCTCTTCCTTGTGTGTGTCTAAAGATAACTCTTCCTCTGCTGTGATAAATAAGTATTTAGCCAAGCTTACTTGGTTTGTACCTAAAATGCGATTCGCAATTGTGAGTAATTCAGCTGGTTGTTTTACTTTTTGATATGGTGTATAACGTTCGCTTCCGATCGCAAAAAGTAAAGGATGAACGCCTGCAGCATCAACAGCATGTACCTCTTTCACTCCAGGAATTTCTTTTTTAATCGCATCACCTGTTAACTCGTGAATTAAATTACCGAAAGCAGTGTCTTCTTGAGGTGGTCGTCCCACAACAGTAAAAGGTAAGATCGCATTTTTCTTAGCGTACACTTTTTCAACTTTTAAGACTGGAAACGGATGGATAAGGCTGTAATAACCTAAATGATCACCGAAGGGTCCTTCAGGTTTTGTCTCACCAGGGTGGATTTCTCCTGTGATGACAAAATCAGCATCATGACTAATACAGTATCCGTCAACATAGCTGTAGCGAAAACGTCGTCCTGCAAGCAACCCTGCAAATGTCATCTCACTAAAGCCTTCTGGCAGTGGCATTACCGCTGCTAATGTATGAGCTGGTGGACCACCAATAAAAATACTTACTTTCAAAGGCAATCCTTGTTTAACTGCTTTTTCTTGATGTATTCCAATCCCACGATGAATTTGATAATGCAGGCCAATTTCTTTGTTTATTTCATAATCATTACCACTAAGTTGTACGCGATACATTCCTAAGTTCGCGTTCATAATACCCGGCTTTTCTAAATCTTCACTGTATACTTGAGGCAATGTTATAAATGCCCCTCCATCGTCAGGCCAGTGGTGAATAGGTGGTAGATCAGAAATTTGTATTTCTTCAAAAGTATTAGGTAATTTATTTGATTTTTTCATCGGTAATGCTTTTGATGCAGCTATTCCTGAGCTAACATGTTTGAACGGATTTTTCAAAGCATTCATAGGATCATCGCGTAATGTAACAACATTTTGCGTTGAATTCCATGTCTTTCGGAAAATAAACTTACTTCTCTCTATTGTGCCAAATAAGTTCGACACAGCCTGGTATTTTGACCCTTTTACATTTTCAAATAATAAAGCAGGGCCCCCAGCCTCATGAACTTTCATATGAATAGCAGCCATCTCAAGATATGGGTCAACCTCTTCACTAACTCGAACTAAATGACCATGTTTTTCCAAATCAACAATGCATTCTTCTAAATTTTGATACATTCAATTAACTCCTAATTCTATATCGTATTCTAATCTTATTATAACCGTTATAACTTCTAATGTCTTTTAACAAGTATGGTACGAATATCGAAAAAACCTCAAACTCGATCGTTCAAAGTTACTGCGATTTATAAACGGATCAGTTTGTTATTACGCAAAGAATTTTGACATGCTTCAAGCACTTTCATGTTTTTAATCGTTTCATCTCCACTATATATTGGCGTGATACCATTTAATATACAATCAGAGATATGATCAACTTGAAGTTTATATTGATCGCCTTTTAATACTTCTTTACGTATTTCTCCAGATTGATCTGTAATTAAAATGGTACCGTCACCATCATTCACCATATCAGGTCTAAATGCATCTAATACTTCAATTTTCCCCTTCGAACCTATTATTTCATATTGATTTACTTTAGGTTGAAGAAAACTACAATCAAAGGTCGCTATTACGCCATTATCAAATGATAAAGTTCCAGCCGTAGTTAGATCAATACCAAATTGGGATGAGAAGTTACTTGTTGCGTAGGCTTGTATAGGTTCTTTACCTAGTATCATACGGCTCGCATGAATACAGTAACATCCAACATCATAAAGACTGCCCCCACCTAAATCGTCATTCAGTTTGATACTATCTTTGGTTAAATCTAATTGAAAAGAAAACGTTGAGCGCATCACACTCACTTCACCAATTACGCCATTACGAATGATTCCTCTTACTCGCTCGTGTTGAGGATGAAATTGATACATAAACGCTTCCATAAAAACAACGTTGTGTTCATGACAAACATCAATCATTGATTGGGCTTCCTTAGCTGTTAATGCTGCTGGTTTTTCACATAGTATATGTTTCCCTTTTTGTGCAGCTTTTTTTACCCAAGTTGCGTGCAAAGCATTAGGCAAGGGAACATACACTGCTTGAACCTCATCATCATTTAGTAATTCCTCATACGATGCATAACGCTTTGGAATGTTAAAATGATCAGCAAAATCATTAGCTTTTCTACTATCAGTTCTATTAGCTACTGCAACTACTTCAGCATTTTTTGATCTTATCATAGCTGGGACAAGGGCTTTTTTAGCTATCCCAGCTGTCCCTAAAATCCCCCACTTAATTACGTTTCCCATCCGATCTTCCTCCACCTTTACATTTTGTGTATGTATTTATTTTACACTAGAAATGCAATCGTTTTCACAATTTATCAGTATTCACTTATTTGTAACACAATAACAAGTAGAGACAGGATGAGTTCCTGTCTCTAGAAAATTAAATATTAATCATGGAAGTTGGTACCATCCGTAACAGCTTTAATAACACCTACACGGACAACAAAGTCACCAAAATGCTCCCCTTCCTCTCTTTCTTTTGCATAACGCGAAAGAAGTAGACGAAGTTCGTTTAAGATTTCTTCTTCACCAATATTTTCACGATACATTTTGCTTAAACGACTGCCGTCAAAAGCTGCACCTAGGTACATATTATATTTTCCGGGCGCCTTCCCTATGAACCCAATTTCACCAAGTGTTGGGCGCGCGCAACTATTCGGACATCCCGTCATTCGAATGGTGATTTCCTCATCTCGTAATCCATTTTCGTTAACAATATTGTCTATTTTATCAATTAACTCTGGCAAATACCGTTCTGCTTCAGCCATAGCTAAACCACAGGTTGGAAGAGCCACGCAAGCTAATGAGCTACGACGAAGGGCCGAATAATGCTTGCCATCTGTTAATCCGTACTCCTCAATTAATTCAGTGATTTTTTTCTTTTTCTGACTAGTAACATTTGCTATCACCAAATTTTGATTAGCAGTTAAACGGAAATCACCAGTATGAACTTTGGCAATTTCGCGTAAGCCAGTCATAAGCTTATAATCTTCAAGATCTGTAATGCGTCCACCTTGTACGAAAAGGGTAAAGTGCCATCTGCCTTTAGTTCCTTTCACCCAGCCATAGCGATCACCGTTCGATTCAAATTGATACGGCTTTGCTGCTTCCAAATTCCAACCAAGTCTGTTTTCAAGTTCATTTTTGACTGTATCAAGTCCAAGTCGATCTACTGTGTACTTAAAACGAGCATTTTTTCGGATGGAACGATTACCATAGTCACGCTGAATTGTAATAATCTTTTCGGCTACCTCATATATTTGTTCTGGTCTACAGAAACCAATCAATTTACCAAGTTGTGGATATGTTTCTTTATCGCCATGAGACATACCCATACCACCACCAATTGTAACATTGAAACCAATTAACTTGTTATCTTCTACAATTGCAATAAAACCTAAATCTTGTGAAAAGATATCAACATCATTTGATGGTGGAACTGCAATGCCGATTTTGAACTTTCGTGGTAAATAAAGTGGACCGTACATCGGCTCAACTTCTTCTACTTCCGGTGTGCCAGCCACTTTCTCTTCATCAAGCCATAATTCATGATAAGCCCTAGTACGAGGCAATAAATCGTCACTCAATTTTTTTGACCATTCAAATACTTCTGCATGAATGTCTGACTGATCTGGGTTTGGATTACACATCACGTTTCGATTAACATCACCACATGCTGCAATTGTATCTAAAAGGGATGCATGAATTTCTTGGATTGTTTTTTTCATATTCCACTTTAAAATTCCGTGCATTTGAAATGCTTGGCGTGTAGTTAATTTCAACGTACCGTTTCCATATTTCTGTGCGAGATCATCCATAACAAGCCATTGTTCAGGAGTTGACACTCCACCCGGTGTCCGAACCCGTAACATAAACTGATATGCAGGTTCTAGTTTTTGTTTTTGACGCTCATTACGGAGATCTCGGTCATCCTGTAAGTAGCTGCCGTGGAATTTCATTAAGCGGTTATCATCGTCAGAAATTCCCGAGCTAATACGATCCAACATCGTCTCTCTTAAAGTACCACGCAAATAATTGCTTTCATCTTTTATGCGCTCCACATCACTTGGTTGGCCTTCGGGCGCTTTTAATACTTTATTGACCATCTATATCACTCCTCCAATCTTAAAGATCAATATACATCTCGTTGATAACGTTTTTGTTGTTGCATCTCAGAAAGATAACTTTCTGCTTGCTCATCATTCATATTGCCTTCTTTTGCGATAATGTGAAGCAATGTTTTATGAACATCCTGTGCCATGTTTTTTTCATCACCACAAATGTAAACAGTAGCTCCTTCTTGAAGCCACGCAAACAACTCTTTGCTTTGTTCAAGCATACGATGCTGTACATATACTTTCTCATCTGTATCACGTGAAAATGCGACGTCCATTTTAGTCAGTACACCGTCTTTTAACCATTTTTGCCATTCTATTTGATAAAGAAAATCAGTCATGAAATGTTGGTCACCAAAAAACATCCACGATTTACCGGTAATTCCCGCTTCTTCTCTTTCCTGCATAAATGAACGAAATGGCGCAACACCAGTTCCTGGACCAACCATAATAATTGGTGTCTCTGGATTCTCTGGCAATTTAAAATTTTGATTTTTCTGCACATAAACTGGAAGCGTATCACCAGGTTGTAGGCGTTCTGCACATAAAATCGAGCAAACTCCCTTGCGTTCACGGCCATGTGATTCATAACGAACTGCACCTACTGTTAAATGAACTTCATCTGGATTTGCTTCTAAGCTACTAGCAATTGAATAAAGTCGTGCTGGCAGTTTTCGTAAAATTGAAATCAGTTCTTGCGCAGAACCATTCCATGGTCCGTAATCACGAATCAAATCAAGTAAATCACGACCATTAATATATTCTTTTATTCGTTGTTCATTTTCGGTTGATAACAAAGACTGTAATTCTTTATTCTCTAAAAAATCGCTTGCCTTCTCAACTAAATTTTTCGTTAGTACAGTAATTTCAAATTGTGTAGTGAGCGCATCCTTTAATGGGAGTATTTCTCCTTGTTTGTTAATGGTCACTTCTGCTGTTGGGCTCAAATTTAGTTCTTTTAATAAAGTCTCTATTAATTCCATATCGTTTTCCGGGTACACACCGAGGCTGTCACCAGGTTCAAATTCAAGTCCTGAGCCTTCAAGTGATAATTCTAAATGACGAGTTTCTTTATTGGAGCCTCTTCCATTTAAGTTAATGTTCTCAAGTACTTCTGCTTTAAATGGATTTGTTCGGGAATACTCGGTTCCAGTTCCAGAACCTTGTGATGATGTTACTTCTGACTTTTCAGTAGCAACATCACTCTGTCCTTCATTCAAACCTTTTATAACGCCGTCTAGCCATTCTGCAGCCGGTTCATCAAAGTCAAGGTCACAATCAACTCGATTATAGAGGCGAAGGCCCCCTAACTCTTCTAATTTTTGGTCAAATTCTTTTCCTGTCTGACAGAAATATTCATATGAACTATCTCCTAGTGACAAAACGGAAAAGCGCAGGTCTTTCAGTTTTGGTGCGCGTCTACTATGTAGAAACTCATGGAAAGAAATCGCATTATCAGGTGGTTCACCTTCTCCATGTGTACTTACAATAACTAGTAGATTATGTAATTTCTTCAATTGATTTGGTTTAAAATCATTCATTGACGAAACAGTTACATTGAAATTACTTGCCTCAAGAGTTTTACCTGCGTTTTCAGCAAGGCCTTGCGCATTACCTGTTTGTGAGCCATAAAGTATCGTTATGTCTTTTGAAACTGGTGTACTTGAGCTCGGTTGAACTGCTACTGTCTGCGCCTCTGGTGCAGCAGTAACTGCAACTGTTTGGCTTGCGCTTAAATAACCAGTTAACCATACTTTTTGAGAGTCTGTTAATGTCGGCAGAAGACGATTAAGGAGCTCTGCCTGCTCCTGACTAAAGGGACTGTTCATTACCTGAAGTTGCAACACGATCCACCTCACAAATTAATATATTTTCTTATGCTGGTTCTTCAGCATTTTTCTGTCTAATCCAACACAGTTTGAATAAATTCCTGTAACTGTTAACTAAATCCTAGCTCTGTATTTCCGATTAGTCAAGTTGGTATTAGTATTCGATTTATTATTATTTTTGATTAGTCTTATTAGAAATTACAAATCAAACTTCTGTTCCTTAAAAGAATTTATCTTTGTTAACATAAAATGTCCTACAATCGAAAAAAATATAAGGGTATTCCTATTTACATCAAAAGGGAGTGAAATAAACATGAGTAAACGTTCAAAGTCAAAACGTAACATGATCAAGGGAAAAGATGCTGTGCAACCTAGTACAGGAGAGGAAAGAATTACGATTTCTAAAGTTGGCAGGGAATTAGAGGATCGTAAATAACAATATTTAACATAGAAGTGCTTGCCTCCACTACCAGTCCGGCAATATGACTGTTGTGGAGGCATTGACTTTTTGCCTGGAAACAATTTGCTCTTTTCTTTACAGGTGAAGTACTTTATAATTTCCTGTTAGCAAAGGAGGGGGTATAATTGTCACAAATTAAACATTATATATTTTTTGATTTTGAAATGCTTTGTGCAGATAAAGGTATGACTTTTCATTCGATGGAATCTATTAGATTAGGCGCAGTAAAATATCACATTGATACAGGCCAGATTGAAACATTTGACCAATTCATAAAACCAAAATCCACTAAAACACTAAGTCTATTTTGCACCAAATTAACTGGCATTCATGATCACGATCTAGCTGACGCTGCTGACTTTAAAACCGTATTTCATGACTTTTTATCATGGGTTGGTGGTGTGAAAAAATCACGCTTTTTCTCTTGGTCTACTAGTGATTTAATGCGCCTAAAAATAGATGCGGCAACACATCTATTTTCAGACGCAACGATTCAAAAAATTGAAAAGCGTTATGTAGATTTTCAGGCTCTTTTTACAAAAAGGGTATCGAAAACAAACGCATCTGTTGAATCTGCATTACAATTATATGGTTTGCATTTTATTGGTAAAAAACATAATCCAATGTATGATGCTTACAATACGCTTCGAATTTATATGCACTTTCTAAATCAGCCGATAAAAACAGATTTACTAATGCTAGAGGCTTTTATATTTGAAAATGAATCATATTCGTTAACGCATTTAAATACCCAACTTAATGAAAAGATTCATCATGACCTCTCTATCCTTATAGGTACTAAGGACACGTACGAAATAAAAGAAGCTAGTAAGCTTTTAAAAACAGTAAAAAAGCTAGTAAAGAAATACAATAACATTCTTACCAATCGATCAGGATTATTTAATAAGAATAATGTTTTATTAGTTGAGCTTTTAGTTTCGTTTTATTACTCTTTCCAAAAAACATACCAAGAACATGTCTCTTACTCTTCTAAAGTTTTAATTTTAGATGAATTTCACTGGTTTTCACCTAAAAAATTATCTTTGAAGCGAGGATGAAAATCTTCCTTCATACATAGAATATGATTCTTCCTTTCCTACTTACCCTAATGCTCTTTTCACTTGAAAATTAACGTCATGTTACGTATCCTTATTTGAATAAGTACAATATTCATTCATAGGAGACTAAAACTAATGATTGATGCTCATATTCATCTCTCCCAATACGATAAGGAAACTCTTCCTCACGACATTCAAAAATGGAAAGAAGCTGGGGTTAGCCGGTTAATAGCAGTTTCAAATGATTTAGCATCTTCCTATTTAACGTTGGAGTTACAACTGAAATACCCTGATTATATTATGGCTTGTGTGGGATTTCACCCTGAATTGCCCCCACCAATTAAACAAGATTTTCATGAATGGAAATCACTTATTAAACAAGAACGTAATAGGATTACAGCTATTGGAGAAATTGGATTACCTCATTATAAACTTAGTCACTTGTCAGAATCACTTGAATACCACATCGATCTGTTCAAACAATACTTAGAAATCGCTAAATACTTTCAACTGCCTGTAGCACTACATGCTGTCCATGATAAGGCTGGGATTGTGTTATCTATACTCCAAGATACAGGGATCAAACAAGCCCATTTTCACTGGTTAAAAGCATCCGAAAAAGTCCTTGATGATATTATTCAGGCTAGGTATTTTGTTTCTGTAACCCCTGAAGTATGTTACCGTAGTCGCGATCAGCTGTTAGCAACTAAAGTACCACTTACACAATTGTTAATCGAAACAGATGGACCTTGGAAGTTTGATGACGTATTCAAACAGCATCAAACAACTCCTTTATTTCTACCGGCTATAATTAGAAAGCTGGCTGATATCAAAAAGGTTTCACATGCTAGAGTTAAGCATCAAACAATTAAAAATACAGAAAATTGTTATCAAATTACCTAATCAGTTGTTTGAGTTCGGAACTTGAGTAATTAGTAAGGACGCCTGGTTTGGAACGAAGATAGTCGATAATTTCAGAATCATGTAGCCCAACGTACCTTTTTAACCCTTCAATAATCATGCTTAAATATTCATTTGAAGGTTTATTAAAAGAAACATCTAGATCCCAATCTGCTGTGAAAGTAAATATAGGACGTCCTTTTTCTTTACCTAAATACAATATCGTTCCATACCATGAATCTCTGAGCGTTTTGTAACCGTTAGTTTCGACCTCTTTTAAATTAATGGCTAGTTCAAGCCCATTATTTTCTTGTTTGACAACATCCAAAAATTGTTCTTCTGTTATTAAATACTTCCTGCTATAAGTGCGAGTTTGTTCATCCTTGGTCAACCCAATAAAAGCAACACCTTGTTTTTGCCACCGACGAGATTCTTTTGCAAAGTATAAAGGATAATGCATTTCATATGTCGCTTCTTCAATCGGAAGGGACTTGTCACGACAGCCTACCTCAGCTTTTTCTGAACCTTCAGGCTGCCCACCTCTGATGTAACATAAAAACCGATCTCTGCTTAAGTTTGATCCGTAACTTGCATACCAAACATAATTATTTGTATTAATACTAATCACTTCCTTTTCGAGAAAGATTTCGCACACTCCAAAACAAACTGATTGAATACTAATTGCATGCTTTCGTCCTCGCTGGCCATCTCTTCTGGGTGCCATTGAAGCCCTACTAACAAGCTAGATTCATTTTTTCCTTCTACCGCTTCTATTACACCATCTGGGGCGACGGCGACCTTTTTTAAATTTGGTGCTAGCTTGTCAATAGCTTGATGATGCATACTATTAACTCGAACTTTTTCCATAAGAATAGTTGAGAAGAGCCAACTATCTTTAATTATGTTGATTTCATGTGTCGGGTCAGACCTTTCAGCTTGTTGATAATGTTTGATTGCAGTGGGGTTATACTGTTCAATGTCTTGTATAAGAGTGCCACCCAACGCAACATTCAACATCGTAATCCCTCTGCATATCCCTAATATTGGTTTCTTTTGAATTATTGCCTGTTTTACCAACTCGATTTCCACGTTGTCCCGTTTCATATCCGTTTTTTGTAATTTGGGATCAGGATTATCACCGTAAGAAAACGGCTCAACATCCTCACCGTTACTTAAAATAACCCCATCACAAATAGAAATCCAGTCCTCTGCTAAATCTTTTGAACCGATGGGAATCACAATCGGAGCTCCTCCAGCATCAGCTACTGCACGTATAAACTTATCATGTAAATGAACAGATCTGATTTGATTATGATACACAATAGAACTTGTAATACCTATAATAGGTTTAGTGGAGGTTTTTTTCATATCTCTGCTCCTCTAAAAATTCATCTCTTTTGGTCTTATTGTAATCTAATTATCGATGAAAAATTCAAGATGCAACTATTATTTAAGGAAAACGGAAAGAAGTCTACATGTTAGTGTAGACTTCTTTGTAAGATTGGTGGTATTGCTTCTTTATTTTTTGAATGCTTTTTTACGACCTTCAGCTCCAACTGAAATACCAGAATTAAAATCAGAATTTTGATCTTCTATCCCAAGCTTTGGTTTCTTTGCCCCACTTAGATACGGAGTTTTATGTTTCTTCTGTATTTTACTAATTTTATCGTAATCCTGGTTCATCAAAAGCCCTCCTTTTTATAAACCACCAACTTATAGGTTTCTCCAAATAGCTTTATTCATACTTAAAAAAAATACAAGCTTTTTAGCTCTGTTGTAAAGCTGTTACGACTTCTTCTAGCTTCATCCCTCTTGAAGCCTTTACTAAAACAAACGTTTGGTTATCTGTCATAGCTTTTAAGTCCTTAATTAGGTCTTTTTTCTTCTGATAAGCGAACACTCGATCTGTAGGTAATATGCTACGTGCACCTTCTGCAATATATTCTCCTAAAACTCCATACGTATATACAAAATGAATTTTTTCAGGATCAATATTTTTACCGATGTCATAATGGAATGCATTCTCATCAGGACCAAGCTCGAGCATATCTCCAAGAACAAGAATTTTTTTCGTATATCCAGGTAGATTGGCCGCTAGTTCAATGGCTGCCCTCATTGAAGTAGGACTTGCATTATAAGCATCATTGACAATCTTTTCACCTTTTGATCCATTAACTAATTCCATTCTCATATTCGTTAATTTTAAAGATGCAAAAGCCTGATTCATTTTTTCAAAAGGGATTCCAAAATGTTTAGCAACCAACATCCCACTTAGAGCGTTTAAAATATTATGTATACCTAGTACAGGCAGATTAAATTCAATTTCATGATCATTTATTTTGAACAAACTACCATTGTCACTTTGAGTAATCTCTCTTGGATAAACGGTATTGTTTTCAAGTCTTCCAAACGTTTGAATGTCAGCGTTCCCTTTAAAATTCTTTAGTGGTTCATTTAGTAATGGCTCGTCACCGTGATAAACGATTAATCCATTATCTTGTAAGCCTTGAACAATTTCTAATTTTGCCTCTGCAATCCCTTCTCTAGAGCCTAGATCTTGAAGGTGTGACTCACCAATATTGGTTATAATAACTACATGAGGCTCTGCTAGCTTCGTTAAAAACTCGATTTCTCCTCTTCCACTCATTCCCATTTCTAATACAGCCATCTCTGTATCTTCATCTAAATCAAGAATTGTTAACGGTAAGCCAAGATGATTATTGTAGTTCCCTTCTGTTTTTTGAACTTTATATTGTAATGTAAGAAGGTTTGCCACTATATCTTTAGTCGTGGTTTTTCCGTTACTTCCTGTAATTCCAACTACTTTTACATCCAAATCATTTCGATAGCTTCTTGCGAGTTCTTGCAAAGCTGTTAACGTATCATCTACAACTATAACTGGTAAGTGAAGTGGCGGGTTAGGAACATCACTTTGCCAAAGGGCTGCAGCTGCTCCACTTTTAATGGCATCCTCAACAAATTTGTGTCCATCGGAACGCTCTCCTTTGAACGGAACGAACAAGTTACCTTTTGCAATTTTTCTTGAATCAATCGAAACTCCATTAATTAATGAATCTTCATAAGTAGATAAGTCATTTTTAACATTTATCATACTGGTTATCTGTTTAATCGTTCGTTTTATCATAGTGATTGCTCCTTCTAAAAAAATGGTCGGACACGGCAAATAATGCCGTACCGACTTTCACTTACTAATTTACTTTATGGATAACGTATACCTTAGAACGTATGTTTAATTTTTTGTTTCTCACTATGTCTTTCGATTCCTAGTTCAACTAATTGTTCAATTAGTTTTGGATAATCCACTCCAGTATGCTTCCAAAGTAACGGGAACATACTGAACGGGGTAAATCCTGGCATCGTATTGACTTCATTAATATATGCTTTCCCATCTTTTGTTAAGAAGAAATCGGCTCTCACTAAACCTGAACAATCGAGGGCTTGAAATGCTTCAATCGCCATTTGTTTTAACAGATCATTTTCTTCTTTAGTTATTTCTGCTGGAATAACTAAAGCTGTATTGCCATCCTCGTATTTTGCTTTATAATCATAAAACTCAACTTTCGGAACAATTTCACCGGCAACAGAACATTCTGGGGCATCATTCCCTAAAACACCAAATTCGATTTCTCTAGCAGTAACTCCTTCTTCAATAATAATTTTACGATCAAATTGGAATGCTTCTTCAAATGCAGTCGCTAATTCTTCTCTATTTGTGCATTTACTAATCCCTACACTCGATCCAAGGTTAGCAGGTTTTACGAAGCAAGGATAGCCTATCTCACTCTCAACTTTTTCATATGTTTCTTCACTGGCATTTTCCCAACTACTGCGAATGAACCATACATAATTCACTTGAGGCAATCCAGCTTGAGCAAAAATATTTTTCATAATTACTTTATCCATACCTGCCGATGAGGCTAAGACACCATTTCCTACGTAAGGAAGGTTAAGGAGCTCTAATAATCCTTGTACGGTTCCGTCTTCACCATTTGGTCCATGAAGAAGAGGAAAAACGACATCAAATGATTCTTGTTGTTCTGTTGCCTGAAATAGAGTTGAAGCTAACGCTGTTGGAGGAAGTGTTTCCCCTTTAAATTCTAATTCTTTTACACTTTGAACTGGTCCAGTCAATAAAGGGCCTTTCATCCATTGTCCCTCTTCTGTAATGTAAATCGGGTGAATTTCAAATTTATTATGGTCTAATGCATTGATAACAGCTAAAGCTGTTTGCATTGAGACTTTATGTTCAGCAGATTTACCACCATATAACAACCCAAGTTTAGTTTTCATGTAAAAACCCTCCATCATGTATTGTACTTTTAAGTTTACCATTTCTTAATATAGGACAGAACAAATCGTTCGCATACCTACTATCTTCTTTTTAACACTAGTCTAATCTCACTCTATTCCATATTTATATGTATGTATTATACTGCTTGCTTAAATCCTTACAAAACAAAAAGCTATAGACTTTCAATAAGGAGATACATTTTAAAACAGTGTACTCGTTTTTAATCGTTGTACAGCCTCTTGTAAGAGTTCCTCACTTTGAACTAGAGAAATACGCACGTATCCCTCACCCTCTGAGCCGAATGCAACTCCTGGAATCATTACAATCCCTGTCTCATCAATTAATTTATAGGTAAACTCAGTTGAAGTAATATTTTTGGGGATTTTGGCCCAAATAAACATCGAAGCCCTCGGACGTTCAACCAACCAACCCAACTGATGTAACCCATTCACAAAGATATCACGACGTTTTTTATAAATGTTTCGTAAGTTCTCACTGAAATCAGTGTTGTTGTCTAACGCACGGATCGCAGCATGCTGAATCGGTAAAAATACACCGAAATCAAGATTAGATTTCAAGCGATTTAGTCCCTCGATCACATTCTTGTTGCCCACTACATAACCAATGCGACACCCTGCCATATTAAAACTTTTGGATAGAGAATTAAATTCAATTCCAATGTCTTTTGCTCCTTCAATCGATAAAAAGCTTATAGGTTTCTCTTCATAATACAGTTCAGAATAAGCAAAATCATGAAGTACGACAATGTTATATTTCTTAGCAAATATCACTACATTCTTGAAATACTCTTTCGTCGCAAGAGCTGGAACAGGATTTCCAGGGAAGCTTAAAATCATCAATTTTGCTTTCATTCTGATTTCTTCCGGTATCTTTTCTAAATCAGGTAGAAAATGATTCTCTTCTTTAATTGGCATAGGATAGGGTTGTGCCTCGGCTAAAGAAATACCTGCTGTGTATGCCGTATAACCTGGATTTGGTACTAAAATAACATCACCAGGATTGGTTAATACAGTCGGCAGATGAACTAAGCCATCTTGTGATCCCATAACCATTAATGCCTCATTGTTTGAGGAAATCGCAACATTGTATTGACGTAAATAATAGCGAGAAACTGCTTCGAGAAATTCTGGAGTGCCTTCCAATGAATAGCGATATAACGAAGGGTCTTTTGCTTTAGTAGCAATCTCTTCCATCACAAACTTAGGGGGCGACAAATCAGGACTGCCAATACTCAAATCAATTATATTGTAGCCTTCTTCAATTTTTTGTTTTTTGTATGTGGCTAATTCAGTAAAAATGCTCGTTTGAAAAGCTTTCATTTTATTTGAAAATGTGAAAGACATCTTTATACCTCACTTCTTGCTCC
This sequence comes from Halalkalibacter sp. HAAS-P014, assembly GCF_056619965.1. Taxonomy (NCBI): domain Bacteria; kingdom Bacillati; phylum Bacillota; class Bacilli; order Caryophanales; family Bacillaceae; genus Halalkalibacter; species Halalkalibacter sp. HAAS-P014. Next base: position 281,974 of record NZ_JBWQTV010000002.1, on the reverse strand, counting down.
AAATGTACGTTAAAAAAATATTATAACAGATTCTTCCTTAGAATTATTCGTTTTCCGTCTAACTATCTTGAAAATAAAACGAAAGTCCAATAGAAACCAAAAGTACGTTTCTATTGGACTTTTATATATTCTCATTTAGCTTCTATGTCCCTTGTAATGTTTCGGAAAATAATAACTAGGTGGCTGGTTATTGATCGTTTTGGAAGGTTGATGATACGTTGACGGTTGGTTGAACATCTCTGCAGCATGAGTTCCATTCTTTGGATGAGGGTGCGTGTAATCCTGTGATGGCCAATGCGTAATATTCACCTTATGATAGTGTACAGGTTCATCTTGTACATATGCGCAGACATTTCCTTTGGTTTTCAGGTGTTTATCATCTTTTATTATTTGGTCAATCCCCATAACTGACGGAATTGTGATATGAGTGTCTCCTTTGATATAGGAGGGGTCTTGAATATGTTGATTCAATGACTGTAAAACCTCGACTTGTACGTTGCAGCTCTTGGCTACATCATATAACGACTCACCTTCACTTGTTACATAAATTTTCAATTTTATTGCCTCCTTATTTTATAATCTAATAGCATAGCAATATATGTGTATTCATTTAACCCAATTTTGCTATTTTCTACTTAAGGAAAATTATATTAATATGCAGGCACTTATTTAGTGACAACGCATAGTATGACGATGAGTCTATATAAAACTACACGTTTAACACGCAAACTAGAATCAACCATCTAAGGAGGAGAATTTCTCATGTGGACACATATGAATAATATATTTGGCATTCGTATTAACAGTACTTCTAATAACGCGTCAATGAACTTAGGGAATGCCTTGCATAAAGGGCATCAAGCTAATGTCAAAAGCCATACCGGTTACATTCAGCCAGGAGATGCGAACTTTTCCCCATTACAATTTAACAATGCCAATTTTACAAATGACCCTGACATCGTCGACCAAGCTCAAGGGCAAGTTTAAAATATTTATATATCAATTAAAAAAAACAGAATTTAGCGGATTTATTCGTTTCATTCTGTTTTTCTTTTTATTGAAGTAAACATCATTACAGTATTTCTATGCACTTCTTTCATTAGTACTACATACTATACAAATATTGAAGAATTTCGCTGTGTCATAGGCAGGTCAATAGGCATACGATTACAATATGAATGATGAATAGGAGGTATAAAGGTGACACATATAAATAATATCTTCGGCATTCGAATTAATAACGCCTCCAACAATGCCTCAGTGAACTTTGGTAACGTATTGCATAAAGGACATCAGGCAAATGTGAAGATGAACGTTGGTTATGCTCAGGCTGGAGATGCAAACTTCTCTCCACTTCAATTCAATAATGCTAATATGGTGAATGATCCTGATGTTGCTGATCAACCACAATCACAGGTTTAATGAGTATCGCGAAAGGACTGATTGTAATGCAAATAAATATTAGAAATATACGTATAAATTCAATTAGTACAATTGGCTCTTTGAATATCGGGAAAACAGTTTTGGCACAAAACAGAGCTACAAGTGCTCAATTTCCAAAACCCAACTATGAAGAAATTGAACCTGAAAATGAGAATGAGGAAAATAGTCCCTTTGTTGATTTTGTGCCGGCGATTGACGCTCCAGTTATGGGGTTGCCACCAGGTTCTGACCAATCTTAACTGAGTATACATTTAATTGATTGTGGTTAAATTGGCAAAGCTTTCACGTTTAACAAGGAGTGGATAGTATGTATTATTGGTATAATAATCAGTCATGTCCTTCAGGCTCTCAAGTAGATCCACAATTTGTGGAATATCCATTTCAACAACAATATACTCCTTATCCACAACACATGTACTATCCAGATCAAAATTATACGAATTATCATTCTACTTACTATTCCTATAACCCTTACCAAACAAACGAATATCAAATCAATCCATATTATCAAACGGTCCCAGCGCAACACATGCCATTACCAACTCATAGTCAATCCGATCAAAAGCGAAGTAAAAAGAAACAAGTGATCGAAAAACATAATAAACAGACAGAAAAGGAACAAAATCGCGACAAGCAAAATAGCACTAAAGGCAATCTTGTACCTGAAAATAATGCCTATAAACAATATTATGATAGCATTAGCCATCTAGATCCGCTCTTGTTGCTTGAAAAAATGAACAAGCAAATTACTCAACTAAGTGAAAAGTTAGATTTGGTTGAAAAAGAGAAAGAAGAATTAAAAGACCAAGTTGAACAAATCAAGCCTATTAATATTGAAAATATCAATTATAAAGTTCAAGAATTGACTGTTGAAGAGTTATCAGGGAATTTAATGATTGGTATGACAGCATTAGGTGACGCAGAAGAATTAAAAAACTTATTAAATGAAAATGGAAAAATTCAGTTCAATGATATCGATACCGAAAAGTTCGAACAGGAAATGGAAGATCAAGAGTTTGGCAATGAAGGTTGATGGATCGCGCTATAAATAACATAATTGTAAATTATTTCACTTGGAAATTATTATACAGTATTGTTAGGTTGAAGCATTTCATACAGCATCCTAGCTGCTTCTTGTTCTGTCCTTGGTAATTTCTTCGTGTCTAGCATACGAAACAGTCTTGCGATTACTGGTAAATGTAAGTTCGCCTTTCTTATCCACTCTTCATCTACCAATAATTCAGGTCCACCTACAGCAAGAAGCCGGCCTTCTTTCATTAATATAATCGTGTCAGCCCAAGAAGCAGCAAAATCGACATCGTGCGTCGATAATAAGATTGTTTTCCCCATAAAATTAAGTCCTTGTAGCAATGCAGCTACGTCGTCTCGTCCTTGGGGGTCTAAATAAGACATTGGCTCATCCAAAACAACGATGTCAGGTTTCATGGCTAATATACCAGCGATGGCCACTCTCTTTTTTTGTCCATAACTTAGATGAAAGGGCGCCTTTGATTTAAATTCTAACATTCCGACCGAACCAAGTGCCGCGCGACATACATCTTCAATTTCTTCCTCTGACATCCCTAAATTACGTGGACCAAACTCTACATCATCTAAAACGGTTCCAGAAAAGACTTGATCATCAGGGTCCTGAAAAACAATACCTACCTTTTGACGTATCGTTTTTGTGGTTTTTTTCGATAATGGGATTCCCATTATTGTTACACTGCCTGCTTGTGGCATTTTCAATCCATTTAAATGGTGAAGAAGAGTCGATTTCCCAGCTCCATTAGGCCCTAACAAAGCTACTTTAGCACCAATAGGTATTTGAAGTGTAATATCCTCAATAGCTGTTGTCCCATCTTGATAATCAAATGTTAAATTGGTAACTTCGATAGCATCCATTTTATCCCTCCTACATAAACTTTCCTAGATATATAGAAGTGACTAGCATCCGACTAGCCACCTCCACTTTAAAACTAGTGATTAGTTCTTATGAAAATTTCTTCCCTAACTTACCGGCATCGACCATTGACGCCAACACATCAGCAATAATACGCGTAGCAAGTAATGATGTTTTATCACTGATATCATAAGGAGGAGATACTTCTACAACTTCTAATCCACAAATCCCTTCCCGAGCAATTAAGTCTAAGAATTTCAATCCTTCTCTCGGTGTAAAACCCCCAGGTTCAGGCCAGCCTGTTCCAGGAACGAACCCAGCATCAAAGCTATCAATATCTACGCTAAGATAAACGGCTTTGGCTCCTTTCCATGCTTTTTCCAAAGCAATTTCTGCGACCTTCTCAATCCCTAACCGTTCAATATCCATAATCGATATTGCTGTTGTATTAAATTTTCTTACATTCTGAACAGCTTCCCGAGGTACTTGCCAACCACCAATCCCTACTTGAACTAGATTTTCAGGTGGAGCATTCGGGATGTTTGTTGCATGAAACCACGGGGTTGTGTGCATACGTTCATCCATGTCTTTTTCCTGTAAGTCTAAATGGCGGTCCATATGGATTATGCCGACTTTGCCATCGACATTGTCTGCAATTGCCCTCAGACATGGATAGCCTATAGCGTGGTCACCACCGAGCATGACGGGTAATGTCCCTTGAGCGAAAACATGAGAAACAGCTTTGAAAATTTGGTCAAAGCTTTTTTCAATATTAGCAATGGTAAATACATCGCCGACATCACACATGTTTAATGACTCAACCAAATCAACTCCCTTTTCATAGCTATAGCTCGTGTAGAGCTTTGAGATACGCCTAATCGCTTCAGGGCCAAATCTTGCTCCGGCTCTGTATGTTGTACCAATATCAAAAGGAACTCCCATAAAAGCTACATCATATTCTCCTACTTTACGCACATCTTCCAAAAAAGGGGTTCGTAAAAAAGTAGGAATTCCTGCATAAGCAGGTCTTGGTTCCCTTGTGAACGTCGATATGGTACGGTCCCCAATAGAAGGAGCAGCTTCTAACCCGTACTTTAGTGACCTTTCCAAAATCCTTTGGTTTTCCACTTCTGGAATTTTTGCTTCCTTTGCAGCTTGCTCAAGGCCTAATAAATCGTACTGCCTATCACTTTCGAGTGCTTTTTTCTTCCGGAAGCTCAGCCCATGATCGTCAAAAAAGCCCACTATCTACCACCTCTCTCCGTAATCTAGGATGATTATAAATCTTGCTGAAAGGAGTCGAAGTCCATTCCAACATCATATATATTCATAATGAATTCCCTTATTACATCAATAAAAAAGACCAGCTTTATTTTTTGCTGGTCTTATCTAAGTTTTGGACGATTACTTTGTTTTTGGACTGATTTGATCTAAATAACCGATGTAAATGAATAAATAAATGTCCACGTTTAAATAATGCTTCGACTTTATCGTCACGTACGGCAAATGGCAATTCAACTGAACGTTGTATTGGGCCCTGTGGGATTTCTTGATGTACTAAGCGAAACCCATTGTAATCAATATGAACCGTACCCCTTATTTCGAGAGTCTTTTCATATACATATATATCAACATCCTCTAACTTTAGCCCCGGTAGAGCGAAAACGCAAAGTAGTTCGTGCCCAGATTCATATATATTCATGTTGATATTGGTAGTCGCGCCACTACTATTATTCTCTACATCCATATTTTCAAATGCAGAAAAAAAATCTTCTCCTAAAAAGTTCGGCAAAGATTTTTTCCAATTATTTGGCCAATATTTATTCACCTTTGTCCCTCCTCATAAAAATTTCTTTATATATTTTATGAGATATAGATAAATAGGTGACTGATGAATACTTTTTCGTTTCTGTTTAATTGCTTATAATTGGTTATTTACCCTTCCATATTAATCCTATGTTCATACACTATGATATCAACAACTATATAGAAAAAATGGAGGAGTGAAAAAGAACATGTTTCCTAAACACCTTAACCAACGAATGAAACCACCAATGTCTCCGATGGGGTTCAACCCTTTTGAATATGGGATGCAACACCTTCCGATGAATACCCCTTTTTTCGGAAACTTTTTCAAGCAAGTCCCCCCTCATCAAGGAGCTAACCAAACACATGAGCCTAATCAACCAGGTCAACCGTTTCAAATTGAAAATCCATTCCATCCCTCTTTTATGAGTTTAGGAATCCCTAATAAAGGATCAATGAATCATCCATTTTTAAGTTCTTTTTTTGGTCCTGAAGATTATCCAGTAGGGGGTACGACGCAAAAACAAGGAAATTCACCACATTCACCAGAGCAACAAACACCTAATCAACAGCAAGCGGCAAACGCTATAGGAGGATTTCCTTTTAATATGATGGGAGGAGGAATTGGAAAGGCAATTAATTTTTATCAACAGGTAACTCCAATGTGGAAATTTTTTAATGATTTTATGAAGTAGGTACGTTGAACGGATGATGCGACATCCTAACCGATTGTCTTGGATGTTGTATTCCTCCCCTCTTAATGATGCCGATCAAAAATCATCATTATTTTCTTCTTCCTTATTTTTTTTAACTGGACATCCAAAGTTAAATTCATCACCAATGATAATCTCACCTGCATTGATTTTTTGGTTTGCCTGATGACCTTTATGAATGGATGGACCATAATTTATAGAAGCCCCTCCTGAAATATGATTAACAGTTAAATGGTTAATGATTGTTTTGTGTCCGTGCTTTCTCATCTCACCCTACCCCCTTCCTTATCATTAATTTATGTACTAACGGACAACCTTGTATAGTTGAGCGTCTTCTTACTTGCAAAATGTATGGTTGTCTATATGTTTCGATAAAAAGACTGCTTCGTTCTGAAATACAATGAAAGAATTTTGGGTTGGACAAACATATTTCATAATTGGCATTGATATAGATAATTGACTCCTTAAATAATAGTTGATTTAAATGCTAACGAATGAATCAGAATCAAAAGACAAGGGAGGTGATATTGATTTATGCATATAGCTGATGGTGTTATTAGTCTTCCGGTGGCTATAACAACGACTGTTGGAGCAGTTGGGGTGTTAGCTTACTCAATAAAAGGAGTAAGGGAGGAAGAGATTCCAAGAATCAGTCTTTTGACTGGGGCATTTTTTGTTGCATCTTTAATAAATATCCCGATCGGTCCTACATCCGTACACCCTCTTCTAGGTGGATTTCTTGGTCTAGTATTGGGAAAAAGAGCACCACTTGGTATTTTTATAGGACTAATTCTACAGGCTGTTTTGTTTCAACATGGTGGAATTACTACACTTGGGGCAAACATGTTATTAATGTCAATACCTGCTTTATTCATTTATTTCTTATTTAAACCTTTAAGAAACACTTCATTGTTATTTAAAGGTTTCATATCAGGATTTTTAGCGATTTGTTTGGGAGTTATCCTTCTAATTATCCTTCTACTTTTCTCTGATCAACGTTACGGAGAAGGTGTTTTCTCTGTGATTCGTATCGTCCTCATAGCTTATTTCCCATTAGCCTTGTTAGAAGGAACTTTAACCGCATTTGCAGTGAAACATCTCTATACAATGAAACCAGATCTACTAGATACTAAGTAGCAAATTTAGAATGGAGGTGATATATAAAACCGATGCGCACTATACTAATGCCCTTACTATTCTTAGGGACCTTTATCCTTTCTATACTTGTGATTCCCGAAACTGCTAACGCTCACAGGATGATAATTGAGCAAAATGACGACCGAACAATACTCGTTCGTTATGATGATGGAACGACCGCTGCTTTAGCTAACGTGTCTGTTTATCATCAGGACGGAACACTTCTTACAGAAGGAAAAGTTGATCAGGATGGCTATTTTTCTTTCGATAAAGAACAATCTCCTTATCGATTTGTTGCTGATGATGGTTTAGGTCATCGAGTCACATTAATAGTAGATCAGGATCCCAATTTTTTAGAATCAATGCCATTAGCAATTCGAACATTCTTAGGACTATCAGCCTTACTCTTTGTTGCGGCTATTTTTATTTTCCGTACCAGAAATTGAAACAGAGGTGAGTAATCGATATGAAGAAAAATATCGCTATTTTTATCTTTGCTTTTTCATTACTATTGTTACTTTTTCCAGGTTCTACTTCGGCCCATGAACTTTTTATTCAAGTAGAGGAACAGACTGAAGGTGAAGAGTTAAGAATAGATGTTTTATGGGGACATTTGAGTGACTTTGTAGATAACGCCGATCATGATCAATACGATTTATTTGTTAGATACCCAAACGGTGAAGAGGAGCAACTTGATATAGAGAGCATTGGCGTGCATGCAGTTTCATATGTACCTATCACGGACGAAGGAGATTATACGTTCTGGGCTGTCAGGGAACCGAGTACATATACACCTGATAACGGAGTGACTCAGTTAAGTAATCAGATGGCCAAAGTCATTCACCAAGTCGGAGGTAGCGCTTCAACTGCAGATGAACCAATTAACTTAGACTTAGAAATAGTCCCAACAATTAGTTTTTCAAATTTTACTACCGGATTATTTAGAGGTATAGTTCAATTAGATGGCCAGGAGGTTCCTGATGCAACAGTAACAGCATACGGACCAGATGGTGAAATCTTAGAAGGTATAACAGATAGTAATGGTGTTATTGAATTTAACTTTGAATCTACTGGACAATGGTTGTTAAAAGCAAATGTTAGATCAGAGACAGAGGGAGAACTTGATGGTGAAGAATATGAAGTTCTAAGTCAAACTTCCACTCTTTTATTAGATACATCTGAACCAGAGGAGAGTTCAGCAACAAATATTTGGACATTGATTGCTACCTTAGTAATTGGTTTATTTATTGGAGCTTCTGTCGTATTACTAACTATAAAGAAAAAGGGAAAAACGACTTAGGTCGATCCCCGAAGGTGTGAGAATCCATGACAAATAATGGAGAAAGCGAACAATTAGCAGGTATTTCGAATTGGGCAGTTGTTTGGGAACCTCGTGCCAAATTGTTAGCAGCTGTCATTTATATCTTTGGTGTTATCAGCTTAACAACTCCTTCCATTGCTCTGCTTGCCTATTCCGTTTCAGTATTAGCTGTACTAATTATGGGGATATCTATCACGTTATTACTAAAGAGGTATTTAATCATTTTGCCTTTCCTTCTATTAATGACTGTTCCATTATTATTTGGTCAAGGTATCCCACTGGCAATGGAAAACGTATCTTTCGCTAGTTTAGTGATCCTAAAAGCCTTTACTTCCATGACAGTTATTACCATAATTCTTGATACGCAATCACTTGAACAATTCATGACAAGTCTTGCTCACTTGAAAGTACCGCCAGTATTAATAACAGTGTTGATGCTCTCCTATCGTTATGTATTTTTATTTCTTGACGATATTCAAAAGATGCAAACTGCTGCAAAGTCACGTTTTTTCCGAGGTGGAATTGGACTTAAACAGTTGAAAATTTACGGACAGTTAACCGGATGTTTGCTACGAAAATCATTAGACCGATCAGATCAAGTTTACGAGGCAATGGCATCGCGTTGCTTTAACGGAAGGCTTCGTTTTGCCAATCCGCAGGTTGTGACTAATGTCGATATTGTGAAAACAGTATTAGCTATTACAATTGTTGGATTTCTAATTGGATTTGAGAGATTCATTATGTTGGCCTAAAACCAAAAGGGAAGGAGTTGTTAAAGATCAACTCCTTCCTTTTTTTTATTACTTTTTCGTTAACTCGATCGCTTTTTTAATATCTTTAAATGAATTGGATTTTCCATACATTAGTACTCCACCTCGGTATATCTTTGCACCAAATATAGCAAGTAGTACGATTGTAACTAACAATACTATAATTCCTAATATAGGTTCAATTGGAGCTATATTTAACATGCCGACTCGAAGAAACATCACCATTGGTGTGAAAAATGGAATATATGATGAAATCGTGATAAATGTTGATTCTGGAGCTCCTAACCCAAATATTGCAATAAAAAAACCAATCATAACAAGAAATGTCATCGGCAAGATCATTTGTTGGACATCTTCAATCCTACTAACAAGTGATCCTAATAAAGCCGCTAACGTAGCGTATAAAAAATATCCTAACAAAAAGAAAATAATAGCATATAGAATAATAGATGTTGATAAATCAGTAAATCCAAATACGTCGAAGAATCCTCCGACTAGATTCTCTTGATTTTGCATTAATGAAAAGTACCCTACTAATAGTAAGACAGTCAATTGAGTTAACCCCACTAACCCTACCCCTATTATCTTAGCAAACATTTGCTTCACCGGAGAAACACTCGAGATTAAAATTTCCATTACGCGTGAAGACTTTTCGGTTGCGACTTCTGTAGCTATCATATTCGCATACATAATGACAGAGAAATAGATGAAAAATAACAGGATGTATACGATCCCTCTTGCTTGATTTAATTCTTCATCTGATTTAGCACCTTCAACTATGGCTTCTTGTTGAAAATTAACCGGAGAGTTTAGTAATGTTAACTCTTCTGATGATAGATTTAACTGTGAGGCAGCAACTGTGGAATGAATATGTTGCAATGCTGTATGGATACTTGAGGAAATGGCATTCATTGACAAAGATGTTGACTTATAGACCGCCTCAGGAAGTTCATCTTCTCCATATGATAAAATTAGTAAACCTTCGTACTTACCTTCTTCGACATTCATTTCAAGTTCTGTAACGGCATTGCTTTCTTCTAACAGCTCAATACTTTCATTAATTAAATTCAATTCGGCCTCGAGCTTAGGTAGCAATTGATCTGTGTGGTCGAGAACGACTACCTGGTAAGTTCTATCTTCTTCTTGAAAAGCCCCTGTTATCGTACCAATATTTGCCATAATTAGTATACCAATAGCTAGAAGGATGGTCGTAATAATAAATGATCGAGCTTTTAATTTTGAGAAATACGCATGAGAAAGCATAATCCAAAAACTATTCATAAGAAGTTCCCACCTTTTCAATAAATATGTCTTGTAAGGACGGTTCTTCTAATTCAAATTTCCTAACAAACCCTTTTGAAACAACATGTTGAAAAACCTTTTCGGCAACAGATTCAGATTCAACTTGCAGGTGAACTCCTTCTGTTGTTTTTTTCCATTTCAACACACCAGGAAGATCTTCCAATGCCTTTAAATCAAAATCAGCATGGATGGAAATATTTTTCTTTCCAAATGACCGTTTAATCGTTTTTAAGTTTCCCAACACAACTGGTGATCCTTTGTGCATAATACAAAGGTTCTCGCATAGTTCCTCCACATGCTCCATTCGATGACTAGAAAACACAATCGTTTTTCCATTTTCCTTCATTTCTTTTACAGCATCTTTTAATAGTTCAACATTTAGAGGGTCCAACCCACTAAACGGTTCATCTAAAATGAGTAGCTCAGGTTTATGTATTACAGCTGCTATAAATTGGATTTTCTGTTGATTGCCCTTCGACAGTTCTTCCACTTTTTTATGCTTATATTCAGGGATGTTAAATCGGTCGAGCCAAATTTCTAATTCTTTTAAAATAGCTTGTTTTTTCATCCCTCGTAACCGAGCAAGATAAACAATTTGATCGCTTACTTTCATTTTAGGATAAAGTCCTCGTTCCTCTGGTAAATAACCAATTCTTGAAGTAGTTGAATAGTTTACCTCTTTACCTTGCCATGTTATTTTACCTTCTGTCTGATCCAACAAACCTAATATCATTCTGAATGTAGTTGTTTTTCCTGCCCCATTCGCTCCAAGGAATCCAAACATTTCTTGAGTCGGAACTTTTAGAGTTAGATTATCTACAGCAGTGAAATTACCAAATCGTTTGGAAACATTCTCTAGCAACAAACTCATTATATAATCCCCCTTCAACCTTTTTTGGTTTAAATGACCTAGCTCTTCTTAATTGAGAACTAAAGTTTCCTTCCATTTTATAGCTACTATCAAATACGAATTAAAGAGCAACACGTTTCATTTTTTATTAAACTTCAAAAAGAAAAGGTGTAACAAATGCTACACCTTTTCTTTTAAGTCAAAGCCAAACAGTAATGATTACTTCAACAGCTTTATTACTGGCCTACATTCGTAACTATGGAGTTTTGCACTATGATTAGAGCTCAAAATCTACTCCAATACTATCGATTCTACCTACTTCTTTAATGTAAGCAGCTACTGCTTGATGTTCTTTGTTTTCCACATACGCATTAAGTGCTTCTTTATCTTCAAAGCGCACAGTAAGGACTACTTGATACTCCTTGCTTTTTTCTGCAAAATTCAGACCAGCTTGAAGGTCAACAATTCCAGTTAGGTGGTCTTCCAACGCTTTAAAACGAGTAATAACATCCTGTAATTGCTCAGGAGTTGTAGTATCTGCAAATTTTATAAGTACGGTACGATTAATCATGGCGAATTCCTTCTTCCTATTCTTTATTTTCTCCTGTTTTATTTTAACGAACAATGTATGCAATCGCAATAATTTAGAATAGGTAACAATCACTGTAGTTGCCGTACTCGATTAAGTGTTATACAACAAAAAAATCATACACGATAAAAAAGAAAAGAATTTTTAAAATTTATTGTAAAACAGTATTGATTTTTATAAACTGTTATAATACAATTAACTCAACAAAACATTTGGAGGGATTACAAATGACACCAACACCTGAATACTTTAGAAATATCGAGCCAAAAAAATGCACTGATTGTGGGACTTCAATGGATGAAATGCACGAATGCTACTTGAATCAATGCGACAAATGCTTAAGACTTATCGATCATAATTAATAGCACCAACTGTTGTAATACAGGAAACCCGAAAAAGTCGACTTCATAATTAGTCGGCTTTTTTCTAGTTTGATTACTATTATTTACAATTCAATATAAGATCCGACTTCTATCGCTAATTTGTTAACGAAAGAACAAAAATGTCTAAGTACGTAAAAGAAAAGCAGCCATCAGGAATCGTCTTAATGGCTGCTTACTTTTTTATATTGTACATATCTCAACTGGGCAATCTCCACACTGCAAAAACTCTTTTAAAAATTGAATATCACGAATGACAATCCGATTGTCCTCGTAATGAATAATTCCTTCTTTTTTCAAGTCGCTCATCATCCGGTTCACACCTTCACGCGTAGTGCCAATATAGTTGGCGATTTCAACATTCGTTAAATTAACGCTAATTAAAATCCCGTGCTGATGCTTAACTCCGTATGAATTGCTAAAACGTATAAGTGTCGAGTACAATCCACCTTTTTTTCCACATAATAATAAATCTCGAAATTTCGATTGTGTTGATTGGTTTTGGATTGAGGACCACTTCATAAAAGCAACGGCTAACTCACCGTTTTCGATAAATAATTCCTCAATCGTTCTTCGTTCATACCGTATTAAGTGCGCGTCTTCTTCAACAGTAGCTGTTACTGTTACAGCTAGCTCGTTAAACATTGCTGCCTCCCCGATTAATTCGTCTTTTTGAAGAAGGCTTACTGAAAATTCTTTCCCATCTGCAGTCAACTTACTTAACCGAATAAGACCAGATAAAATTAAATAAATATATTTTGGGGCATCTCCTTCGGAAAAAAGAACTGAACCGGATTGCACATTAATCTTCGTTCCTTTACTAAGCATTAGTTGTTTATTTTCTTCTGATAATTGTTCCAAGAAACGAGTCTTATTTAGTTCTTGTTTTCCCATGTAACACCCTCACTTCCATAGTTTAGCTTCATCTATCCTAACAGCTATGTAATAGGATGTAAATTTATTTTCACTATAACAACAGTGTTAAACTCTCAAAACAAAAAACTTTGTTATTATTTTGGAGGAGTTTTCATATTTTATTCAGTGTTTCTAGCATTATCCAAGGTTCCATAAGAAAACAAAGAAGCCTGAATGAAAATACAGGCTTCAACTTTTATTTATATTCAATTTTTCTCCACTTAAACATTGTTACTAACGCAACAACCGAAGAAATGAGTGCAATCACTGTATAACGAAAAACAAGTTCAAACTCTAATCCTAAATATGCTTCAATGGTCCATTGCAACATAACAACATTTAATGCCAAAGTTAAAAATATAATACCCCAGCAAATTTTTTTAGCCATGGCGAATCTTCCTTCCGGCTGCATATACGACTCCATCATGAACTTCTAATTCAATCAGAGGTAACTCACGTTGAGGAGGCCCTGCTGTTGGATGACCACTATTTAAGTCAAAATACCCTTGATGACAAGGACATAACAATACTTCGCTTTCCTTTTCATAGAATACAGGACACATGAGATGTGTACAAGCACTGTTGTATGCTTTAAGCTCTCCTGCTTTTGTATGAACCAAAAGAGCTGGGTCATTATCAGTTGGGTAATTGAACGTGATCGATGAGCCTTTAGGTAAAGCATCTAGTTTTGTTATTTCGAAAAGCTCTATCTCTTCATCAAATTCTCCTAAAAAAGCTTTAACTGAGAAAGGTAATGTCGAAAGGCCAATAGCGACAGTTGCCCCGACTGCGGTTTTCAAAAAAGCTCTTCTATTAAATTTCAAATCGTCAAAACGACTAACGTTATCTGTTAAGTTCATCATATCTTCTTTGCTTTGGTGTTTTTCGCGTTTACATTTTGTCCGCTCACTCATAATTGAACCTCCTCTCTAATCAGAATACACTCCAAAAAATTCAGGTACGTACTTCCATTTATCGTTTTCGCTTGGTTTTTTGCCTTCTATTAAATTCATTTGTGTCCGGCGTCTTCGTAATTCTTGCATCTCATCGAAATCAATAAATCGGATCGCTTCCGATGGACATACTGACGCACACATTGGTGCAATATCATATTTGGAGCGATCATAACACATGTCGCATTTATACATTTTGTTTTCCTCAAAATCAAATTTAGGAATTCCAAACGGACAAGCAAATGTACAATTTCGGCAACCGATACATTTTTCTTCCATCGCAGATAGAACGACACCTTCATCTGTTATTTGAATAGCATTTGCAGGACATACTTTTGCACAAGCAGGATCTTTACATTGCATGCACATCATCGGAAATGTTTGTCGGCTTTCGGTAAAATCAATATATTCAACATAATTTCGCTCTTTCGCGTCATGGTCTCCACATTCTCGGCATGCCGCTTGACAAGCGCGGCAGCCGATACATCGTTCAAATTCAAGATACATAATTTTATTCATAGGAACATCCCCCTAATTAATTAACATCATTACACTTTTCTAATTTCACAGCGCATACCTTAAACTCTGGCATTCGTGAAGTTGGATCAAGAGCTGGATTTGTAAGTTTATTAACCGCAAGCTCTTTCCCCCAATGATACGGAACAAAGACCGTATCCTTTCGAATAGCTTTGGTTAGACGTACTTCCAATTTCATATCACTTCTTGGAGTTGTGAGTTTCACGGTATCTTTGTTATTCAGTTGATAGCGGCTAGCAAGTTCCGGATGGATTTCCACATAAGGAGTTGGACACTGCTCCATAAGAAAGTCAATTCTTCGCGTTTGCGTTCCTGATAAATAATGAAACACTACTCGTCCAGTTGTTAACGTGTAAGGGAATTCCTCAGTCGGCACCTCATCTGCGGGTTTCCAAGCAACTGAAGGTAGATTTGCTTTTCCATTTTCGGTACCAAATTTGTCTGTAAACATGACAGGAGTTCCAGGGTGGTCTTCTGATGGACATGGCCAGAATACACCATCTTCACGGTCAATTTTTTCATACGTAATACCCGAATAGTCTGCTTTCCCACCTTTTGTTGCTACACGAAGTTCTTCAAAAATCTCTCTTGGATTTTGATACTCAAAGTGTTTTCCTTTTCCAAGTTTCTTTGCAATTTCACTTAGAATAACCCAGTCAGGCTTTGACTGATGCAATGGGTCGACCACTTTACGAATCCTAATAACTCTTCCTTCAAGATTCGTTGTCGTTCCTTCATCTTCCGCCCATGATGTTGCAGGCAAAACAACGTCTGCAAATTCTGCAGTCTCAGAAAGGAATAAGTCATTTACAACTAGAAAGTCAAGTTTTTTTAAGCTGTCCCATACATATTCAACATTCGGCGCAGAAACAGCAGGATTACTACAGACGACATGCATTGCTCGTATCGTGCCTTTTTGTATTTCGTCAAACATTTCATAAGCCGAAACACCAGGCTTAGGCATTTCCTCAGGTTTAATCCCCCAAACCTTTGAAATATATTTGACTGCTTCAGGATCGGTGAGCTTACGATAACCTGGAAGAAGATCAGATTTTTGTCCGTGTTCACGACCACCCTGTCCATTCCCTTGACCAGTAAAGGTAGCCACTCCTGATGCAAATTTTCCAATTTGTCCACGAAGTAAAGCTAATGATGTATAAAGAGTTACATTATCGACGCCTTTTGATTGTTGTTCAGCACCACGGGCAAACATTACGACAGATTTAGGTGAACGTCCAAAGATATGAGCTGCTTTCACAATTTTCTCAACGGCAATTCCTGTTAGTTCTGAAGTATATTCCGGTGTGAAAACCTCTACAGATTTCTTTAAATCTTCATAGTTATTACAACGTTTTTCTACATACTCTTCGTCTACATACCCTTCTTCGATAATCAAGTGCAGTAAACCATTAGCAAGAGCCGAATCTGTACCGGCTTTTAAATCAAGATGTATATCAGCCAGTCGAGCTGTCGGTGTTTCTCGGGGATCAATAACAATCATTTTTGCTCCCTTATCTCGCGCTTTCCAGAACCATTGGATGCTAGTCGGGTGACATTCTGCTGTGTTAGATCCTGCAATTAAAAAGCAGTCTGTATGTTCTAGCTCAGTCCATGGCAATGTCGAACCACGATCGATACCTAGTGTTTTCATAAATCCCCCAGCAGCAGAACTCATACAAAAGCGACCATTATAATCGATAAAACGAGTTCCTATAGCTACGCGAGCATACTTACCAACTAAATAACACTTTTCGTTCGTCATTGACACGCCACCAAAAACTGAAACAGAATCTTTTCCATATTGAGTTTGTAATTCTGTAAATTTTGAAGCGATTAATGACAAAGCTTCTTCCCAGCTGCTTTCTACGAACTTTCCATTTTTCTTGATTAGGGGCTGTTTAATACGTTCTTTGTGATCAATTTGTTGATACGCTGTTACCCCTTTCGGACAAAGCTTTCCACGTGTTACTGGCCAATCATATCTCGGCTCCACTCCAACAATTTTCCCCGTACTTTCTTGAACTCGTATATGCATCCCACACTGCATTCCACAATAACTACAGTGTGTTGTGACCAACTTTTCCCCTTTATGCTGTAGGTTTTTTACACCGTCTTTTACTAAGTACTCACTCATTTATTCGTCCCCCGTTTTCTTATAATAAGAATCTTCTCTTTTTTGTCCGAATCCCGGGATATGAATACCGTTATTTGTTCGGATCGGTCCACTTGGTGAAGGTAAATGTGACTCAAGATTTAGCTGTTTCATAACACGAATTCTTCTTCGGCAACTTGGACAGTAGTCTGCTAGATAAGAGCCATCTTCTAACTTGAGATCAAAGTTCTGAACTGCAAGAATATCTTTTACATCTGATATTTGATCATCATTGCTATATGGAGTGTTACAAGACTTGCATTCTCTTGTATCAATCCCTATTTCTTCTTGGTAATTCATCGGGACAGCTGTCGCAAGTGGCCTTACTGGAAGGTGAAACAGTTTTCCAAATGGAAAATACACTAAGAAAATGACAACTGTAATTTGATGAATTAGAGCCAAATATGAGTGCATCCAGCCACCTAAAAATTTGTAAGAAATAGTTAAGAACAATCCTGATACAGTAACCCAAAGAAGAATATATAACGGTAGCAAATCAAACTCTACACGTTGAGTCACTTTGACATCTTGATTTTTTGATCGTCTAATTAAAGCCATCGTAACTCCACCTAACACCATAAGGGCAGTAATATTTAACCCTTCATACACTAACTTCGCCAATAACCCATTTGCAGCCATCGCTATAGTCGGAATTCCCATCACGACAATTTGGTATGTTTCGGGATCTATCAATTTAAAATGCACCCAACCGAATGTTAGCCCAAATGTAATTGCAAATGATCCGATACAGCCCCAAGCAATGAGCCAATGCATAATTCCTCGATAGATTCCACGTTTGAAGATGAATTTTTGAAGTAGAATATTATCAACAAATGTCTTGATAATTGCTTTCCAATTCCGTTTCACTCTTTTTTTATTCTTTATATTACTAAAACTTCTCTTTATTACTTGATGCGTTGCTGGTCTTATTGCCCATGCACTTATACGAATCGTCATTCCAATTGCAAAAACAAAAGAAGAAATCAAATAACCGAACAACATGATATCAACATGAGAAAACTGTCCAGTGCCGATCCACATTAGAAAGATTAATACCATGACGACGAGGAATGAATACATACTTGCTTTTGAATAAAATGATTTTTGTAACTGGCTCATTTTTTTACTCCTTATGACAACTTTTTGTTTTATAGTGCCATTCTAGATTTTTTCAGTATAGTAAACTATGATGTTTATCACACTTAGAAAAAACTACTTGATCGTTCAATATCTAGACAATTCTATAATAAAAAACGAGATACCCTTTTAAAATAAGCAGGTCTCTCGTTATATCGACATATTTTTAATTGAGTTGTTCTTTATCAAGTTGCATGACTTTTTGATAATCCAAATTGCTTACAACCCGAAATGGAAAAGGTTTTAATTTGTCTCCTTTTTCTAACGTATCTACGTTTAATACTTTAAATGTGACTTTTTCTAATATCTTCATTAAACCAAATTCTTCTTTTTCTACTAACTCTCTAGTCGCCTCTATACAGGAACGATCATATAAACCATGATATAAATGCAAACTCCCATTCCACTCTGGTGCGATGGCTTGCACACCTGTTTCCCTTTTCAATTCCACCATATAAGAAACCACATCAGCACAAAGATATGGCATGTCCGATGTAACAATCCATAATGCCTCATTTTTAGCTAATGAGAAAGCTGCATGTAAGCCACTTAGCGATCCAGCCCCTTTATAATAATCGGTAATCATACGAATTGAATTACCGAGCAGGGGCAAATAATCGTACGGATTATTTGTTACAAGGATGACTTCGTTGCAAATCTTTTTCATCTCCATGACTTGTTTCTCGATTAAAGTTTTCTCACCAATTTTAACAAAGCTCGTTAATTGATCGCCCTCCAACTTATGAGTTTCACTATCTAAAATTACTCCAGTCAACTGCATAGGTTTCACCCCCCTTTACTTACAACTATAAAAGTAAACCGAGATAATAACTGTTAAAAGTGTCACAGCTAGAATTTATGAACAAAATTCACAAATACTCATGGTGTGATTTTTATCACATTTTTCTTTGTGCCTTTTATATATAATGTAGTTAATTGGTTGTTAGGAGGAGTTTTCATGACAGAACTAACGTTAGAACGGAGCATTAATCAAAACACATATCATTTATCAGAAAAAACATTGACTGCACTGAGAGAAATTATGTATGAACAAGAAGTTAAAGCAGATACTTTCCTATTTTGGGAAGGCGATACTGCAGATAAACTTTTCTATATAAAAAAAGGAAATGTTAAATTAACAAAAACATCTTCTGATGGAAAAGAATATATTTTGAATATGTTTGATGAAGGTGATTTATTCGGTGAGTTAAGTAGTTTTATGTCTATTAATTATAGTTACAATGCACACGCAGTAACAGATTGTGTGATTGGTTTTATTCAACAAAAAGACTTAGAAATTCTTCTTTGGCAACATGGTGAAATTGCTGTAGAATTTTTAAAATGGACATCACTTTTAAACCAAATCACACAATCAAAACTTCGTGACCTTACTTTCCATGGCAAGCTAGGTGCTCTATGTTCTACACTAATTCGGATGGCTAATTCGTATGGTGAAACATATAATAACGATATTCGAATTACTAAAAAGGTTAAAAACGGGCAAATTGGTGAATATATTGGCGCTACCAGAGAAAGCGTTAACCGTATGCTTTCTGACTTACGTTCAAAAGGGATTATAGGTCAAGACAAAGGTTACCTTCTTATACACGACTTAGATGCGTTAAAGGATATTTGTCATTGTGAAAATTGCCCCCTTGAAATATGTAGAATGTAGAGGGATATCTCAACGAGGATGTCTCAAAAGGTAAAAAACAACCTTTTGAGACATCCTCGTTTTTATTTTTTACTTCATAACTAAATTATTATTCCTATTAGAAACAGAGTGATGGAGATCACAGTTTTTATTTGTTTAATTCGTTAATCTATTCTTAAAGGAGTGAGTAATTTGATAAACGGAAATGTGATCTCGATTACAAGTGGAAAAGGTGGGGTTGGTAAATCAACTGTCGCCGTCAATCTTGCATTATCTTTAGCGAAATTAAATAAAAGAGTGGCTCTCATTGATTTAGATATTTATGGCTATAGTATTCCAAAGATTTTAAATATCACTTCAAAGCCTAGAACAATGAATAACAAAATGATTCCAATTGGACACGGAGATATTACGGTTATGTCGATGGGGTTCTTATTAAAAGGAAACGATCCAGTCGTTTGGCGTGGGCCCATGCTTGGCAAGATGATTGACCATTTTTTTGATGATGTAATTTGGGGCAAACAAGATTACGTGATTCTAGATTTGCCCCCTGGTACCGGTGACATCGCCCTGGACTTGCATCAAAAATTGCCGGTGTGTCAAGAAATCATTGTAACAACCCCTCACCCTAATGCAGTTCATGTAGCTGAACGAGCTGGGCGTATGGCTAAACAGACTAAGCATACTATTTTAGGTGTGATTGAGAATATGTCTTACTTTTCTCCACCAGATTCTGATGAACAATACTATTTATTTGGACAAGGTGGAGGCAAGACACTTGCAAAGAATTTAGACACAGAACTATTGGCATCAATCCCTCTAGTCTCACCGAATGAGAATGGAGAACCAAAAGTATTAATTGAAGAGGACCCATCATTAGAAGCCGTCTACCAAATATTAGCAAAAAGACTAGTTGAGAGCCCTACATTAGTGGAAGTTGGTTTATAATAGAAACAATAGCTGCCTAGTATTTTTTCTAGGTGGCTTTTTTATTAAATTGAATTTGCTATTTCCATTAATCCTGCTAAATTATAGTTCACAGATTGTCTTGTACTTCCTCCAATCAAGTAACCCCAACCATTCTTTTTAAAAATTAATGAATGAAAGTGGTCATTTTCCTGGAAGTAAGCTTTTGTACCATCTTTAAGTGTTACTACTTTATCATCTGATTTAATGTGTGTCTCAATTTTATTCTCTGGGTGCATAACTGAAAATACAAATTCTTGATGTGGTTTATTGAAGAGTCTAATATAACGTAACTTTAAATCCCCTTCATTCGTAATTTGTCCAAATCGATGTGTTGGTTTAAAAGGAAGTTTCGTTGGCAGATTCACTTTTCTTCCCTGTTGTTGTTCAAAAAGTTTAATCGCCTTTTTAGCCGAAATATAATTATTATCATCCATAAACTCTTCAATTTCCTTATCAGGGTTATCTTGTGCATTAACATCTAATTCTGTAAATAATAGTGAGCAGCTGATAGCAATGAATGTGATCAATAATGTGAAAATTTTCATATTCAATTCTCCATTCCAGCAAATTATTCTTAGTTTTAGTATGTGTGTTTTCATGTTAAATATTTAGCTCTTAGAACCTAATTCCAAACTACAGAAACAACAAAAAAAGCAGAACACTTAGTTTCTGCTTTTTTTAAGGTATGTAGTTTCATGTTGATAATTGTTTAACGGTAATTAATGAATTGCACATCAATCGTTAAATCAGCTTCTCTTATTGCTGCAATAATCGCTTGTAAGTCGTCGCGTTTTTTACCAGTAACTCTAATTTGATCATCCTGAATTTGACTTTTTACCTTTACACCACTGTTTTTAATAATCGTATTAATTTTTTTCGCTTGTTCCTTATCGATGCCTTGAATTAACTTGGCTCTTTGACGGACTGTCCCACCTGAAGCGCCTTCAATTTTGCCGTAGTCTAAATTTTTAATTGAGACTTCACGTTTAATTAATTTACTTATTAAAACATCTTTTAATTGTTCCAATTTAAACTCATCATCAGATACTAATACAAGTTCTTCGTTTTCAAATGCAATGCTACTTTTACTGCCTTTAAAATCATAACGATTTTGAATTTCTTTCGTCGCCATCGTAACGGCGTTTGTCACTTCGGAAAGATCAATTTTAGAAACAATATCGAATGAACTATCTTTTGCCATCATGTACCTCCATTTGCTTTGATTAGTTCTATTATAGGTGATAAGTTATCAGAGCTTCAAGTAATCACTAATCTGTCAATCGATCACTTACTATTTTTTTTAAAACTATCAAAACACGTAGCACTACCTTTAATTTGTTTTTTTAAAGGTATCAAGACAGTTTTTACAAATACATGATTTCCTTAATTCATGCTCTGGCACCAATTCGAATATTTCACTCGGAAACGTTTCTTCTGTGCACCAACAGCTACGGCCAGAGCAATTATTTTCATTATTGCATATAGGACAGTATTTATTAGTCATTTAACCACCTGCCAATTGTTTTTATCACACAGTAATAGATATTCAGTGTGCTTTTAAAATATCATTACAACAACCAATTTCATAGACTTAACAATAGTAGGAGCATGCTGTTAATCTAAGTTTCAGGTAAAAAAGATCTGACCCTCTTATTATATATTTAGAATTTAAAAATTTGCTTACATCTTATTTCAGGGTCAGAATTTTAATTAGAAACCTGATTTGGATATCATTCGTCCTTTACTTTAATTTTTTCATGGATACTTTCAAGTTCCTTTAAAGACAGGTCACTTAATGATTTTTTTATTTCTTCTTCTAATTCTTTTCTATTACTTTCTCGGTATTGTTCCCACCACTCTCGCAGCCCTTCTGTATTTGTTAAAAGGTATTCGATATCGATTTCTTCAACTTCGTCATCTGATAAATAATTTAGAACAGCAGCCAATAATCGATTAAGCTTAGCAACTTCGTCTTCCGATTTCACCTTCGAGTTATTTGTCTTCTCATTTTCCTCTTCAGTTGGAGTCGTTTTTTTAGGCATGTTTGTCCTCCTTGCTTGGAATCATTTTGTAGGGATATATGTTAGTCTTTCCAAAGAGGTGCATTTCCTTTCTGTTTATTATCGCTGTTATAGGGTTATCTTCTTCTTTCTGATCGGGTTTTCATACTCAATTATAAGGAATAGATACCTACTTTTGTTGAAAACACTATGCCACCCCTACTGTATAAAGTGAGGGTGGCATAGTGTTTTTTATTAATCATACCATTACTTTACAAATATTATTAGTAAATTCCACAGGGTCGTTTACTGGTAACCCTTCAATTAGTAATGCCTGGTTATATAGAAGTTCAGTATATAGATTTAACTTATCTTTATCTTGTTCAAACGCATTTTTTAATGAGTTAAATACTTCGTGATTAATATTAATTTCTAAGATCTTATCAGCTTTTATGTTTTGGTTATCAGGCATTGATTGAAGTATTTTCTCCATTTCAATTGTTACTTCACCATCACTTGCTAAACAAACAGGGTGAGTTTTAAGTCTTTTTGATACTCTGACATCCTTTACTTTCCCTGCTAATGTTTGTTTCATATGTTCAAATAACTCTTTATACTCTTTTTCATTTGAAGTACTATCTTCACTTTCTTCTTCTTCAATACCTAAATCGCCACTTGATACAGACTTAAATTCCTTTTCTTTATAGGAAGTTAACATCTTAATAGCAAATTCATCAATATCCTCGGTGAAATATAAAATTTCAAACCCTTTTTCAGCAACCAGCTCTGTTTGAGGCATTTTTTCAATTCGCTCATAGCTTTCTCCAGAAGCATAATAGATGTATTTTTGATCATCAGACATTCTAGAAATATACTCAACTAATGTTACTAACTTCTTTTCTGATGACGAGTAAAATAATAGTAAGTCTTGCAATTCTTCTTTATTACTTCCAAAGTCACTATAAACTCCGTATTTAAGCTGTCTGCCAAACGATTTATAAAATAGCTCATACTTATCTCGTTCATCTTTTAACAAGCTTTGTAACTGGCTTTTTATCTTTTTCTTGATATTTTTTGCAATGACTTTTAATTGTCGGTCATGTTGCAGCAACTCTCTTGAAATGTTCAAAGATAAATCTTCGGAATCTACCATACCCTTAACAAAACTAAAGTAATCTGGAAGTAAGTCAGAACACTTCTCCATTATTAAAACACCGTTAGAATAAAGCTCTAATCCCTTTTCGAATTCTTTTGAATAATAATCATAAGGGATGTTATCAGGGAAATAAAGAATGGCATTGTATCTAACTGCTCCATCAACCTTAATGTGGATATGCTTTAGAGGTTTATCGAAACCATAACGCTTTTCTACATAAAAATTGTCATAATCTTCATCAGTTAGCTCATTTTTATTCTTTCTCCAAATAGGAACCATACTATTGACAATCTGTTCTTCTTTTTCATCTGTATTTTTAGCTTCATCAGATTGACTATTGCTACTATCAACATCCATTTTGATTGGATAACGAATGAAATCTGAGTACTTTTTAACAATAGCCTTTATTCGGTAATCCTCTAAATACTCATCATAATTTTCGTCTTCAGTATTTTCTTTTATATTTAAAATAATGTCTGTTCCAACTGTATCCTTTTCGGAAGGTATTATCGTATAGCCGTCTGCACCTTCTGATTCCCATTTATAAGCTTTGTCACTCCCTAGAGCCTTACTTATTACAGTAACTGTATCAGCTACCATAAATGCTGCATAAAATCCAACACCAAATTGTCCGATAATATCGTGACCATCTTTTAATTCATTTTCTTTTTTAAATGCCAAAGAGCCACTTTTTGCTATAGTTCCAAGGTTTTTCTCAAGCTCTTCTTTTGTCATTCCAATTCCAGTATCTGAAATTTTAAGTGTTCTTGTTTCTTTGTTAGCACTCAATTTTATGTAATAATTGTCTTGATCAAAATTTACATTCTCATCTGTTAGTGCTCTGTAATAAATTTTGTCAATTGCATCACTAGCATTAGAAATTAGCTCTCTAAGAAAGATCTCCCGATGTGTATAAATAGAATTAATCATCATTTCTAATAATCTTTTCGACTCAGCCTTAAATTGTGTTTTTGTCATATAAACTCTCTCTCCTTGTAAAATTAAATTGGAACATGAATTTTCTGAACCTAAGTATAACTGGATGTAGTAATTGTTAGAGTGATTTAGCACTCTCTGAAGTTAAGTGCTAACACAATATTTTAATATCATACAAGCTCATCATTTGTCAATACTATAGAAGATTAATTATTATTTTTTAGTCCAAAGTTAGGATTTAACTAATACTAAAAAATCTACACCTCCAAATGTTAGTTCGTGTCTTACAATTGGAGGTGTAGTTTATATCTGCTAGACTTTTTTCAGTTATATTGCCACAATGCCGTTCCTATTAATGCTGTTTTAATGAAGTTCATCGTCCGATCATTCACAGACTCCCTCCTTCAACACCAGGTGCGAACAATGTAGCTTGAAATGATTGGAATAAGTACAACAGTCTGTTTCCATAACGTTCGATAAGCCATGTTTTGTACCTTAGTACTTCAAACGGATTTATCCTCGTACTCCGGTGGTAATCATCTATCTACAAACAGAAATTCCTGTCTGTCTATCTATCCGTTGAAATTCCTTCAAGATAGTTCCCCTACCAAATTTGGGTTTCTCGCTCGTGGGGTTTACCGCGTTCCATCTCTTTCGTTTCCAAAAGAGCTTCGTCACTGTGGCACTTTCAGAGGTACTCGACCATAGCACTCAATGCCTTAGGTTCTTTTCCTCGCCGTCAATCCAGTTCAAACCAGATTGCCCTAGCTTATTGATTGGCTAGGCACGGACACTACGATCATTTCAGATCGTGCGAGCATGGACTTTCCTCTACATCAAAAGATGCAGCGATTACCTGAACGTTATTTCAGATGTTGTATTTGTAGTATAGCACGCTTTTTAATTCTGCGCAACTATGCGTTTTGATCCTCTTTATTATTATTATTTTTTAATTAATATAGAAAAATAGACAAGTTCCCCCTCCTCTTACGCATATAGTTATGTAATTACTTAAATAAAGGAGGACTGTAGCATGCTTATCGTCATAAGGAAAAAATGGTTTTTTCTTGCCATTACATTAGCACTTGTTAGTTGTGGTTGGTATTTTTTCACTTCAACAGTTACCACAGAGACACCAACTGTATCATCAGCGAAAGAAGTTTTCGAGGTGCACATGGTTACCAATGAAATCAAAACAACAACTGAAGACGGGAAAGAGATTGAATCGTACCGTTGGGATCCAGGAACCGTTGTTGTTCCAAAAGACCAACATGTAAAATTAAGAATATATGGAGTTAAAGGAAAAGAGCACCCATTTATTATTGAAGGAACAGATGTTAAGGAAACCGTTAAAAAAGGAGAAGAAACAGTTATAGATCTCCACTTTTCTGAGGAAGGTGTTTATCGGTTGATTTGTACATCCCATGTACATTACGATCAGGAAGGCCCGATGATTGCCTATATTGTTGTTGATTAAGTCTTTACTCTTTTAATTGGTACAATGAGAAAGGTGTTTCCACATATAGTTTGAACATTCTAACCTAATATCTTATTCAACCAAAACCTTGCTTTTTGGAATTCAAACACTAATAACCCCAACTTCAATTAAACTAATAGAGAAATTGGGGTTATTTTTTAACAATATTATATATCAGGGAGTCACCGCAATTTTTATAACTGGTTTTGATCGGTTTTCGAAGATTTCGTAACCTTTTTCAATATCGCTCAAGCTCATACGGTGTGTAATTAATGGCATTAAGTCTAACTTACCAGCATCAATCATACGGATAAGGCGGTTCATATTTTTAAGGTCCCCTAAACCAAATCGTCTACTGCTATTCCATTTCAGCAAGGTTCTGTGACGCAAAGCGATCAAGCAGTTCACGCACATCATCTGTTGACTCTGTGTTCATTAATTGATTTCTTAATCCACTCGCTCCTCGAAATCCCTTTACATATATCTTAAAAAAACGATGAAGAGCCTTGAACGGACGTAGCTCTAAATCTGAATATTGATCATGGAGATCTAAATGCAATCGTAAAAGATCAAGTAATTCCTTACTGCTATGATCTTGCGGTTCTTTTTCAAAGGCAAATGGGTTAGTGAAAATACCCCGGCCGATCATAACCCCATCAACGCCATATTGATCGGCAAGCTTCAACCCAGTTTGACGGTCAGGAATATCCCCATTGATCGTCAAAAGTGTATCTGGTGCCACCTGGTCACGAAGTTTTTTAATCTCCGGAATCAGCTCCCAATGTGCATCCGCCTTGCTCATTTCATTCCTTGTACGCAGATGGATGGAAAGATTTACAATGTCCTGTTCAAAAATATGGGTAAGCCAGCCTCGCCACTCGTCTACATCCGTGAAACCAAGCCTTGTCTTTACACTTACGGGCAATCCTCCTGCTTTTGCTGCTTGTATTAAATCTGCTGCAACTTCCGGACGACGGATAAGGCCACTTCCCTTCCCGTTTTGTGTCACATTAGGTACAGGACATCCCATATTGATATCCACACCTTTAAATCCAAGTTTCGCCATACCAATACTCATTTGCCGAAAGTTTTCAGGCTTATCCCCCCAAATATGCGCTACAATTGGTTGTTCATCCTCTGTAAAAGCCAAACGTCCACGCACACTCTGCTTCCCATCTGGATGACAATAACTCTCACTGTTTGTAAACTCTGTAAAGAACACATCAGGTCTGGCTGCCTCGCTCACTACATGGCGAAAAACAACATCCGTCACATCTTCCATCGGTGCCAGTATAAAAAAAGGTCGTGGTAAATCACGCCAAAAATTTTCTTCTATCATATTAAATTCAAATCCTCTCATTATGGGATAGCAGGCCAAGCCCTTATCCCAAAATAAAAAAGCAAAATGTCCATGCTTCTTTTACACTTATACCATGCTTAAACACTTTTTATCAAACTGAAAATTTGAGAAGGTGATTTCTCAAATCTGTTCTCTTTTTTCAGTACACGAAAAAGACGATCACTTTGAACGTGATCGTCTCTTAGATAGGTATTTTTCAGCAATAGCCGTACACTGCGCAAAAAAATAGTTATTTCACTTTTTTAATGTCCATTTCCTATAACCCAATTATTTCTGCCACGATTTGGTGGGAGTAGAGTCGAGCGTTGTGGTCATAAACCATTGAGCTCACCATTATCTCATCTGCTTTCGTCTCATCTAGGAAGGATTGCAGCTTTTTCTTAACGTTGGAAGGACTTCCGATGATCGTAGAGCCTAATTGTTTTTCTAAAACTGCCTTTTCATAAGAGCTCATGAGCTCATCCAAATTCTTTATTGGTGGTTGTAACTGTGATGGTGAATTCCTCATCATGCTTAGAAAACTTTGTTTGATGGAAGTGGCAAGTAATTCTGCTTCATCATCTGTATCTGCTGCTATGACGTTTACGGCTACCATTGCGTAAGGCTCTTTATAATCCTCCGACGGTTGGAAGTTCTCGTAATACAATTCCAGGGCTGGTATTGTGTTTTCAGGTGAAAAATGACTGGCGAAAGCAAACGGCATCCCGAGCTGTGCCGATAATCGGGCACTAAACCCACTAGAACCTAACAACCAAATAGGGATATTTGCTCCTTCTCCTGGGATTGCTCGTACCACTGCCGAACCTTGAAAATAGGCTTGCAGTTGCTCTAATTGTTCTGGGAAATCATCGCCATTAGTGTAGTTTGCCCCACGAAGGGCATGGGCTGTTCGTTGGTCCGTTCCCGGAGCACGCCCTAACCCTAAATCAATTCGGCCTGGAAACATCGCTTCGAGGGTTCCAAATTGCTCGGCGATAACCAGTGGCGAATGGTTGGGAAGCATGATACCACCGGATCCTACACGAATAGTTGAAGTATGTGCCGCTACATGCCCGATGACTACGGATGTTGCAGAGCTTGCTATGCCTGGCATATTATGATGCTCCGCTAACCAGTACCGTTTATAGCCTAGTTTTTCTGTTAACTGTGCTAACTCTATCGAATGTTGAAAGGACTCTCTTGGCGTCCCTCCTTGCACGATTGATGCAAGGTCAAGGACGGAAAAGTTTATTTCGTTGAGAGATTTTGTTGGTCTATTTATTGGCATGGAATAACCACTTCTTTCTTTTTCATTTACTAGTTGGAATAAGCTTTGATATGTTTGACTAGTATAATATTAAGCGACCCTATATAAAGGTATTACATATTAATATGTTTTTATCATAACAGGAAGAAGAGATGATTTAAATTGAAATGACTTAGTTGTAGAAGGCGTAAGTTCGTGCACTACTTTTTGGAAAACATCATTCGTTGCTCGATTTAGACTGCTGAATTGATACTGTTGGTTTGATTCAGTACCCTTTCTTATTATCTACCACACTAATAGCATTTCAGTTAGTTGCGAAAAAATCCCAAAACTACTATTATTTTTACTAGGGTAAGCACACAACATCTTTTTACATAGGAAGGAAAAAACCATGGCAAAATTACCTCCAGGACAATTCAAAACAGAGAAATGGCCTGTTTTACACCAAGGGGACGTGTATGAGTTTAACGAAGAAACATGGAGATTTAAACTGTTTGGCGAAGTAGAAGAAGAGAAAACATTCACTTACTCTGAAGTGATGGATTTACCAAAAACGATTTCTACGATTGACATGCACTGTGTAACGACATGGTCCAAATTCGGAATGGCGTTTGAAGGGATTACGTTGCGAGAGTTAGTAAACAAAGTAAGGCTTCGTCCAGATGTCCATTATGTGAAAATATTCGGTTACTATAATGAGGACCCCTTTGGTTACTCAGCAAATTTACCGTTGAAGGATTTAATGGGAAATGATGCATTGTTCGTGTATCGCTATAAGGATGTAAATCAGGAACAATGGACCGATATAACACCAAAGCACGGTTATCCATTAAGGTTTATCCCCCCTGCCTCCTTTTATCTATGGAAGGGATCGAAATGGGCTACTGGAATTCAATTCATGAAGGAAGATGAAGCTGGATTTTGGGAGGAGTTGGGCTATTCTATGACGGCGAATCCATTTAAGGAAGAGCGGTATCGTTGATTTTAATGCGAAATAGAACCGTCTGATTATATAAATAATTGCTTCACAAGTATCGGTGCACTGTGAAGCAATTGACCTGCTGTTCTTTCCGTATTCACTTCTTCAACGTAAGTTCCTGTCAATATAGTTTGTGGCTCAATGTATATTTTTCAGCGAATCCATTGTAATGACCTCCTTTTTAAATAGAGAATAACAATTATCAATGGAATCCGACTAACGGAGCACACTTCTGCAGGATGAAAGATATTGAGCAAAAAAGTTCTTGCCCCTCTGTGAAAAAATTTCACCGTATTTACTAGGAGACTACTGATAATTTATCGATATCTACTACGACATTTCTATTAACGGTAGCTCTAAGCATAATTTTTCCATCATTCGTCAACCCATTATTCTCGAAATAAAAATAAAAATCACAGTCATCTACCTGTGATTATGAGTAAACGGAATGTATCTTTCTGATCTTATTGCCTAAAAAATCACCTGACCAAATAAACCTAATTTCTCAACTGAAAAAGGAGTGTTAAGTGATCCGAATCCTCTTATAAGCATAAAAGAAGAAGGCAGAACGATCAACCTTTCTACATATAGCAAATCCCTATGCAAAATGAAGATGATTAAAGAAGGCCAGATTTTATAAAATCAATAGAAAATTTATAATGAACATATAGATCAGTCGTTTCTCATCCTACCTGTATAAATCAAAATCGCATCTCTCAAAAATTCTGTCATCCCTGACTTCTTTTCATAATACTTCTTAAATCGTTCATCGTCTAAATACACCTGGGCAAGACCTACATGAGCATCCTTGTTGTACTCACTCCAGTAATACATAAGCCACTTCTTATGCAACTCCACCGTATTTTGTGCAATATCACTTGATGGATCTCCCGTTTTAAAAGCTTCTTCAAGAGTCTCCTGAACTTTAATGGCAAGACGGCTAACCTCGTCATGTTCTTCTTTTCTCATATTCTTAATTTTTTCATTAGAACGGTTCACCACATCATCACCATATTTTTCACGAATCTCTTTCCCGTATTTCGCTTCGTTGTCATCAATCAATTGCTGCTTGAACCCTTCAAATTTCTCTTTATCTGTCATCATGATTCTCCCTTCCATTGAATCAATTGTTTTTTCTACATTGGCAATCAGCACTTCTAACTGCTTCCTTTTTATGAGAAGTTGTTCTCGATGTTCCTTCAGGGCTTGGGTTTCATCATATGAAGAGGAAGTGATGATTTTCTTGATCCTTTCAAGACTTATCCCTAACTCTTTATAAAACAAGATTTGCTGTAATCGATCCACTTCTTTCTGACCATAAATACGATATCCAGATGAGTTTATTCGTGCTGGTTTAAGAATCTCGATTTCATCATAATACCGAAGTGTTCTCGTACTGATGCCTGCCAGTTGAGCCAGTTTCTGTACGGTGTATTCCATTAGTTCACCTCCTAATACTAACAACTCTACACCTTTACGTACGCGTGAAGGTCAACTAAACTCCTTTATTAATTTCCCAAATTAATTCATGTCAGTTTTTACGATAAATAAAAAACTCAAAAACGCGCCACATTTTTGAGTTTTGTCATCTATTTTGTTATTAAACTAAGTTTCTGTGATCACACCTCTTGACGGAAGGTGTCGGCCATTCGTATCCATAACTCAGTAAACAATGGGAGCTGCCATCAACAATTCCTTGCTCTTACATCCGTTTAATTGAATAACTTATTCCATGTTACAGTGAAAGTAAGTCATTCTTAGTCCCGACTTTTCAATAATAGGAAGACCACCCATATCAAAACAACCATTAGAGGCTGCTGTCACTTCTAAATAACTAAAGTATGATTGGGTAGCGATTAAGATTGATACCATCAAAAATGCTATCGTGCCTATCAAAATTAATCCTTGTATTGGAGTAATCTGTTTTATCCAGTCCATATTTAGACCCTCCTGTCTCCTAAAGATGATATTAAATCATATTAACATAAAAAATTAACCTGATTGTTGCACAAGTAACAACTGATTTTTTTGAACAATCGATAATTGTTAATTTATTACCACAATTGTATCAGCGCTTTCTAAAGGTATTCCAGGTAATACTTTGTTATTGCTTTGTCTTAGCTAAAAAATAAGAACTACTCCCCATGATCACCCCTCCACCAATACCTAGGAGGGTTCCGAGTGCAACCCAATGAATAGATAAATATATACCTAACATTAGAATCACTAATCCCGTAAAAAACAAAACTATTCCTTTTTTCATATCTCCCTTCCACCCTTTTCACCCATTTGTCCTTTAAACTGCCACTCATTTTCTTTCATAAATTCTTAGGTTACGTTTTCTTGGAAAACACTTTTATTCTTTGAAACAAACCTAATTCCATTAGAAATGTCGGTAATTTGTATGTAATAAAAAAGAACAAGCCTTGTCTCATCATGACGAAACTGACAATATTTCTACTCCCATATAAGCCTCAGATGTTTTACTAAACGAAGAGAAAAAGCATCCTTAAGCATTAAAAGAAAGAGCACCTAATAAGAAAACAATCACAAAGCAGGGTAATAGAAACATGAGCTCTAGCATCGAGTACCAAAAAGATTTACTCTTCCAACTCAACTTTGCAAAAATGACAATATGGTCAAAAGAATACGAAGTAGTTACTTACTTTCCATTTCACTTACTACTTTATTGAGCATAATTCGTTAGCACACGTAGCAACTGAAATGGATGCAAATTTTTTCAATTGTTCCCCCTCCTTCCTTTACATATGCTTGTTCAAAAAGCGTTCAGTTGGCGGAACGCTATTAGTTAAATATTATTTATCTTTATTGTTCATCTCCTCAAGTAGTTCAATAATTCTTTTATTTTGATTTGATTGCTCTTTCAGATACCCTACTATTGTACCAATACCTATAACAACAAGTAATATCAAGATCCACATCATATATATTCCCCCGCTCGTTACTCAGACTTAAAGAATCGCTATCCTTACTTGAAGAAAAAAGCTTAAGACTATCCGCAAAATTCCCCCTTTATATTACCTTCATATTATCCCTATAAATAAATGTTAATTAAGTTATTCACAAAATATTCCTGTGATTGCGGAACAGAAGCTTCGATAGCTACTCCAACTGCTATAACTATATTAAAAATTGGGCAACCTAAAAATGGGAGGTATGAAAATGATCGCGTATTTTGGTACTACGATTAAAATTGAAAATTTTACTAGTGAAGCAAAGGTTCAAAATGTCAATAACGTTATTGGTACAATTGGATTTTGGCTAACATCTGATATTCATTCTGCTAAACCCTATGCAATAGATACGGAGACGGTTTATCAAAAGTCAGAAACAGAATTTTGGGAAGATGGAGCACCTAAGGTTATTCAAGTTAAAAAGCGAGTAACTGGCTTTATTTACAAAATATTTTTAGATGAACCAAACCTTAAAATATATGATTCTCATACCGTGGATTCGTATGAATTGTTTATGAATGATCGTGACAAATATTGTGAATATATTCATGCCAGAAAAAGAAACTTTACCTGGAAAGATGAGGCTATCCTTTTAAATATGGAGGAAGCCAATGAAAAATTTCGTAACAGCCTTATTCATCAGGGGTATGAAGGCTTCGTCATTCAAAATTGCAAACTACAAAATGGGGTTACTGACTTGTATTGTCTCTTTTCAATTAACTCTCCACTTATTTCAGATATTATAGCGGTAGAAACTTTGTAGTGTGAAGCAGTACGTTGAAACAGTACCTGTCCCCCAATCCACTAACGCTTAAAAAAGCGGGGGACCATTTCCCACAGTTAGCTATGTGATAACAGTGTTTTGCCTCATTAAATCCAAACAAAATCATAAAAACGCTTATCAGAGCTGATTATCAGGAAAACAAAAAGAACGCAACCATTTATGGCTACGTTCCTGATTTCACCACAAAATAAACATGAACCGGAAGGCCTATATTTCGTTCCTCTCGGCAAAATCCCTTCCTCTTGAATCTCTTCAGGAGTCTTTTCAATTAAATGCTCGACATATTGTCCAACCAACTCCGTAGCTGAAGAGAAAACGTGTGCTGATACATTAAAACAATCTTCTCGTCTGGCACTAGATGTTTGAAGAAGACACTTAGCGCATAACCGCGCCAAATCTAAAAAATAGAAATCTTTAGCGACAGGCTATTAATATGATAGTTGTGTTAACGATTTGTATTAATTATAGTATTTCACTTCGTTACTTCTTAGATCCTTGACCGTATTTCTGTCCGTAGATCCAGTCCACCTGACTAAAGTCTTTTGCATCTCGTTGTTTAAAAATCGTATCACGCAACAGGATAGAAGTTGGGTCTTCCGCATGAATAATTTCTCCCCAAATACGAGCATTTCTTTGTACTCTTGCCGTACGTGGAATACGTTCTTCTTGGAACGCTTTGAATGCTGCTTCATAGTTTTGGCCATGTTTCTTAAGCATATCAGCTAAATAGGATGCATCTTCCAACGCTTGACCACCACCTTGAGCCAAGTATTGAAGCATAGGGTGAGCAGCATCACCAAGAAGACAAATGTTCCCTTTTGTCCAATTATCGATTGGCTCCCTGTCATACATCGGCCAACGTATTTGACGTTCAATAAAGGATAGAGCCTTTTCAACAAGAGGGTGAGCTCCTTCAAATACTTGATCCATTTCTTCTGGAGTTCCCCAGTCATCAGAATCTTCTTTATAATTTAAGCTTTTAAATACAACAACTTGGTTGTAAAGCTCACCACGACGGACAGGATATTGGACAACATGATGATTTGGACCAATCCACATAATCACGTCATCCATATCCATATTGGTATTATCGCTAATTTCAGAGATTGGAATCGTACCACGATAAGCGACATATTGCGAACAAATTGCCTTATCATCAGAGAAATAAGCACGAGTCTTAGACCAAAGTCCATCTGCTCCAATTAACGCTTTGCCAACCACCTTTTCTCCGCTAGCCTTTATCGCAACAACACCCTCTGCTGTTTGTTCTATGTTTTCAATGTGTTGGTCAGTGATAAGATTAACTAAAGGATTCTTTTCACATGCGTTTAAAAGCGCAAAGTGCAAATCTGAACGGTGTAAAACGATGTATGGGAAATCATATTTTTCTTTAAATTCTTCCCCTAAATCTAATGTAGATAACTCTTCACCTGTAAACGTATCCTTTAAAACAAGTCGTTTTGGAAAAACTGCAATTTTTGAGATTTCCTCACCTACTCCAAAACGGTCTAAAACAGCCATTGCATTTGGCCCCATTTGAATACCCGCACCAATTTCCCCGAATTCAGGCGCTTGTTCCAGTACGGTTGTTTTTTGGCCAGCTTCTGCAGCTGCTAGAGCAGCTGCCAATCCTCCAATGCCTCCACCGACAATAATCATTCTATCTTCTGCTTTTGTCATTTTAAGTACCTCCACATTTAGAATGTTCTATCTCTATTTCAGTTACCAAGCTCTGGTTTAAATTCGCTTGTTATTTCTTGATAACCATTCCCTTGCTCATACACTTCTTCTCTCTCGACATCAAAGTGTTCCATAATAGGTAAGTCACTTACAGAAAAGAAGAACGTATCTTCATCAGCCACATGCTCATGCCATGCCCAATTTGGAACAATAAAGTAATCCCCTTTTGACCAATCAAAACGTTGACCATTAATCACACTATAACCAGACCCTTTATACACTTGGTAAATAGTCGAATGTGTATGGCGATGTGCTTTAGAATGGAATCCTTTTGGTAGCTTCTGCATCCAAGCTGCAATCGTTGGATTCGCTGTTTTACCAGTTGAAGGATTAATGAACTCAACTGCGTATCCATCATAGGTGTCTGGCTCAAAACGACTTAGCCCTTCAATCGCTGCCAATGTTCGATTCCACTTATATGAACCAAGCGGTGCTTTTTTCGGATGACGATCAGAAATGGGACGCATCATCCCACCCATATAACGTTGTGCAGAATAGTTATCTGGTACACTAGGTTGTTCAATTTTTTCTGGATAAGGCTCAAAGAAAGTAGCCCCCATCATGTAAACAGTTGGAATATCAAGAACATCCATCCAAATCATCGGCTCCTTCCCAACATGACCGTGACCATGCCAAAGATCTTTTGGTGTAATTAGGAAATCCCCTTCTTCCATAAAGAGGCGTTCACCTTGAACAATCGAATAGGCACCCTCGCCATGCGTGATAAAACGAAGCGCATTTTGAGTATGACGATGAGATGGAGCCTCTTCACCTGGCTGAAGCAGCTGCACAGCCGCATAGAGCGTTTGACTCGTTGAAGCCCATCCCCATGGCTTGCGATAGTCAAGTCCTGGATTTTGAAGATAGATCGCTCTTCTCTCCCCACCGCGTTCTGGAGTGAAAATTTGCGCCGCTTCACCTAATTTCTTTTCAAGAAGGTCCCATTTCCAAAGGTAGGCCTCTGCATGTGGCTCTGGTTGCTTATGCATGATTGCTGGAATCGCTTCCCAAAGGGGTCCAAGATTATACTGCCTAATATCGTTCGTGAAGTCTTGAACAATTTTACTTTTAAAAAAATCATTTTTCTCCGCCATGCTTATTCCACCTTTCGTTCTATCCTTAATTCCTTAATTTCGACAAATTACGCTGGATTTGGCCTTCATGTTTGTTAACATGTTGATCAATTAAATGATCAATAATAAAAGAAAGTGGTTTAGTTCCAAAGTTCGGATTAACACTTGTTGCTTCTGTCGCAAGTTGTTCAGGCGTCAAGTTTTCAATCCCTGCTTGAACCGTTTGTTTCACCTGTTCAAGTGATCGTATTATTTCATCTACACTAATCGCGTCTACCGTTTCAGGTTTAACCGCTTTCAAACGTGGCTCGTGTAAATGATTTCTTCCCCATTGTTTCCCAGGCGTTTCAACAAGCTGTTCAATTTCTTCTACCCAATAAGGTAGTGCTTCAACGATATGTGCCATTATTTGCATGATCGACCATTCATTTTCTGTTGGATTCCATCGAATTGTTTCTTCTGACAAACCTTTCACTGTTTCAATAATACGATTAATCGACTCGTTAACCGACGTAATATTGCTTTGTGTCATGCTTATTACTCTCCTTTCACCGTACGTACTGTGTTTTCTAACACGCCTACTTGATCGATTTCCACGCGTACCACGTCTCCATCTTTCAGCCAAACTTGAGGTTCCATTGCTTGAATGACACCACCAGGGGTTCCAGTAATGACGATATCACCAGGCTCTAATGTTGCAAGACTAGATAAGAATGATACTAAGTGTTTTACTGTGAATACTTGATTAGCTGTATTTGTACGTTGACGTTCTTCTCCATTAACTGTTAACACCATTTCCAACGTTTGAGGATCTTTTATTTCATCTGAAGTAACCATCCATGGCCCCATTGGTAAACTGCCATCCACTGTTTTACCTTGTAACCATTGAAGCGTACGTCGTTGAATGTCGCGATACGTCACGTCATTTGCTACTGTATAACCTGCAACATAATCTAATGCCTCTTCTTCTGAAACGTTTTTCGCGCGTTTACCGATGACAAATGCAAATTCTGCTTCATAATCTAGTTGTTCTGAAACGGGGTAGAATGGAATATCATCTTGTGGCCCAATAACCGTGTTTCCAAATTTAGCAAACAGAACTGGATTCGAAGGAAGTTCACGCCCCATCTCTAAAATATGCTCACGGTAGTTATGTCCTACTGCAAAGATTTTTCCTGGTTTTGGAACTGGTGCTTCTACTTTCACTTCATTATATGGATAAACCAATCGATAACCGTTATCTTCTTTGTTCGTAACTGCATAATCGATTGCCTTTTTAGCTAGTTCCATGCTTTCTAATCCACCTTGTAGCAAACCAGTCATATCAGCTGGAACAAACGCTTCGGCAATTTGCTCAGCACGAATTTTCCCTTCTGATTTAAGTAGCGCTTTATAAGAAGTATGTACATCGATTACTTCTTCATTGACAATTGCTCCAACACGGGAGATTCCTGCATGCTTAAATGTAATTAATTTCATTAGTTAGTTTGCTCCTTTTATTCTATTTTTTTATGATTTAAGGCCTAGACTTGAATTCAATTTAATCTTTTGTTAGATTTAAGCTTTTTATTCGCTCTTTATTTAACAGAAAAGCTACTATTTTTAAAGCTTCTAAAATTATTCATCATTTATGACAAATGGAGTGCGAAAGGCGATTGACGTGAAAAGATCCCAGCCTCTGGGTCAGTTAAAAAAAGAGGGGCTCTTTGTATCAAATACTTTCTTATGCAGTATATCTTTCTCAAGACCCACAATTCTATTTTTATCCTAGTCATATTGTTATTTACTGTATCGCCACATATCAATGAGGTAATCCCTCTTTTCTTAATGTTTCAATTTACCTGACCATATTCGGTATCCATAATACGATGTCTTGCCAAATCGTAATGATTAGTAACACGACAAATGAAACAATCAAAAAAGGAAAAATTGATTTTGTTAACTCTTCTATTTTAACTTTCCCTATCGAAGAGGCTATAAAAAGACCAGCTCCAACCGGAGGAGTAAGCAACCCGAGCGTTAAATTGATACATATAATAATCCCAAAGTGAACTGGATCAATGCCATATGTGGCTATTAAAGGCAGATAGATCGGAACTAAAATAATTAAAGCGGCAATTCCATCGATCACCGTACCCACTAAAAGTAACAAAAGATTTGTTAGCAATAAAAATAATAAAGGACTTTCTGTTAACCCTATCATCCCTCTTGCTATCATTTGCGGGATGCCTTCAAACGTTAACACCCAACCAAATATATTCGCCATGGCTATAAGCAACGTAACAGTAGCTGTTGTCATAGCTGTATTTACTAATATCTCAGGAATGTTTTTAATTTTAAGATCCTTATATAAGAGGAATCCTACAATTACGGCGATCAAACAGGCGATAGCTGCTGATTCAGTCGGAGTAAACACACCACTTATAATCCCTATGATAATGATTCCAGGGACCAGTAATGCTGGGATAATTTTAAAACTGGCCTCTAATACATTTTTCAATGGTTCTTTCTCTGAACGGGGTAATTCATAACGATACCCTATGTACATAATAAGAAAGATAAACGAAAGTCCTAATAAAATACCAGGCACGATTCCAGCTAAAAACATCGTCCCTATCGACGTTCCAGATTGAACACCATAAATAATAAATAACATACTTGGTGGAATAATCGGACCTAGTAATGCAGCTGCAGATGTAGTTGCAGCACCAAAAGATCGCTTATACCCTTCCTCTTCCATTGCAGGAACCATGATTTTGCTCATCATCGCAATTTGGGCTGTTGCAGAACCGATAATAGATGCTAAAAACATATTGGCGACAACATTTACGTAAGCTAAACCTGCTCTGTAATGTCCAAATAACACTTTAGCAAAACGAACAAGGCGTTTTGTGATGCCCCCTGAATTCATTAATTCTCCAGCAAGCATGAACAATGGAATCGCTAACAATCCATAACTTGCTAAGCCAGAATATAATCGTTGTGGAACCGTATTTAAAAGTCCTAAACTACCACTAATGATGATATAGGAAACACTCGTTATTCCTAAAACAATCGCTATCGGTATTCGTATTAATAATAAAACGATAAACACAAGTAATACTAATAACATAATAACCCCTCCTTTTTTATAAAGTCTCCTTTAAGCTTAGTAAAAATAAATGAATCGAATGTATACTCATAAAGAAAAAGCCTAAAGGAACGCTTAAATAAGGGTAAATCATTGGAAGTTGCATAGAAGCCGATTTCTGTAATACGATATTTGGTGAACTCAGCCATATAAATGAATAATACACGATAAGTAAACAAAAGATTAAGACAATTAAAAAGCCAATATTCGCGACTATCTTTCTAGGTTTATCGCTTAATTTATCTACTAAAATCGTAACGGCAGCTGTTTGCTGCCGTTTCACACTCATGCTTCCGCCTAAAAAGGTCAACCAAACTAAAGTGAAAATCGCAAACTCGTCACTCCAAAATAAGGGACTATTTAAGTAATAACGGAAAAACACACCAGCTGTAAGTGCTACAAACATAGAAATAATCAAGATCATTACTAGCGTCTTTTCTAATTTGAAAACGTAATCACTTATTTTTCCGAATATATTTCCTAAAGTCACTTCTATGCCCCCTATACGTTTTATTGATTGTTTTCAATAAACGTTTGAATTAGCTCATTATTGCTGTACTTTGAGTAGATTTGTTCTTGAATTTCGGTGAAAATTGTATGATCAAAATCCTCAACGACATTTAATCCTTCTTGTTTCACAAACTCTAGATTACCTTCTTCTCGTTGAATAGCATCTTCTACTCCCCAGTCTACCGCAGCCTCCATCGCTTCTTTTACAATTTCTTGGTCCTCAGTAGATAGTGATTCAAATACTTCTTGGCTCATGACGACGACTGCAGGAAATTGCATATGTTTCGTTAAGGTTAAATCGTTGGCAATTTCTTGTAAGTTAAGAGAGACAAGAGCATCTAAATCAATATCAATTCCATCAATCACACCCATTTGTAAGGACGAATATACCTCCCCAAGTGGCATTGGAGTGGGACTAACTCCTAAGCCTGTCCAAAACTCCTGCATAACTGGATTTCCAATTATACGCAACTTCTGACCAGACAAATCTTCTCGCGATTGTATGATCCCGTCTTTCATTAATACATGTCTTTCTCCAGCAAAACTAAAATCTAATCCGACTAGTCCTTGTACTTCAAGCTCATCTAACATTTGTCGTGCTTCTTCAGATTGTCTAGCTTGACTTGCTTCTTCTAAGTCTTCAAATAGAAATGGCATAAACCAAGCATTCAAAGATTCAGACCTTGTACTCAAATACGCATTTGTGATGAACCCAAAATCTAACATACCTGTTTCCATTTGTTGAACCATATCGGCCTCAGACCCAAGCTGTTCACTTGGGAAAACTTGAGCACTCATTCGTCCATTTGAACGAGCTTGAAGCTCTTCATTAAATTTTTCCGCCGTAACTGTCCATCCATGTGATGGTGGTGTTACCAACGATACATTAAATGAGTAAGTTGGTCCTTCCTCTATTTCATTCCTATTTTCGACGGGTCCACATGCACCAAGTATTATTACCAAAACTATCGATAGCATACTTAGAATGACCTTGTATTTTCTCAATATAATCCCCCCATGTTATAGCTTAATGCTTATACTTCCTTATCTGTCACTTGGATATTCAAGTGACAGATGAAATTTCACTAAACGGACAACACCCACATTTACGGGATAAAAACAATGATAATGACTTCAACTAATCCAGAGCCCACATAAATCATTCCACGAAGAGTTGGTTCAAATCCTATTTCAAATACAGGGAGCAGAAGTGAATAATCTTTTTTACTTAAATTCGCTGCCATGACAAAAAATCCTAAGACAATCACAATCGGTAGTAATATTCCGTTGACGATAGCAATCGTACGTATCGTCGTTGCAGCCATAAATAAACAAAGAATTAGAAAACTTATTGCAATAATAATCTCAAGGGTAGTTGGTAAATAGTAACTCTTATCCACAGTGTTAAGTCTTTTAGTGTAGTAATACTTATAGCCAATAAGTACAGCGCTATTAATACAATAACAATAGTAGCGAGCGGTTTGCCGTGGTTCGATTTCATCCACACATATATATTTTCTTGTTTCGTCCTGCGAATGATGAAATAAATCAAAGCGATATAAATAAGATACGGTGCGAAGGTAAGTATATCGAAACCCATGCATCCCAACCTGCTACTTCGAGTAAGGAAGGTATTATGATGACGTGATTATTTAAACCTGTTGACATCATAAACAGGAACACTACATGAAAAGTGGTAATTTCTTTATGCTGCACCATCCCCCTCCCAAATAAAAGATTATTCTTATCATGCTCTAAAGGAATTTAATATGTATTTTGGAAATATTACGTATGATTTGTTGCTTTAAAGTAAAGTTTGATGATTTTGATACTATTAACCTTGATAAATGAACAAAAAGAAAGAGCGTGTTTTGAAAAAAGATTGATCAAAACACGCTTTTAATACATTCAATTGAATCATTTTTCATAAAAAAGTTTGATCATTTCTGTGACCCTTCTTCCGTTAAATGGCCCGATTGTTGGATACCTACTTCCTATAAATAAAACTTCTTTAACAATGTACATTCTTTCATAAATGAAATTATTTGTTGCTCAGTATTTGTCTACTACGTAATTCAGAGTTACATCTTAATCTTTTCCGATTGTTTAACATCTCAATATTTAGTAGCAATCCTTATCTATTTTCAAAACTTTATCCAATATAATAAGATAACAAAAGTGTTAATAGGCGCTTACTCTACTAATGACCTTATGCATTCTTCTGTCTCATTCTTCGGACTATTCACCAATGTTGAAACCTCGTATGCTCTCATGTCATGGACTGGATATGGCTTTATAAGGTCGTTTAAGATTTGGTTTTCTTCCACACTAGGGTCCAACCAAACTTTCCTATTCTGTTTACTCAAGATAACTGGCATCCTATCATGAATTTCCTTCATAAGCTCATTAGGCTCTGTTGTAAGAATAGTACAAGAAACAATATCCTCATCATCAGACTTCCATCTATCCCATAATCCGGCAAATGTAAAGATTCCATCATTTACAGTTATTCTATATGGCTTTTTGTTTTCTTTAGTGCGCTTCCATTCATAGAAACCATCAGCAACAATTACACAACGGCGACGTTTAAGTAATCGCTTAAAAGCTGGCTTTTCATCAACGGTTTCACCACGAGCATTTATCATCTTAAAACCAATTTTAGAATCTT
Organism: Halalkalibacter sp. HAAS-P014; assembly: GCF_056619965.1. Classification (NCBI taxonomy): domain Bacteria; kingdom Bacillati; phylum Bacillota; class Bacilli; order Caryophanales; family Bacillaceae; genus Halalkalibacter; species Halalkalibacter sp. HAAS-P014. The sequence goes on along the minus strand of NZ_JBWQTV010000002.1, from coordinate 239,409 downwards.
TTGCCCAAACAGGTACAAGTCCCCACCTTAAGTAACCAGCCCGTCTCTTTTCACCATCTGAAATAATACTTAGCACAGGCTGACTAGGGGCTATATTAAATCTTGGTTTATATTCAGTTAATTCTATTAGCAACTGCTCTTCAATTTGTTCTTTAGTCGCTGTCAAAGTAAACCTTCCACACATGAGTTACCACCTCTAATAATTAATATTGGTAAGTTTAACTTAATAAAAGAACGTACATTCCTAATAATGTTATTTTTTCGGGGCATTCATTCTTAATAAGCCAGTTAGTTGCTAAGAGGGGACTAGCCCCTCTTACTAGTGATATCAATTATAAATTGTAAATCGTGTAGGCATATTTTAAAATGAGCATGATTTACATCGTACAACATTTTCATCCTTTCTCCCTATTGTGAACAAACCCCCGACCCTCCAATCGGATTAATTATCGTGATATACGGCAATATGTCATGCGCTTTAGGAATAAAAAATTCAATTGTTATAATACTGGCTTACAAATCTTCCCGTTTCACAGATTTGGTAAAAGCTTCCTCGCCGCTAAGAATAACCATGTACAAAGAACAAAAGGCATTGTTAAAGTAGGTAATCCATAAGGTAAAAGAAATATGCTAATGCTTGCTGTTATAGGTATTGTTAAACAAGCGGCGATTATACCAGAATGTAGTGCAAAACGGTTTTGTTTACTATTAAAAACAGCAGATACGGCTATAATAGTTAATATCGCATTATACCCATAAAGACCTGCTGTAATTAAAGAGTGCTCTGCCCCTAAAACATATGCAATAATGACAGCAGATACACTTCCAATGACTGTATAAAATCCAAATTTTCTTCCCGTTATTAATACAGCAATAAATAATAAAACCCCAGATATTGTGTTATCTAGGAAAATTATTTGTCCAAACCCATGAATGATTGCTTCTATATACTTGATTTCTCCTACTATACTTATTTCCCAAGTTGTTAAATCCTGAGGCACCAATTTAGAATTTATGTTAATATTTTTAAAATTGTAAGTAGAAAGCAATATAATCCATGTCAGGATAATAAAGGGGAAAGTAAGAGTCGGCATTTCTGTTTTCCTCATAAAGTGATTCATGGCTGCTGTAAAAATTGCAGCTATCGCTGATCCAACTAAAGCAACAAACCACACATAAGGTCCAGTTAAGAATATTGCTAACGCTACTCCTGTCACCACAGAATTGAATCCTAATAAGCCTTGTTTTATACTCTTTTCATCTCCTCCTCCAAGTTTTGCAACTAAAGTGCCAATAAATGATGATAGTAGAGCAATAATACCTAAATAAAAAGAGGTAATTGATATTGCAACAAGGATTAGTAAACCGGTAAGGGCATTTTCAATCAACAATATTTGAGAAATTCCTTTGAGGGATGCCGATACGAAAGGGAAAAACAATCCTCTATTTAATATATTGGGTTTAATTGTTTGCATAGTAATCCCCTTTGGATTGTAAGTAAAGTTTAAGGCTTATTTCAAAAAACACCTTCAGGGAATCACGAATATCTTCATGACATTCGCTCTACTCGTGAAGGTGTTTAAAATAATCTTTTACTTTAGTCTCTGTAAGGAACTCATTCTAGTTTTGGAATGAGTACTATTGAAGTATTAAATATTACTCCAACCCATCTATATTATTAAACTTTTGAAGAATACCCGTTTCAATCAAATATTGGTTCTGTTCTGGCAATTCTGGGAGAACAACTGGTTCATATCCACCATTATAGTATTCTTCTACGTTTTCTTTCGTGAGCACTACCTGAGGGGAGAGAGTTACTTCCGGTGGTTCGGCACCGTTCAGTATAGCTACGCCCATCGCCATGATATACTGTCCCCAGTTACCCATAAAGAAACTTCCTTCAGCAACCCAATTCTCATTATTTCTTAATTCATCTAACCCTTGCTTGCTTCCACCTAGTCCCGCTACCAACGTTTTCTCAGTGCGGTTGGCGTCTTCAATAGCACGCCATGCTCCTATAGAAGAATCATCATTTATGGAATAAAGAAGAATATTACGGTCTTCTGGAATCGTCTGAATTACGTTCCTTACTGCCTGATAGCTTGATTCTAATGTTGCCTCTGAATCAACTTGTATTAAGTGTTCCCCAATAGTTGTGGTCATCGGAGTAATGTCTTCAGGTTTAACTTCTTGCATCCCCATTTCCTCCGCAACGGTAACATAGAAATAACGGACGCTGTTGTTTATTTCCCATCCACCTTTTGAACTTTGTACCAAGAGTACTGTTGTATTATCAGCTGTCCAACCTTTTTCCTTGGCTATCTCTGCAACTACCTTTCCAGTATCAATTCCAATATCCTCATTGCTCAGATTAAACAATGGACTACCAGGAACCGGAATGTTAACCGCAATTGTAGGAATGTTCGCGCTTTCAAATACAGCTTCAAGTGATTTACCTACTCCTTCCACACCATTATATTCAATGATTAAGTCTGGTTTCTCTTGAACCATTAATTTAGCGTTTTGTAGAGCCGTAGGACCATCAAATTTGTTATCGTAAGTTTTCAATTTAATACCAGCTACTTCTGCAGCCTCTTTTACCCCTTCACCCAGTTCAACGAATAATGGTCCTGACTCCGTGACATTAGCAAAGGTGAAAAAGTATTCTTCTTGTTCAGTTTGTTTTTCTGCATGATTATCTTCATTTTTGGATTTTTCTGAAACTTCCACCGAGTTTGCTGGTTTACTGTTTTCACCACATGCTGTAACTAATGCCATCATTACAATGAGAGTGAGGACAAATAACTTTTTACTGTAAAAATTCATCTGGTTCGCCCCTTTTTCAAATAATTTATTACGTATTTACCTCTTCAATTGCTTATTCCTCTGAGTTGTCATTGCGAAGACGACTTGAAATAACAGCAATTAATAGTACGACTCCAGTTGCAATTTGTTGGTAAAAGGATTGGACCTGGATTAACGCCATACCATTTGAAAGTGTACCGAGAATGAGTACGCCAACAAGAGTTCCAATAATTCCTCCAGTCCCTCCTGCTAAAGAACCCCCTCCCAAAATAACAGCAGTAATGGATAATAAATTAGTGTCAAGTCCCATCGTCCCTGAGCCAGCCATTAATTGACTCGCTACAACAATCCCTGCTAACGCAGCCAAGGTGCCACTAATAACGTAAACTAAGAACGTGATAAAATCTGTTGAAATACCTGCTAGTCTAGTAGCTTCTTTATTTCCTCCTAATGCATAAAGGGTGCGACCGAATAAAGTATAATGTAGTGTAATAAATCCCAATACACTTAGTAATATTAACAACCATACATAATAAGATATACCACCCACTGAACTGCCAGCAAGAAAGGCTGCATCTGGATTCTCTAAGGCGGTTGTCAACCCACCAGTAATGACGCTCGCCAAACCGGCGGTAATCGAAAAAGTACCAAGTGTCGCTATTAATGGAGTGATCTTCAACTTACCTATCAACAACCCATTTAATAGACCTACCATCGCCCCTATGGCTAGGACGATTATTATTGCTAAAGGTACGTTAACTCCTGCATTTATTACGGTTACATAAACGACCGCCCCTAGAGGAACTACTCCACCAACTGAAAAATCGAACCCTCCTGAAATGATGGTAAATGCTTGACCAATGGCTACTATCCCAAGCACTGCTATACTATCTAGAATATTTAATGTATTTGAAAAACTAAAAAAAGAATCTGTAATGGATGTAAAGAAAATGAGTATTATCACATAAAAAAGAAATAGTAATGCGACATCGTTTAACTGCTTTCTCTTACTTTTGATTGGCTCTGTCGATGGTAAAGTAGATTCAGAATCAGCCTTTAATTTCATTTAATTACTCCTCCATTTATCTAAGAATTTCCCGAGGCTAACCGAAGAACTTCATCTTGTGAGATTTTTTCTCCTTTTAATTCTCCAACCAAGGCACCGTCTCGCATAACTAGTAATCGATCACTAATATTAACTGCTTCTTCCACATCAGAGGTTACAACAAGAATTGCCGAACCTTCAGAAGCAAACTCCCTAAGTTGTTTATGAATTTCCAATCGTGCCCCTATATCAACACCACGTGATGGTTCTTGGAGAACCAGTACTTTCGGATCCATCGCAAACCTTCCTGCCAAAAGAACTTTCTGTTGATTCCCCCCACTCAACTCCGATACCTTTTGTTCAATACTCTGGCATTTTGTGTTAAAACGTGAGGTGTATTTTTCAGCCGTTTTACGCTCTTCCAAAGAGTTCATTAACCCTAACTTTGCTAATAGTCTTAAGATTGGAAGCGTTGCATTTTTTTTAATCGACAAATTCAATACCAATCCTTGCTTCTTTCGGTCAGCTGGTACATAAGCAATGTTGGCTTTTTTAGCCTCTAAAGGGGTACGAAAAATTCTGTGTTTTTCACCTTTTAATATTATTTCTCCTTCAATCTCTTTTTGGAGCCCAACAAGTCCTTCAGCTACTATTTCCGCACCACATCCACGTACCCCAAAGATACTTACTACTTCTTTTTCTTTCACATTAAAAGTCACATTTGATAAACTCGGTAACCCACGACTAGACCAATTTAGAACTGAAAGAATTGGATTATCACTAAGATACTCGAACTTCTCAAGTGTAATCTGTTCTCTCTTTTTCCCAAGCATATGAGTGATTAATTTTTCATGATCACTATCTGCTGTCTGTTCAGAAGCGACAAGTCTTCCATTTCTGAAGACATCTATGCGATCACTAAAATTAAATACCTCATCCATTCGATGGGATATATAAACGATTCCAACCTTTTCTTCTCTCGCAAGCTTACCGATAATGCGAAATAGATTTTTGCTCTCATTATCAGATAATGAAGCTGTAGGTTCATCAAGTAAAATCACACTCGCTCTTCTTGATAGAGCCTTAAGAATTTCTACAATTTGTTTGTCTGCTAATTTCAATGAGGACATCTTACGCAAAGGGTCAATATTTAACCCAAAACGTTCCGCCTCATTTTTTGTTCGTCTTATCATCTCTTTGTAAGAGATGAATCCTTTTCTATTCGGGATCCGGCCTAGCATAACATTCTCAGCAACCGTGAGTTCCGGTACATAAGCGAGTTCTTGTGGAATAAAGGCAATACCGTTTCTTAAAGCATTCTTAGGAGGGAATAATGTCACTCTGCGGCTTTTCACATAAATTTCACCTTCATCAGGTTGGATTGAACCGGCTATAATCTTAGCGAAAGTTGATTTGCCTGCCCCATTTTGTCCAATTACTGCAACTGTTTCTCCTGGCATTAACCTGAACGTAACATCTGAAAGAGCTTGGCTGGAACCGTAACTTTTCGAAACTGACCTTACCTCAAACAAATAATCTAGTTTAGATGACACTATTCACCCTCCCACTTTCTCAATTTTTTATATTTTTGCTTATTACCAATTTACAGATATCCACTTCATCGATAAATTCTTATCCTACAAAATACAAGTTACTTCTGTTAACTTTTAGCTAGGATCAATTGGGGTAATAACATCTGAGTGCGCCTCAATAACCTCAGCGGCTTCAAGCAAAGTATCCTCACGAAACCTTCTTCCTAAAAGCTGAACTCCAACGGGCAGCCCTTTTGCAATGGATGTAGGTACAGCGAGAGCTGGAAATCCTAGTACTGGTATCGACACCATTGACCACTGTGCTGCCGTAACTCGACGCATACTCTCTTCGCTAACTATATCGGCATCCTGCTCAAACGCTTGTTCAGCTGATACCGGCAGCAACAATATTGGATAGTCTTGTAAAAACTGCTGTAACTGCGCTATTAGAGTACCACGACGAGCATAGCCTTCCATGTAATCTTTCAGACTAGGATTCGGTCCCCACCAATCCTGCTGAACTGCATAGTAGTGTTTGGCTGCCACTTTCATACCTTCATCTCCAACCTGTTCCACAAGAGGCATTATCTGCCGAAACTCTTCCATACATAGCAAATACCAAAGTCTGTATGCTTCCGCGAGTAGAGGTATCTCCACCTCTTCTACAACATAACCAGCATTCTTTAAATTCATTGCTGCTGTATCTAAAGCCTGATTAACCACAGGGGTAGGTTTTGCCACACCAACATCTCGCAATAATCCGACACGAATTGGCTTTTGCAGTGACTCACCAACTAATGGAACTGGCATATGCAACGGGTCACGCGGATCAAAGCTACACATACCTGACAGTGCCAATCGAAGGTCAGCCACCGTACGTGCCAAAGGCCCCTGAACTAACATGGATTGATTTGATAAAACTTGATCAACATCGACTGGTCCACTCCACTGAGGGACTCTCCCAACTGTAGGACGTAATCCAGGTATTCCACATGCATAAGCAGGGTATCTAATCGATCCACCACTGTCATTACCGTGCGCAATCGGTACCATTCCTGTCGCAACAGCTGCAGCTGCACCACCACTTGAACCACCTGGGGTTCGCGAAACATTCCAGGGATTGAGCGTTCGTCCATGCAAATCATTATTTGTAAACCATCTAAAATTGAATGCTGGAGAATTGCTCCGCCCTACTAAAACTGCCCCCGATTTTCTCAAATTGGCAACTTGAGGACTGTCTGTAGCAGCCATATTGTCTTTAAAGGCAACAACACCGTTTGTGGTTGCATAATTTACCTGATCACTGTTTATCTTTATGGAGACTGGTACCCCATGGACTGGGCCCAAATGTTCTCCATTAGAGACAGCTTTGTCGGCAGCATCGGCTGCAGCTAACGCCTCCTCTCTGGAAACCTCTACAAGGGCATTAACCAGTGGGTTCACTTCCTCAATGCGATTTAAGCAACTGATAACTGTTTCACGTGATGAAAACATTTTGGTTCGGATTCCAAGAGCCAACTCCGTTGCAGGCAATTGCCATAATTCATGTTTGTTCATTCTTTAACCTCCTTTGTTTTTTGACTATTTATAATATTTGGACTTAATGGTATTATATATCTAGAAAGCGCTTACTAAAATGTCTATAATTAGTACTCTATTGATAGAAAAAGTACTTAATTTAGTATCTAGATTAAAAGGGGGAACTGTCGTATGCTTTCTCAAATCAACTTGTCCAAATCAGAGAATGGACGCATGATGCAATTGATTTCCGACTTATCCGTCAATTTTAAAAATGGGACAGATGAACTCCAGCATCTGCTATCTCAATATTTCGGCTATCATTCGTCAGTTTTTTGGAAAATTGACCAAGAAGGCAACTTATCCGATCCGACTAACCACAACCTAAGTGATTATTTAGTAGAAGATTATGTTAATTATTTCTATAATCATGATTATTTGCACCCCCAAAAACACATAGATTTATACCGTGAGAACATTGTTTTACGAATGGAAGATGTCATTTCCAAGGAAGAATATAAATCCTCAGCCTATTACAAGGAATTCATGAAAAAACACGGCCAATACCACAAAATGACGATAACATTTTATTCACATAATAAGTTCGTCGGTGTTCTTGGTATGTGCAGACCCCAATCGGAAAAAGGGTTTACTGAGGTTGATTTCCAAAGGGCACGGACTCTGTCCCCAATCGTATCAAATTTATTATACTTAGAAAGAGAATATGAAGAACTGCGCCAAGAGAAAGAATTATTGGAGTCATTTGCTTCCAAAAGCGATACGGGCTTAATATTGCTCGACCAAAAATATGAGATTATGTATATGAATCAAGCAGTATGGGGTATTTATAGAGAAACAAATGTATATAAAAGTATGGAGGACTTTGTAGAAGAAATAGTTTCAAACCTCTCAAATCAGTTAATGAGTCCCTCTATGCTGAGGCTGAATGGATACAAAATTAAAATCATAGGCCATCAAGAGCTATTTTTATCAAGGGAAAGCCGTTATGCTATTATAATAGAAAGAGATAAAGTAGTAACCCTACAAGAAAATGATTTTTTTAATGAACTGACAATGCGAGAAAAAGAGGTTTGTTTTTATTTAAAAAAGGGTTGCACTTATAAGGAAATTTCAAGCAAACTATTCATTAGTGTCCACACAGTAAATAAGCATGCTAAAAATATTTATAAGAAGTTAGGGGTCAACAGTCGATCTTCATTACAAGCCAAGCTACTTTTATGAAGGAACTGAGTAAGATTTAATATAACGCCGGAATTTTTTCCGGCTTGTTTTGATATACTTACAGAAACAAATTCGGGCATATGCTTCACGAAAAAGTCCCATCCATTCACAAAGACATTTTTTAAACCAAAGATCCTTTAATTCATTATCTGGATCAATTTGAGATAGGGTTAAAAAATTGCTTTATATGTACAATTCTTCTTATAACCGTTCATCGCAACTGTACCTAGCTTGAATGTGAGTCAATGTCAAATGCTCCGAACAAAACTCATCAAAGGCTAATAATAAAGCTTCAATCTTAGTCAGTATACCCTTTTCAGCCAACAACGTCTCGGCCATACATACATAAACACGACTTATGGAAGAACAAGCTTCCCATCAGTTCAGTGAACTCATAAAAAGCTTGTTCTAAACACATTTCAAAAAATGTGGTCAAGTGCATTACTCGCAATAAAAAAGCTATTCTCAAATAGCAAAAATCGTTACTGACAAACAATAATTTCTCTCGAAAAAGTACCTTTTTTCGCAACACATCGATCAACGATTTCAAAGCCAGCCGCTTCAATCACTGAGTCCATAGGTTCTATCGTAACAATAACTGCTTTTCGAGAAAACTTTCGAGCGCTTTGGATCATTTCTAGTTTTTCTTTCGATGTTATGACAGAACAGAGATTATACGGCATATCAATAATCGCCACGTCATACTCCCCTTGTACATCGCGAATATCACCTAATGTTATTTCTCCTTTAAATCCAAAATACGTTAAATTTTTTCTAGCGCCTGGCAAAACCAATGGATTGATATCTCTACCAACAACGTCAATGCCCAACGATAATGCTTCTATCAAAACCGTACCTATACCACAACAAGGATCAATTACTGTTTTTCCTTCCGTTTTTGGTACCGCTATATTGACAACTGATCTTGCAAGACGGGTACTAAGAGCTGTCGAGTAATTATGTGGTTTCTTTTGATGCTTGAGCCAAATAGCTTCGCTTTTATGGTATCTACCTAAGATCCATTTTTCCTTATCTTTCATTACACATAGCAAAACATCCGGCTTATGTAAGTCAGCTTTACCTTTTATACGCAAACCAATTTTGCGCTCGATTTCACGCCTATTTTCAAAACCAACTTTGTCGGACTTATCTGTATTAGGTACAAACATCACTTTGAATGTAGCTTCAGCTAATACCAGCTCTCCAGCTTTCTCAACTATCTCTTCAAGCCTTGTACCTTCTAATAAAATATCTATCCTTTCTTTAATAAACGGACTCCTGCTTGGGTCAATAGCAATGGCGCTATACAATATTGATTCATCTGTATCCTGCCCAAATAATGACCTCATTTCTAATTTACAAAGAGAATGTTCATCTTCATGATAGGAATATCTATATAAATAATTGACTGGAGTTATGTCGTTTACATCCATCTAATTCATTTCCACCCTTTGCTTATTCATTTCCACCTGTCATATTTCTTGAAGATACATTGCCTATGCACAAGGTGGATTTCACTCTTAGTATTATATAACATCCTCAATGCTAACGGCCGGTGTAATTGTCCATTCATTGGTTATATTATCAATGAGGTGATAAACTGATGCGAAAATTTGTTCTTTTTCTTTTTATTTATTCACTAATAGGAGTTCCAGCAACAAATGCTGAATTCAATGACAATGTTGAAATTTTTGATATCAAACAAGACAGAGTAGTAGAGAGTATTCCTGCTTCTAATAAGATCCTTGCAGAAGCCGAAAGTTACTTAGAAAATATTGATAGTATATATAAGAAGTTTAAACCGATGCCCAAAGAAGGCAAATTAATAAGAATCCCATTTAATCCTCCAATAACCATCCATAATCGTTGGATGAACTCAGACACCAAAGAAGTTATATTTATTATTCCAAAACATGATTCTCCACTATTATTAGTATTTGACGATGAAGGTTCTCCTTTCTTTTTTACGTTCAACAAAGAGATTAGCCAATTATTAGATATGTTGAACAAGCAGGAATCTTCTTAATTCGACAATCTAAGCTTTTTACCGTTCATTTAGCAATCACAATCAATAAAGCATTAAAAAGAGTTAACACCAATAACAAATTAGTGTTAACTTTTTTTGTTTATGTACATATCTTTTCAATTTGATAAACGAACATACATTCGTGTAATATAAATATAAAAGCGGTGGTGATCAACTGATGCTTACTGAAACGGAAGAGGAGTTAATAAAAAAATTCATTTATTTACCATTAGTTAGAAAGGTACTTGAACGGGACTTGAAAATGCTTCTTAATGCAAAACTAAAGTTTGCCGATCCATATATTCATCTTGTTGAGTCTGTAATTATTAAGATTGGAATTGATTTAGGCAAGGTAAAAAAAGAAATGGTAAAAAAGCAGTTATATGTTTATGATCTAGGTAGAACTGATGATGTTTGTAAATATTTAATTGTTCATAGAGGTTATCGCTCTGAATCCAATTTATTTCCACATCTAATGAAGCAAACCGTTGAGTCCTACATTGAACAGTACTTTAAAAAACGATAACAAATCTTACTGATTTTCTAATTTGAAATTGGGATCATTTACAAACTACCTATTTAAAATGGCACGAATAAAAAGAAACAAACTAAAAGATACTAATCTCAAATCCAAGAAAGAGGTGTTTAAACATGGTAAGTAGCAACAATAATTCAAATCAATTATTAGTTCCAGGTGTACAGCAAGCATTGGATCAAATGAAAGTTGAAATTGCATCAGAATTTGGGGTTCAATTAGGAGCTGACACGACTTCCCGTGCAAACGGCTCTGTTGGTGGAGAAATTACAAAACGTCTAGTCCAAATGGCTGAGCAGCAAATGGGTGGATCTCAGTTTTAGTTTAAAATAAGTACTTGGCGCCTACAAGATTTACTGGAAGCGCCAAGTACTTATTTACTTCAATGTCACAACTAGAATAAACTAAGCTGTCCGGTTTCAGTTACGGGCTCTTCTTCCTTCCGTTCACTATTAATCGAAAAGTCATTGCCGATAACCTTGTATTGTACGTTATCTTCCATTCTTGTTATTTCTATTTGTGCACTTGGTTTATAAGATTCTATATAGACAGCAACATGAGGGTAAATTTTATACTTGCCCGTTGCATACACAGCTGCACTTGAGCCATTATCTAGTAAGTAATCACATAAATCACTTAGAGTAAAACTTTTATGCCTCACCAGATACTCTTTTATTAACTCTTTTTCTTTATATGAGAGCACTTAAAAATCCTCCCCTCTCATAACATTTGCTTATTTTTCACCTCTGTCTATCGTAACATAATTCCTCAAAAAAAATCATTAAGGGTAAGGTTAATTTCAATATACCATTTTCCCTCATTTTGCTACTATGTGGAGAGTCTATTAATCTCTTAATAAAGGTTATTCAGTAACACACAAGTACTTAATGCCATTTATGGAAGAAAAAACTTTTATTTCTTCTAAAAAACAAATTAAAAAGGAAATACTCCAAACTTACATAATTTGTAAAAAACAGGAAAGTATAACAATTAAATTCAGAAAGGAGTCGTTTCTTATGAAACATAAACACCTCATTTTTATACTCTTTGTTGCCATCTTAAATATCTACAATAAGACTTGGAAGTCGTTACCTTACTATTACAAAAGTATAGGGTATTCTAGCTTTATTAATTCTTTTTATTATTATGTTTTTAAAAGGCACCTTTTATGGGAGTTCAAACCTGGGGACTTTAATTGGCGTTTATTAAGAGGCTTACATACTTTTTTTATAACACCTTCGTTGGTCCTCTTATGCTTATCTAACTTCCCTACCTCACGACTAAAACAAGTTATTCATATTATAAAATGGGTGTTCGTTTCAGCTACAGCGGAACACTTCATTGCGAAAGATAGGATGATCATCTTTAAATATGGTTGGAATATACTTTGGTCTGCAATGCTCTATGTTCAAATGTATGGATTTAGCTATTTATTTCCCAAACGCCCTAAACTTGTTTGGGCTCTTTCATTTCTTACTATCTTATTTTATATGCTCAAATTTAAAGTTCCCATAACGAAAAGGTTACTCAAAGGACCATTTTTTTTATTTTTCAATAAAGCTCGTAACCCCTATAAGGAGAATAGTAAAACAATGATCTATCCGTATTACTTTTACCTTGATCAACAACTATCAAAGATGCTGACTAAAACATTCTGAGCCACAACAAATCGTCTATAAAGGTGTGTAAGAAATGAATCAGTACATAAACATTGGAGCAAACCTAGAAACATTTATTTTATTGACGGTTATAAGCATTGGTGTCAGTGGACTTATTTTTATTCTAAGGATAGAGTGGAGACGCTACGGAGCTTTGTTTTTAATCAGTGCGAGTGTAGGACTTATTCTTTGTCACATCTTTGTTAAGTTAGGTTTTTACGCTTACCCTTACCGACTCTTTCCACACATATCTTCAATGCCTTTTTTAGCAATTATAACTTCTTTCCCCTTACTCGTCTTAATCGGCGTAAGGTATAGCCCTCAAACATGGGCTTGGAAAATTCCCTTTTATTGGACGATAATTCATATAGGGATGTTTATTGAAACACTTGTATTAACGGAAACTCAGATTATTGAGTATGTATTTAAATGGGATTTTTGGGACTCGTATACTTGGTGGTGGATATATTTTCTTACCTTTGAATGGGTTGGAGGAATGATCATACCTGAGCATTTACGGAAACCTCTTAGTATTTACCACCTTCAATATGGGAAAGTTGGATGGTTTATTATTCATTTTATTTTAATTGTTACAATATTCTTAGGGGGGTATTATTTAGGTTCATTACAGTAATAATTGAAAACAAAAGCACGGGAATGTTTCTCAAAAGCTCAAAGTTTAGTTTGCCATAGCTCCGTTTGCTAAGTCCCTTGAGAACAAACTTTTGATATTGATGTAACGATGCTTTGAAACACTCCCGTATAAAGAAAACCTCATGAACTTCTATCTTCGTTTAGTTTAAAGTTAACATCTCTCTCATATCTTCTTCTGCTGTTGTAATCAGTTTCAAATCAAATGCTTCTTGTAACACATTCAAGACACCTGGGGTAATCCACTCTGGTGGTTTGGGTCCAATTCGAATATCTTTAATACCTAAGCTAAATAAACCAAGAAGAATGGCCACTGCTTTTTGTTCAAACCACGACAATACGATACTTACAGGAAGTTCATTCACTTCACAATCGAATGCTTCAGCTAAAGCTAGTGCGATTTTTACTGTTGATACAGAGTTATTACACTGTCCTAAATCAATATAACGAGGAATACCCGTGTCAGCTACAGTGCCGAAATCATAATCATTAAAACGGAACTTCCCACATGAAGTCGTTAAAATCACCGTGTCATTTGGTAATGAAGTTGCTAATTCACGATAATAATTACCACCAGGACCTGGCGCATCACAACCTGCTATAACGAAGAAACGTTGTATTTTGCCTGCTTTTACAGCATCAACAATCTCAGGTGCAATTCCAATCACTGTGTTATGGTGAAACCCTGTTGTTAACTGTTCATCACTTTTCATATCTGCATCCGGTAAAGATAATGCTTTTTCAATTAAAGGAGTAAAATCATCGTTAATTATTTTTTCCACTCCTTCTAAGCCAGCAATATCATATGAGAAGAAGCGATCTGAATAGCTTCCTTTAATCGGCATGACACAGTTTGTTGTAGCTAGGATCGCACCAGGGAATTTCTGAAACAAACGACGTTGGTCAAACCATGCTTTCCCTATATTCCCTTTGAGATGTGGATATTTTTTTAATTCCGGATAACCATGGGCTGGCAGCATTTCAGAGTGAGTATAAATGTTAATACCTTTTCCATCTGTTTGTTTAAGTAATTCTTCCAATGCAAATAAATTATGACCTGTTACAATAATCGCTTTTCCTTCGACTTTATTTTGCGAAACCGTTATAGGCTCAGGAATTCCTAATTTACTTGTATGGGCTTTATCCAAAAGTTCCATTACTTTAACTGCTGACGTCCCTACTTTCATTGCCATATCAATATGCTCTTGCATATTGAAGTTTGAATTTGTTAATGTCATATACAAAGCCTCATGTGTAGTAGCATCGACATCTGGATCCGAAAAACCTAACTGCCTTGCATGAGTAGCATACGCAGCTATGCCTTTTAACGCAAATACAAGTGTGTCTTGTAAGCTTGCAATATCTTCATTTTTCCCACAAACGCCAACGACTGTACATCCCCCAGTCGGAGTTTGCTCACATTGGTGACAGAACATATAATCACCCTCCAATTTCAATAAGTTTAATCTTTTATAATATGTATTTTATATATATCTTTAAGTGAAATCTGTGACATTGATCACATTCCCGAAATTATTTGGCAAAAATAAAAACAGCTGTGAATAATACCACTAGCTGTTTTTAACATTTTATTTATTTAACAGAATAGCCTTCGCTTCCGAGATTTTTTCTTCAGTCGGAGGCTCAACACCTTCCAAAGCATAATCTAATCCTAGTTCTTTCCACTTATAAACACCTAACTTATGATATGGAAGAACTTCAACTTTTTCAACATTATTTAGTTGATCAATAAACAAACGTAAATTTTTCAAATCATTCACATCATCTGAAATTCCAGGAACAAGTACATGGCGGACCCATACTGGCATACGTTTACTTGAGAGATATTTAGCAAACGTCAAAATATGGTCATTTTTCATACCTGTTAAAGCTTGATGTTTTTCTCGATCAATATGCTTCAAGTCTAGTAGTACTAAATCTGTTAAGGACAATAATTTATCTAATTTCCGTAAAAATTCAGGATGTTCTTGGAAACAACCACCTGAAGAGTCAATTGTTGTATGAATACCTAATTCCTTACACTTTGTAAAAAGTTCTATTAAAAAGTCGAGGTGAAGCAACGGCTCTCCACCGGAAACGGTAATTCCACCACCACTACTTTCAAAATAGGGCAAGTAAGATTTTACATCCGTAACAATTTCATCAACTGATGTATCTTTGCCTTCACCAATTTTCCACGTGTCTGGATTATGACAATATTGACAGCGTAACAAACAACCTTGCATAAAGACGATATATCGTAATCCTGGTCCATCTACTGTTCCACATGTTTCTATTGAATGAACTTTTCCAATCATAACTATCCCTCATTTTCTGTGATAACCAAGGTGACTTAGAAGAATTGCCCCCATAAGTTTACTATCAGTTTTTGTTTCATTTAGGGGGCATTCCCATCAAGGAATCAAAAAGGGGAAAGGCACCCTTTTTGATAAAAACACCTACAGTGATTCGTGGAATGTACGATTAATAACATCGATTTGTTGATCACGTGTTAATTTAATGAAGTTAACAGCGTAACCCGATACACGAATCGTTAATTGTGGGTACTCTTCTGGATGTTCCATCGCGTCAATCAACGTATCACGATTGAATACATTAATGTTTAAGTGATGGCCCCCTTGTTTTGAATATCCGTCAAGAATCCCTACTAGATTTGATGTTTGATCCTGATCTTCTTTACCTAATGCTTTTGGTACAATGCTAAACGTGTTTGAAATACCATCAAGTGAGTACTCATATGGAATTTTCGCAACGGAAGTTAGTGAGGCAAGAGCTCCTTTTTGGTCACGACCATGTAATGGGTTAGCCCCTGGTGCGAACGGTTCTCCTGCTTTTCTACCGTCTGGTGTATTCCCTGTCTTTTTACCGTATACTACATTACTTGTAATCGTTAATACGGACATAGTTGGAATGGCATTGCGATACGTTTTGTGTTGTTTCAGTTTGTTCATAAATGTTTTCACAAGTGAAACCGCAATATCATCAACTCTATCATCATTATTACCATATTTAGGATAATCACCCTCGATTTCATAATCGACGGCAACACCTTGTTCGTCACGTATTACTTTTACTTTAGCATGTTTAATAGCACTCAAACTATCAGCAGTTACCGATAACCCTGCAATTCCACATGCCATCGTACGGATTACCTCTTTATCATGTAATGCCATCTCAATTCGCTCATAACTGTATTTATCATGCATATAGTGAATAATGTTTAGTGTGTTCATATAAAGTTCTGCTAACCAATCCATAGTTTTATCAAAGTTCGCAGTAACCTTATCGTAATCTAAATACTCATCAGTAATAGGTGCGAAAGCTGGTCCAACTTGCATTTTTAATTTCTCATCGACACCACCATTGATTGCATATAAAAGTGCTTTTGCAAGGTTAGCACGCGCTCCAAAGAATTGCATTTGCTTTCCAATTTTCATTGCACTAACACAGCAAGCAATCCCGTAGTCATCACCATAGCTAGCTCTCATCAAATCATCATTTTCATATTGGATTGAGCTGGTCTTAATGGACATTTTCGAACAGTATTCTTTAAAGTTATGAGTCAATTGGTTTGACCATAACACCGTTAAATTCGGCTCAGGAGCTGGTCCTAAATTGTCTAATGTGTGTAAGAAACGGAATGAGTTCTTAGTCACTAAAGGTCGACCGTCAACTCCAACACCACCAATAGACTCTGTTACCCATGTAGGGTCTCCACTAAATAATTCGTTATAATCAGGAGTTCTCGCAAATTTCACAAGACGGAGCTTCATTACAAAATGATCAACCAATTCTTGTGCTTCAACCTCTGTTAGCGTACCTTCTTGTAAATCACGCTCAATGTAAATATCTAAGAATGTAGATACACGGCCTAGACTCATTGCTGCACCATTTTGCTCTTTAATTGCTGCTAAATAACCGAAATATAACCATTGGAATGCTTCTTTTGCATTTTTTGCTGGTTCAGAAATATCAAACCCGTAAGAAGCTGCCATTTGTTTCAATTCTTGAAGCGCTCTGATTTGTTCTGTCATTTCTTCACGGTCACGAATTACATCTTCTGACATAGTCGATCCAGTTGTTGCTAATTCTTCTTGTTTTTGTTTAATTAAGAAGTCAAGACCGTATAATGCTACGCGACGATAGTCCCCTATAATACGACCACGTCCGTAAGCATCTGGAAGGCCTGTCACAATTCCTGCTTTCCGAGCCAATTTCATTTCAGGAGTGTATGCATCAAATACTCCTTGGTTATGGGTTTTACGATATTTAGTAAAAGTCTCTTCTACTTCAGGAGACAACGTGTAACCATATGATGCACACGAATCTTTTGCCATTCGAATGCCACCGAAAGGTTGAAGAGATCTTTTGAAAGGTTCATCAGTTTGAAGCCCAACGACTTGCTCTAAATCTTTGTTCAAATAGCCTGGACCATGAGATACAATTGTAGAAACAATTGATGTATCCATATCAACAACTCCGCCATTCTCACGTTCTTTTTTGCTAAGATCCATAATTTGATCCCACAATTTTAAAGAATGGTCAGTTGCTTTTGCTAAAAATTCTTCATTTCCTTCATATAAAACGTAATTACGTTGTATGAAATCTCTAACATCTACTTCATTTTCCCATTTTCCTTGTTTGAATGTTCTCCAGTAACTCATTAACATCACCCTCAGTCATCAAATTCAAATACGACTATTATAACTATTATAAATGTGAACTCATTCACAAAGCGAGGCGCAATCTTTTTAAGAAAAAGAATCTGATTCATTCGCTCTCAACTCGGCGGGAGTCATAACCTGTTGCTTACATTTATAAGATTACTATTTTATCTCCTTAAACAATGTGATAAAAATCACACCACACCTCATAATTACGTGACAATTTTTTGAACGGACTGTATATTTCTATACAACTAGAAAAACGTCATCATTTTGCATCTCAATACAATACGTTTGAACGTTGCCCGTATCAGGTGCCTGAACTTTTCCGTCCTCTAGAGAGATCCTCCAATCGTGAATCGGACAAAAGACATACTCACCACTAACAAGACCGTCTGATAACTTTCCTCCTTTAGGATGAGGACTCCTATTTTCAATAGCTTTTACCTCTCCATTTGAAAGCCGAAAAATAACAATTTCTTTTTGCCCGACAACAAATACTTGACCAACCTTACTTGGTATTTCATTATAGTTACTTAGTTTTATTCGAGTTCCGTTATTAATCATTACTACCTACCCCTCTCATTTTACATTCACCTATACATTCAATAACTCTCGTTTCGTGTAATAAACATCACGTATTTGTTCGTCTTCAATTGCTTGTTTCCAAGGTTCTTTATAACGAGTTAGTGTTTTCTCCAAACGTTTATTCAATTCACTTCTCACCTTACCATCAGCCAATACTTCTTGAACATGCTTTAACCCTAGCCGTTCTAGCCAAGTTGATGTACGCTCTAAGTAAAGTGCTGTTTCACGATAGTATTGCAAATAGGCTCCTGTGATCTCGAATACTTCATCCTCTGTTTTTACTTTACATAGAAGATCACCAGCCCGTAAGTCTGTTCCTCCGTTTCCAGCTACATAGATTTCCCATCCACCGTCAAGACCCACAATTCCCACGTCTTTTATTCCTGCTTCTGCGCAATTTCTAGGACAAGCTGATACACCCATCTTCACTTTGTGTGGTGTGTCTAACCGCTCAAACCTCTTTTCCAATTCAATTCCTAAACTCATAGAATCTTGCGTACCAAAACGACAGAATTTTGCTCCGACACATGTCTTAACTGTACGTAACGTTTTTCCGTATGCATATCCAGACGGCATTCCCAGATCTTCCCACACTTCAGGCAATTGCTCCTTTTCAAGCCCGTACAATCCAATTCGTTGTCCACCAGTAATTTTCAGCAGTTCGACATTGTATTTGTCTGCTACATCTGCGAGTCTCCGTAGATCTTTTGCTGTAGTGACACCTCCATACATTCTTGGAATGACTGAATACGTTCCATCTTTTTGTATGTTTGCATGCATTTTTTCATTTACTAAGCGTGAATCCCTTTCATCTACATATTCAGGATAAATCATTCCTAAAAAGTAATTAAGTGCTGGTCTGCATTTTGAACAGCCTTCATCGTTCGTCCATTCTAAAACATTCATGACTTCCCGAATCGTTGTTAACCCTTTTAACTTAATTTCTTCAACTACTTCATCACGACTTCGTGTTGTACAGCCACAAATTGTCTGTTTCTCAACTCTTTGCTCGAATTCATCTCCTAGTGTATGGACAATAATATCTTTAATTATCGGTTTACAACGGCCACAAGAACGCCCTGCATTGGTACACCCACCAACTTGTTCAACGGTTGTCAAGTTCTCTTCTTGAATAGCGTTAACAATTGTCTCCTTATCGATGCCATTACAACCACATACAATCTCTTCATTTGACATATTTGAGACATCATTTGCTTCAGAAATGCTCTCTGCTTGAAAAAATGAGATTGATGTAAAATTCGAGACATCTTCCTTTTTAGTTAACATCTTAAATAAACGATTACTGTCTTTCGTATCACCGTATAAAACAATACCGACTATGCGATTGTCCCTTATGAGTACTTTCTTATAGATTCCTTCATATTCATTATGAATAACGATTGATTTTGAAGTAGGATCATCATAAATTTCACCGGCTGAAAAAAGATCAATTCCCGAAACTTTCAATTGTGTCCCAGTAACCGAACCTTCATAACCTTTGGCTTTTTGGTTACAGAGAGTTTTTGTTAGAACTTTTCCTTGTTCATAAAGGGGGGCTACAAGACCATAAACCATTTCTCTATGTTCAACGCATTCACCTATGGCATAGATATTTTGGATATTTGTTTCCATATAATCATTTACAACAATTCCCCGATTTACATAGATTCCACTTTTTTCTGCCAACTTAACATTGGGTACAATACCTGCAGTCATTACCACTAATTCTGTATCAATGTTCGCTCCATCTTTAAATCGGATTCCTTCCACACGGTCAGACCCAATGATTTCAACAGTTTCTTTTCCCATCAGAAAATTCATGCCCTGTTTCTCTAATTCCTCTTTCAGCATAGTAGATGCAACTTCATCGAGTTGGCGCTCCATCAAATGGTCTACTAAATGAACAACATCAACGCTCATCCCAAGATGTAATAAGCCTTTGGCAGCTTCTAATCCCAGAAGCCCTCCTCCGATAACAACTGCCTTTTTAGATTGTTTCGAAACTTCCATCATCGTTTCACAGTCTTTAATATCTCGAAAACCAATCACACCGTCTTTCTCTACTCCAGGTACCGGAAGCACATACGGCAGTGAGCCAGTTGCTATAATTAATTTGTCATATTCTATTTCTTGCTCTTTATCGGTATGAACACGTTGATTATTCACATCAATTTTGATTACTGTTTCACCAGTAAATAGTTTAATATGATTAGATTCATACCAATGCTTATCATTTATAATGGTCTCTTCAAACGTTGTATGTCCTTGAAGAACATTTGAAAGCTGGATTCGATTATAGTTGGGGTGTGGTTCATTACCAATAATCGTTATACTAAATAGGTTTGGGGTAAGTTTCAAAATCTCTTCAATTGTACGAACTCCTGCCATCCCATTCCCTATCATTACTAATTTCATCTTATCCATATGTATCCCTCCATTATGCTCACCATTTCACAAGTTATGTTTTCTAATACACATACTACATAACTAAAAATCGTTTGAATGTGAAATGAATCACAATATCTAATCTAATTTACTTTTTACATGCCTCTTATAAAACACACTTTTATAGTTTATTTACTTTTTTAATAACTAGTTTTCTATTACACCCTTTCACTTTGTGACGAACATCACTTTCACCAGCTATATATACTTGTATGATGTTCATATATTAAATTGAATCTTATATAAGTAAATTATTGGAGGAAACATCATGGGAAGAATAAAAGATTGGAATCCAGAAAACACAGAATTCTGGGAAACAGAAGGAAAACGACATGCAAAAAGGAATCTATGGATCTCAGTACCATCTTTAATGTTAGCCTTTGTTGTATGGCAAATTTGGTCAGTCGTTGCTGTTAGGTTAAACGACATAGGTTTTACATTCACGAATGAACAACTATTTACTCTAGCCGCCATCCCAGGACTTGTAGGAGCAACATTACGTTTTGTGTATACTTTTGCAGTCGGCAAATTCGGTGGGAGAAACTGGACTGTTTTCTCTACTGCAATTTTATTAATTCCTACTTTGGGGATTGGTTTTGCAGTACAGAATCCCGAAACACCTTATTGGGTTATGCTTCTACTAGCTGCACTATGTGGCCTTGGTGGAGGTAGTTTTTCATCTTCTTCATCGAACATAAGCTTCTTTTATCCGAAAAAAGAAAAAGGAACTGCACTGGGAATTAACGGTGGTTTGGGTAATATGGGGGTATCTGTCGTTCAATTTGTTACTCCTTTAATTATTGTTGTAAGTACATTTGCTTTTATAGGTGGAGAAGGCCAGTTTTTAGCAAATGGACAAGAAATATGGCTACAAAACGCTGCTTTTATATGGGTTATTCCAATTATTATAATGACAATTGCCGCTTATTTTGGAATGGATAACCTTCCAACAGCAAAACAATCAGTAAAAGATCAATTTGTTATTGTCAAGCGCAAGCACACTTGGATCATGACAATTTTGTATGTGGCAACATTTGGTTCATTCATTGGATATGGTGCCGCTTTCCCTTTATTACTAAGTTCTCAATTCCCTGAGTATGTAGGATTAGCTTTCATCGGTGCCTTTTTGGCTGCAGCTTTTCGCCCTATTGGAGGATGGATTTCCGATAAGTTCGGTGGTGCTAGAGTTACAGCTTACCTTTTAGCGATCATGTCTCTTGGAGCACTTTCTGTAATTTATTTTAGTGGCCAGCAACAGTTTGTTGGGTTCTTACTATCCTTTTTAATCTTATTTATGGCAGCTGGAGCCGGTTCAGGTTCTACTTTCCAAATGATTCCTATTATCTTTCCAGCAAAAGAAGCAGCACCTGTCCTAGGCTTTACAGCTGCATTTGCAGCTTATGGATCGTTCTTTATTCCTCAATTATTTGGTTGGTCGGTTTCTACTACTGGAACACCAGTTACTGCGTTGTACTTCTTTATCGGATTTTATGTAATCTCTAGTCTGCTCAACTGGTACTATTATCAAAGGAAAAATGCAGAAGTTCGTTGCGATGATGTGACAAAGGACGCTGCCTAGATTATTTCCTTTTTAGGGGGCATTTCAAAGGTTCAAACCTTATGCCCCCTGCTTCTTTTTATTTCACAGTTTAAGAAATAAAGACTTATTTATTGATAATTAAAACTTTCTGAATGCCAATGTTACATTATGTCCACCAAATCCAAGAGAGTTAGATAAAACAACATTTACATCTTTTTCTTTTGCAATATTTGGAACATAATCTAAATCAAGTTCCTCATCAGCTGTTACATAATTAATTGTCGGTGGAACAATCCCGTCCTTCATAGCTAATAATGAAAAAATAGCTTCAATTGCTCCTGCAGCACCGAGTAAGTGCCCCGTCATTGATTTTGTTGAACTGATAGACAGTTGATTCGCGTGGGTACCAAAAATCTCTTTAATTGCTGTTGTTTCATATAAATCATTATAATAAGTACTCGTCCCATGAGCATTAATATAATCGACGTCATCCGGCGAGAGTTGGCTATCGGCTAACGCTAATTTCATCGCTCTTTGGGCTCCTTCACCATTCGGTGCGGGTGTCGTAATGTGATGTGCATCTCCCGTTGCTCCGTAACCGATGATCTCTCCATAAATACTTGCTCCACGTGCTAACGCATGATCTAACTCTTCTAAAATAATAACTCCCGCACCTTCAGCTATTACAAATCCATCCCGGTTCTTATCAAAAGGACGACTTGCAGTTTTGGGATCTGGATTCGTAGAAAGAGCAGTCATATTAGAAAATCCAGCAATGGTCATTTCGGTAATAGCAGCTTCTGTTCCACCAGTGATCATAGCGTCAGCCTCGCCATTTTGGATAACACGGAATGCATCGCCAATTGAATTCGCCCCTGAAGCACAAGCAGTCACCGAGCAATTATTAATTCCTTTTGCTCCTGTTTCAATAGATACTCTCCCAGAGGCCATATCAGGGATGAGCATTGGAATGATAAACGGACTCACGCGTTTTGGTCCTTTGTCTAGAAAACGCTTGTGTTGTTCTTCAAATGCGTCTAAACCACCAATACCCGATCCAATCCATACCCCAACTCGCTCTGAGTTTATATTTTCACCAATTTGAAGTCCTGCATCCTTCACTGCCATCTTACTTGCACCGATTGCAAACTGAGTGAAACGTGCCATTCTACGTGCTTCTTTTCCATCCATATAATCAGATGGCACAAAATCTTTTACTTCTCCAGCAACTTTCACATTAAATTTCTCTGAATCTATTCTAGTTATTGAATCAATACCAGAGACTCCTTTTTTAATGTTTGACCATGTAGTACTAGCATCATTTCCTAACGGAGTAATAGCTCCAATACCAGTTATCACAACACGCTTTTTCATAAATGCCCCTCCTAAAAATAGTGTTTATTATTTACCCCATCTTAAACAAATAGATCCCCAGGTTAATCCTGCACCAAAGCCGACCATGACAACAACATCTCCATCAAGAATGTTCCCATTTTTTATTTCCTCATGTAGTGCTAGAGGAATTGATGCTGCTGAAGTATTTCCATGCATGCTTACGGTTGTTGAGACTTTCTCTTTTTCAAGACCAAGGCGTTCTCTAGCTGCATGTATTATCCTCATATTTGCTTGGTGTGGTACAAGGAAATCAACATCTTCCTTACTCAAACCAGCTTTTTCAACCACTCTTAAGCTTGAGTCTGGCATTTGTCTTACAGCAAATTTAAAAACCTCTCTACCTTTCATCTCTACGAAGTTTGTTTCTTTATCTACATATAGGTGATTGGCTCCGGCACCCTCTGCTCCTAATTCAAAAGAGAGTATTCCTTTCCCCTCTGGAACCTGACTTATAACTACTGCGCCAGCTCCATCCCCGAATAATACACATGTATCTCGATCGGACCAATCAACTATTTTAGAGAATTTTTCACTTCCTATTACTAAAACATTTTTGTATGTGCCACTCTCAATAAATTGTTTTCCAGTCACTAAAGCATAAATAAAACCTGAACACGCAGCACTTATATCCATCGCCGGTACTTGATGAATGTCTAATGCGTCTTGTACCATACAAGCAACCGAAGGAAAAGGATAATCTGGAGTCGCTGTCGCAACTAGGATTAAATCAATGTCGTTCGGTTCTAGGAAAGCATCAGCTAGAGCCTGTCTCGCTGCATGAATTGCCATATGAGATGTATCCATATCATCACTAGCAATTCTTCGTTCACAAATACCTGTTCTTGTTTGAATCCATTCGTCACTCGTTTCAACTTTTCTTTCTAGTTCCTTATTAGTCACTATATTTTCTGGAACATAAGTACCAATCCCAACGATCCCGACTCGTTTCATTTTATCACCCTAACTTTTATGACTAGGTCATAATATCTCCTATAAAAACTATAGTACATGAAAACACTACGAAAATGAAGAAAAATAAATTAAGAGCGAACAACTCCCTAATTTCGAGTAGTAGTTCGCTCTTAATTTATTCAACTAAAACGTTGTTAATCCTGTCTTTTTTTGCAGCCTAAAAAGATATTTTTTGTATTCTGAGAAATCTTCCAAATATTCATTCACATGAACCGTATAGGTTGCGTCTTCGTTGTTCCATAACTTTGAAAAATATGCTGACACATCATTAATGATAGTCGCCTTATTTACTGCTTTTACTTTTAATGAAGTATCAAGATTAAAATCATCTAAATTTCTTCTTGTGAAATTAGCAGATCCACCAATAACAGTACTTATTTCATCTCTTTCGATAAAAATTATTTTAGAATGGTATTGTTCTTCATTTGTATTGTACCATTTTACTTGTAAATGGTCGTTCCCATATTCGACTAAATCATACGCAACCGGCCGATTCGGTATGCCGATATTTTCGTTCCCAATCACAGTTTCATTTGGATCTAATATCATGTTCACTTTCACACCACGCTCAGATGCAGCTATTAATTCTTTGACAACTCCACTATCAGCAAGATTGAACATTCCGACATATATTGAATCATTAGTACTAGTTTGGTTAATTTCATTTAATAAGTGTTCTCTTATTTGTCCTTCCGTTAATAATTGAATGTGAATGTCACCATTTTCCTCATGTTCGATTGAATAGTTTGGTAACTGCTGTCCCCCAGAAAAGTTCGCCACTACCTGCTCTGATTGTAAAATATCTTGAATAATGTTCCCTTCAACAACAAAGGCAATATTAGAATTATAACCACTGGCATCATGTGGGTTAGCAGATGTTACCATTGCTCTCTTATCAGTCGTCATCACTTTGCGATGGTTCCCTTTTAGGTTTAACATTTTTAGATAGGATCCCAATGTAACTTTCGGTCCATTATCACTAAACGGATTTTGTAGCCACCCTTCACCTTCTCTTCCGAACGTACTTAAATATGCTCTCCACAATCCTGAATAAATCGGATTGGCATCTCGTAGTGGCGTTAAATTGGTTAAAATTACGTCAACCCCATGTTTCTCCAGTCTCGATAAGTGTTTAGATGGGTGTGATCGGTACGTTGTATTGATTTCGTCTGTTATAAATACCACTTCAATCTCAGGCGATTGTTCTTTTTTCTCAATCAATGCCTTTGTAATGGCATCAGTTATTTCCGGATACTCTTTATCTTCATCGTATTTATCATTAAACAAAAACATATCAAACACTATAAACTCTTCGGCCTCGTTGATCATTTCTAGAAGCCGATCAAAGATTTGATGATCACGTATAATCTTCTCACCTTTTTCATAGGTAAGATCGTATAAAAATTCAACATCTGACACTCGGTGTACTTGTCCTTCATAAGAAACTCCTTTGGGGAGTGGTTTATACAAACCGTATATCGTATAAGGGACAATCGTAACAATTAATAGAATAACTAAAAACATTACTACTTTTTTCATAATAAACACCTACTGAAAATTCGATTCTTTTAGTATCCCAACCTATGAAGAAATGATTCAGATGATAAGGTTTTTATATACAAAAAGAGGCTGTTTCATAAGAATCTGACCCAGTCACGTATACCACTTACATGTTCAGGATCAGAAACTTAATTTTAACAGCCTCTTTAATTATGAGATAAATTGTGTGAATCCTAAAATAAAAATAACCCAAATCCCTATCATCATGTGAGAGAGTGAAACACCTACTATAGAACGTTGACGTGCAAACATCCACCCCCAGAAAAGTCCAGGAACGAAAGCGACTAAAGCGAATAACATCCCGATATGTGAATGCGCCATCGCAAATAATAAGTTTGAGACAACAATTGATGTGATCAATTTCCCTTTTGAATTAGGAAGAAATTCTTGGAGGGCTGATTGTAAACCAGCTCTTGCGATAAACTCTTGAACAATGGAAAACAACATGTAAATAACAACTGAAAAGATAAACATTGAATAGGTAAATCCTATATCTTCAAAAGTTGCAGCCGGGCTGAATAGTGGTATACCTGAAAAAGCAGGAACAAATGTAATTAACCCCCATTTTAATACAAGAAAGAACAATAATATTGGAACTGTTAACAATATAGCCTCTTTGCTGTGCTGCCTCCAATTGTTCATTGTTATTCCAAAGGCAGAAAAGGGGTATCCACTTTTTTTCATAACAATAAATATCATAAGAGCGAAACCGATTATTAGACTTATATCCACAAAAGTGGATACACCAAACCATTCAACTATTTCGGTAAGTGAAATTAACATGAGAGTATAAACCGAGAGGACCGTAAGTAAGCTTGTGGCTAAAAGACCCAACGCTTTATACGCTCTGTTATGTTTATATTCTTCTTTCACAATAAGAGTTTGTTTTTGA
Organism: Halalkalibacter sp. HAAS-P014; assembly: GCF_056619965.1. NCBI lineage: Bacteria > Bacillati > Bacillota > Bacilli > Caryophanales > Bacillaceae > Halalkalibacter > Halalkalibacter sp. HAAS-P014. The sequence continues at coordinate 212,320 of NZ_JBWQTV010000002.1, read as the reverse complement.
TTTAATTTAGACGATAATTGTTGTACTAACTTGCTCAACAGTTTTATTTTTATGTCTTTATAGGGGGGAGCTGCAAAAAGCCTGTCTACATTTATACGAACAATTTGCGATGATTCATTCGCGATTACATTTTGGTTTCTAAAGCTAGATCCATCAAGAAGTACTTGTTCACCAAACAATTCTCCTTGCTTTGGTGTGGATACAAGGTGTATTCCTGTTCCTCTCTCTTTTTTATAGATTCCGACACTTCCAGATTGAATTAAATATAAGGACTGATCATCGTCCCCTTCTCTAAATATATATTGGCCTTCTTCCACTTGAAGCACTTCAGAAAACCTTGTGATTATTAAAACTTCTTGGTCTGTCAATTCTGATGTCAGATGATTTTTTCTCATCTCGGTGTATACATCTAAGTTTGTACTTACCATCTAACCGACTCCTAGTATAATAGTCTCTCTATAAGTATACTGGAATCTAAAATATGAGTGAAGCTGAATGGCAGTAACAATATTTAGCAGTTAGCCACCTATAGCTTTGCAATTAAAAAGAGCCCGATAAACGGACTCTTTCAAATTATTAGCGTTGATAAGGAATCCCCAATAATTCAGGGACGGTAACAAATTCTAAACCTTGTGCTTGCAACGCCGGTATAATTTGGTGAAGTGATTCAATTGTACTTGTTCTGTCTGATTCCCAGTCTCCACCATCATGCATTAAAATAATTGATCCTGGTCTTGTATTGCTTAGAACATTAAAAGCTGTATCATCTGCTCCTAATTCTCGCCAGTCCAGAGAATCAACATCCCATCCAACCACTGTATAATCCATTTCCGCTAGTCTCTCAACCAACTCTTCATATAAAAAGCCATATGGCGCTCTAAATAAACTCGTTCTGTAACCAATAATCTCTGAAAGAAGTTCTTCTGTTTGTGTAACCTCTTGTTCCATTGTAGCAATATCCCCCTCAGCTACAAGGTTCGGATGCCACTTTGTATGGTTGCCAACAATGTGCCCTTCATTTACCATACGTGTAACAAGATCAGGGTAGGCTCGGGCCCTTGCCCCCATCACGAAGAATGTTGCTGGCACATTATACTCACTTAAAACATCTAACACTTGTGGAGTAAACCTTGGGTCTGGACCGTCATCAAACGTCAATGCAACTCGATTATCTCCTTCTGCTCCCCTTAAGACAACGGTTTCAGGATACATTTGTTGCAGGACAATATTGGAAACCGGCTGACGTACGCGTTCAGTATACTCCGGTCCCCCTTCTGGTTGTGGTAGATCTTCTGGGTCCTCAGGATTATTTCGGTCTTTATTCCACCACCATTTTGCTTCGACATTACCGGATGACGTCTGCTCATTTGCATCTGCCATCATCACACTCACTGCTTGCACCCCAACTATAAGTGCCAAAACCAATATGAGTTTCAACCATCTTTGTTTCATTCGTTCATCTCCTTATAACAATTAAAATGCATTGTTATTTTTCATTAAAACAGGAAAATTATTCATTCAAATGAAACTAGATAAATAAATCTTGAGCGATGACCATTTATACAACATTTTAGGAAACTAGAATGTAAGTGACACAACTGAAATTCAATCTAGAAAAGCCTCTTTAAATAATATATGTATAGTAGTCCATACAACGGTTTGTACTTGTCATATATTATACTAACTCTACAAATGTAGAGGAAAATTTTATGAAAGGAGAATGTAGTATGTCATTAAACAGAAACTTAGGGCTTGAGGACCTATTAAAAGAACTTTTAGATAAAAAAAAGAAAGATTGTGGAGTTGAGGACATCCTAAAAAAACTTCCACCTAACTATCCAGTTGGTGGAGTATTCTTAAAAGGAAAGCTTGTACCAGTTGCGGCTTTCTCTAATCTATGTGATTGCCTTGCTTACTTTGTTGACGAAGACGGCCAAATCATTGTTGTAGATGTAGATAAACTTTCTGGAATAGCATTTGGAGAAGGTGTCGAATAAGGCATAGCGATTGTTTTTGGGGGAAGACAATATTTCCGTCTTCCCTTTTTCAAAGTAGTATGATAAAAAAACTTATAGTTCTTCTCTTCCCCAATGAACGCCATCTATTTTCTTAATATCGAATGTTTTCATATTTCCCTCGTCAGAAAAGTGAACTAAATCTCCTTCAGTATTTATATTCAGATATCTCGAAACTTCAACAGCAGAACCATTCAGAAACACTTCATTCACCGGATAATTCGCTGGCAAGGACTGAAACAGAGTACGAAACGGACTATTATAAACACCCAGTTGATTAAGTTTGTTTTCAAGCTCTTTGTTCATTTCTAACTGATTTTGGTATTTCTCTAAAAGTTCAGAATAACTGTCACCTTCAGCTGGTTCCTCATGATAATTTGTTGTATCTAAGAATTCTGTAAGCTCTTGCTCTAACTGTTTTTTTAGTATTGCATGTTTATCGTCTGCTTTTTTTCTAGTAGCACGAGAGTAATACATCGTTTGATTGACATGATCTGTATCTTCAAGTCCTAATCTTTGGGGTATTGAGACGGATTTTTCTTTAATAAAAGCACTCTTTAACATCTCGTTACTCTCCTTTTGGGATTATGATTATTATATGGGGTATTTAATCTGTAAGTGTTTATTAAGAGGAGATTGGGCCAGGTATTATATCCCGTTTTTATTAAATAGGCTTGAGAAATAAATGGTGTTGGTTGCTTGTACCTTGCGATCTATTTCTTTCTTCATAGAATATAGTAGATCCTAATGAAAGAGGTGAATGAATCAATGAGCCATAGCTTTGAATGTCACTCTTGTGGAAGAGTGCGTCACGATTGTTTCTCACGTTGCCATTGTGGAGTTGACTTCCGGCATCTTAGACACCACCATGATTTTCACAGACATCACCGTTGCCACAGCTTATGCGACTGTCATAGAAGATTCGATCATAGAGATAGACACTTTGACCACCACTTTAGACACAGAGATCATCACTGTTTAACAAGACATGGAATTTGTGATGACAGATTTAATGTGCGTCTAAGAGGATTAGATGGAGGACTAGCGTTTAGACTGCGCCAACTTGTTGGTTGTGTGGTGAAATTTGAAATTGAATGTGGAGATGAGTGTAGAGAATTCCGAGCAATCATCTGCCATGTTGGACGTGACTTTGTTGAAGTAGAAAAGCTCGATGACGATAAAAAACGTCATAGACACTGTGATTGTAAAGCACGAAAAAGACGTGATTGTAAGTGTAAAGATCATAAGCATAGATTTATGATTGTTCCATTAGACGAAATTAAATTCTTTAAGCTTGATGATAAAAAGGGTTGTTGATAAGCAAATTGCCATTTGCTATTTTAGTGTGTTTTGAGTTACAAACACACACTATTTTAAAAACGGGGTTAATCCTTTAGACAGATGAATGCTAACAACTTTTATTTCATCTAAAGGATTATCACCCTATCTACGTCTTCTTCTTCGTTTTCTCTTATTGAAGATATTTATTCTAATGACGCTAATATCTTCCCTTCTAATTCGCTTTTCCCTTTTCCCTTTGCAAAATACTAACACATGATCGTCTATGTCAACAAAATCACCACTTATATTTTTGTTTTTTGTTTTTATAACGATTCGCTTTTTATCCTGTTCAAGAAAGCATAGAAATGTTTTTAGAGTTAGGCCAAAAAATAACTGGATTAATTCAGGAGACTTAGCAACTGTTGCACCAAAGTCTAGAGTGATTGCACGCCTTAAACATGGATCAATGGCAATTAAGTCCTGTCTATGCAGTGGCTCTATAAATCTCTTTGGGTGTTTAATAGAGCAAACATCTTCTAATTGAATGAGGATTTTATCTTTTTCATCTTGAAGCAATACAAAATCCCGACCTACGAAGCAAAGATGTCCAGTCACTTGCAATTTACGCTTTTGTCCTTCTTTAGCAACTTGAACTCGAATACATTGCCCAAGCAATCCTTCAAAGGCTTCTCGCAGCCTTTCTTCTTCCGCGATATCAGCCGCTCCTTCTGCTCGATCTCTTCTATTTAAAGCTAGACTCAATAATAATTGATTAGCTGCTCGTATTCTTTCCTCAAGTTCTTCTAGCACATCTTCAGGCAAGCATGAGGTCGGTGATGGAAATTTCGGAGTTGGGATTTGCTTAGGACAACATTCTTCTGGTATACAAAAATCATCTGGTGCGTCTGCTGGAACAAATGGTGGACAACGAAATTCGTTACAATCATGTTCGTGACTCATTTATTCCACCTCCGTATTGGAACACGGCAACTCAATAATTGGTGGAAGGTGAGGCTGCAACTTTCCGTGTACGCGCATGATTCCCCACATTCCTAACTCAATATCCCATCTAATATTTCCAGATCGATACATATAGTCACCTGGAAAACTGTATAATCCACCAGCACCATAGGCAAGTCGGGCATCCAATTTGTGTCCAATAATGTTTTGGCCTTCTGTTGATCTAAAAGTTGAATCGACATCCTCGCGATCTCTTCTCCAATAATGTCCATGGATATGGAACGTGTGAGACCTTCTTCGTTCTGCAGGAACAGCTAACCGTACTATTGTTGGTTCACCAGCATAAGCTTCAAATACTGGTGTTGCTGGATCTCTGAATGCGACTGAACTGGCCCAATCATTAATAATCAAACGCTCTGTAAATCTGTTAATTAGCCGCTCAGTACGATAGTTAAATCCACGTGACCCTTGATCGTACGTATCAAACTCTTCTTCATCTGTATCCTCTAATAGTCCATCTGGTGGATCAACAATTAATTGACCATTTTTATCAAGTAACCTTACACCATCATGCATCAGTAGAACAAACTCCCTGAAATCGGGAAGCAGAGGGTTGGTAATGACGACACTTGTACCTGCCTTCACAGGTTCTAACGTGCAAGGATCAAGATAAACAGAACCCCTTGGCTCTGCTATAAACGCACCAAATGCACCGTGATGGCGATGGTTACGAATGTCAGCCATATCCCACAAGTTACAGATTCCATATGGTTTATCTACAAACCAACGGTACGTAATACACTCACCTGGTCCAACGGTTTGATCAGGATTAAATCCGACTGTTTCCCCACTTGATGTCTTCACATCAATCTCTAGTAACTGAGGATGCAATGAAATCCGAGGAGAAGGTGGGTAAAAGGCTGGTACTTTTACATCAGGGTATCTGTGCACACCATCTTCTATATGAAATAATTCTGGATCTAACTTGTTTAATAAATTAATTTCAACACATTCATCCACATTCGCCCTGATGACTAAAGGTTCTGGATTTTTCTTTCCAGAGATGATATCATCGACATCTTCTGCTAAGGCAAAGATGATCGCATGAGGATCATGGTTACCATACTCGTTATATTGTATACATGTTTGAAACGCGACTACATCATACCTACGAATCGTAGAGCAGTCTGGACATACACAGCCATCATCAACTGCCTTTTCGGGAGGACATCCCGTTACTTCTGGCAGTGATGTAACTCTTGGTGGTGGAAGTGGCCGGTCTGGCAGAGGTAATAAAAAGTCAACCTCTTCAGCAAAAGCTCTTAGTATTCCCCACGTTCCAATCCAAAGGTCTTCAACGTCTTCGAATGCCCATAAATAGTCTCCTGAGCGAGGTATAAAGGTTTCAAAGGTAAAAGATTCTGAAATTCCGAGATGCTCTTGATTTTGTTCATTTGAATCGACATCTCTTCTTGCTTCATTCCACTTCAGTCCGTGAACATTAAAACTATGACTTTCTTCATGAGCTCCTTGTAAAATTCTAAAACGAATCGGATCCCCTTCATAAGCTTGTAAAAGTGGAGTAATTGGGTCACCGTGTACAGTCGAACTAAATGAATAAGCAGGGTCACAATCCTTATCTAACCTAAACTGCAATGGTTCATTTTTATAATTCACTCCAAAAACACCCGGGTCATCTTGTGAACCAGGAAATGGTGGTGGTTCAATTGGGCATTTATCTTTATCGAACAATAAAGCAAAGTCGTGTACAAAGAGCGTGTAATCACGATAGTCTGGGATAATTGGATTTGTAACCGTTACTTGCGTTCCATGATCAACTTCTTCACCTGTACAAGAATCATACACACAGGAGAATCTTGGGAGGAGATTGATTGATCCAAATACTCCGTGTTGTTGTTGGGAAGATGCAAATAGATGATCGTGGAAGAACGTTGCTTTCAATTCTACATCCGCATACCATTCATAACGTATTGTCTCTCCTGGTAAAACACTGCTATCATAATTCCAACCTACATTTCCTCCATCTGAAACAAGTACATCAAATTTTACGAAGTGAACATGCATAGACGATTCATATATTCGTGTAACTAGTTGAAAGGCATCGCCATCTAATATATTCGGTAGCCGATTTGTGAAGTTAATTCGAATACATGACCCTGCCTCAGCTTGTAACACAAGTGGTTCAGGCTCCTTTTTCCCTGCTAATACCTCATCTAAATCCTCATCCAAAACATACAATCTACCTTTAGGATCATGCCAACCTTGTTTGTTATAAATTATCGGCATTTCGATAAGGGATACATTAAACTCTTTGACAACTGGATTTCCAATACAAGTATCAACAAACACAGCACCAGGTCGCGCATTGGGTACAGCTGCATTTTCCTCAAGCTCCGTCATCTCTCTCCCACCAATAATTCCAAGTGGTGGTCTAGGTGCTTTGCACCCTACTTTTCCAGGAATAAAGTTAGGGAATCCTGGTCTTTCAAGAGTGGGTGCTGGTGGACATGGTCGATCTGGAAGTGGCTGTAATGGCTTAATAGGCACTCCATTTGGGTAACACTGTGAACCGTCTTGTAACGTATTAAATATACGATTTATATTATACATCCCGTCTTCAAAATGAGGATATAGGTGGCAGTGAATGATGACATCACCAATTGCTCCATGTAAACTCCCCAGTCCGTAAAGTGGTTCGATTGTATAATGGTTTTGAGGGCTTATTGCTTGCGAATCTTTCGTAAATGAGTCAACATCTTCAGGATCGAATAACCACTGGTGTACATGATAGTGAAAGACATGAGTTTCTTTGACCCCACCATGAACTAAACGAAATTTTATCGGATCTCCAACATACCCTCTAAAGGTGGGAGTTGCAGGGTCTCCAAATACCCACGAATCGTGATGCACTTCTTCGCCATGTGCATCAGGTGCTACCACTCCTTCTTCGAGTAATCGGATCCGATTGGCTAATGGTTCGGAGCGATAATTAATGGCATGAACCGATTCTGCCGGCTGCCCTGTCATTGGATTAATCCGTTCATTTCCAGTTAAATCATCATTTTCTGGTTCATCATTAAAGAAGTATCCAAATTCTCGAAATGAAGGCAGTATAGGATGATGAATATCAGCAACTGCCCCACTATTGATCGGACCACCCGTTACTGGATCCGTCCAAGTTGATCCCCTTCTTTGTACGAAAAGCGCACCAAATAAACCATGGATATTTGTTCCTAAATTTTCTCCTTCAATTGGATTAGCGACATCTGAGAAAAAATGAATTCCTTCTTTATTTACCCTCAAACAATATAAAATCTCTCCTCCAGGCTCAACGGTTGTGTCCGGATTGAACCCAACATTTGCTCCATCTGAGGTCAACACATCATAATCAGCTTCTTGGAAATGCATAGATGATGGTGTTTTCAATTGATTTTCAAACAAGATTTCTACTTCATCTCCTACATTCGCGCGTATAGTCAGTGGTTCCACTAAGTCAACAGGTGTAAAGGGATTTTTTCGAACTAGATCTCTGACCAATTCTTCATTTTCTTTTAATACATACATTCGTCCATCCGGATCATGATCACCAAAGTTGTTGTACACGATTCGGATAGGGATCGCAACCACGTGGTACCGTCTTAACATATGAGTCCTCCTCTCAACTAAAATACTGGAATTGTGATACCATCTCTTTCAACAAAGAACGTATGAATCGTGTCAATATGAACTTCCCAAATTCGGTTTTCTAACTGTTCGATGTGTGTTCTTTCTACATCTAGCAAGATCTGATCTTCTATCACCTCAAGAATCGTTCCGATATACATAAACGGAAATTGTGGTACAAGGATAAATACTCGACTTCCAATATTTTCTTTAAAATGGTCGGCTAAAGCTTGAGTTCTCATATCATGGTTCATCATACAATCTCTCCTCTAAACTGATTGTTACGTTAATGGAATAATCGTTTCAGGGTCAAAATGTGTAATTCCGACAACTTTTTCTATTGGAAAACTAAGCGGTGTTGGAAACTTAAAAAACGGAGCATTCGGCATTTTAATGATGGCATTTTCTAAGGTTAGATGACCTAACGTCACTTCAACTATTGTTCCTGTAAAGATAGGACGGAAGGTTTGACCTAGAATATTTAATTGATGGGACTCCAGTACAACTAACACCTCTTCATCGACTAAGTCTCGAATTAATCCAGTATCTGTGCCAACTAACTCTGATAATGGAGGAAAATCTCTCCTCTGATCTTGCTTCTGTTTTTGCTTTTGCTTTTTTCCCATATTGATCAGTCCTCCACGCAGTGAAATTTCTTACTCTTCATTGACTATCGCTGTTTTTTCACCAATAAGGATAATAGATTAAATAGTCTGATTGTTTTAATAAAAATGATGTCCTGAAGTGGTATACTACGTTGCTCCTTTACACTTCTTACTACCACGTTTTCATCTTTAGATTCCACAATCTTCCCAACAAATTCTGAATCCTTCGTTGCAACTTGCACACGTGTATTCTTCCAAGTCTGTAAATTGGTTCTTAATGTCTCTTCAAAAAATTGTTGGATCAAAACGTCTTTTGATGCCACTGTTTCACTAAAACGTGTAATTAACTTCGTTCGTAACTCCTCATCGTAAACAAAGTGTTGATGAGAAGATGATACTTCCGGTAACCCATAAGGGACTTTCGTTGATTCAATATTTTGAAATGGAATCCATACGCGATCTTTCAATGTAAGCAGCGTAACAAAGTCACGGCCGATGGTGTTGACTTTCCCTAAAAATTGGATTGGATTCGCACCATTTTCTACATAGACTTCTACTTGTTGATTGCGTTTGTGCTTAAAAAACTTTCGTAAAACAAGAAACTTTTTTCTTTCTGGTAACGCTTTTCCCATATTCAGTAAATTAGAGCGATGCACATATTGCTCAACCATTTTCAATTCTTCAGCCGGGAGCTCACTAGAAGGAGAAGTTAACCCTTTTCCTTTCTGAAGACTCACAACATTTTCTAAACTTTCATTGACTTTTTCCTGCCTTCTTTTCTCCCAAAGCAACTTCGAATACTCATCTAATCTCATGTTCGATCGTTTCATGCCATTCGCCTCCCTCCTTTCCTTATCTCAACATATGACCGCTCACCTATATGTGGAATATTTTGGTGGAAATCTAGGCTTTTGACTAACAAAATTAAGAAAAGTGCATATGGTGAACGGGGGAGGGATTTATGTGACTGCTTCAATTCTATGGCTTCTTTTCTATTTCAACTTCATTGTCGCCGGGATCTCTTATGCATACTTATTTAAATATCGTAAATTAGTCGGCTATCATTTAGGGATGAATATAGCAATGACACCGACAGGGATCATTTCAATTGCATCAGGATTAATTCTTATTTATCATTTTCCCTTTTACTTTACAGAGATAACGATCATTACAACTTTAATAGGGATTGTGATAGGAATCATTTTTGGTGCCTTAATTGAATATCAAACTGTTATTATGGGGGTCTCAAGTGGTGTCATGGCTGGGATTATGGCTCCTATGATAGGAGATATGGCCCAACATAGTTTATTATTGATAGGGTTTACAGAAGTGATTCTCTTTGGCTTGATGGGGATGCTTTGTTTTTCTATTCGATCTTAGGAATAAATAAAAGAAGTTTATAACATCGGTGGTGTACCCATGTATAAATGGAGTTTTTTTATTTTCTTGTCTAATTCGCCTGTTACTTCATTACATTATCTAGATGTACAACATTTATTATTGGCCTTGTCGCCTGTGATGAATCTACTCAACATCCCTACGCTTTTAAATACAATTGAATCCTTTACAATGATTTTATTAGCAGGCTACTATTTTTTTACACGCTGGGTAATTGGAGAAAAAACAACTCCCTTATTACGGTACCCTTTTACAAAACAAACAGACATAACTGTTTGTCTAGCAGTGCTAATTGTATTTATTTCAACTGGGTTCACGCAGTTATATGTACGAGCCAATTTTTTGACGGATGCAACGCTGTTTGACCATGAACTTTGGCAAATGATCAGTCTTATCGCTTCAACCACAACCATTGGAGTGATTGCTTGGATTCAGCCTCTACTAATTGGAGGGTTCACTTATTTCCTTATCCGCTCTTCAGCTAAATGGCCTGAAATTTTAACCCTTCTTCTATTCATGTTGACCTCATCCAATTCAGGCCATGCGATGCAATACAATATGGTCTTCTCTCAAGTTTTGCATATTCTTGGTGTTTCCATTTGGGTTGGGGGATTAGCAGGGTTTTTTATTTTTTCTTTTTTCATCCAGGATTCTTTCGAGAAATTGAAATTTATCCATTTGCGTTTAAGACGCTTTTCAATCATTGCATTAAGTATGTTCATTGTGATTGGTTTTACTGGATTCATTATGAGTTTTGCTTATCTTGGTACATGGAGCGCTTTAAACACTAGTATGTACGGAAGCCTTGTTATATGGAAAATTCTCCTGTTTAGTTTGGTTTTATTAGTTGCTAGTTTTCATCGTTTTTTCTGGTTACCTAAACTAAAACGTACAGCAAAATTTCCAGAGAAAAAGAGAGCTTTCAAGCAACTGATTTGGACTGTTCGGATTGAGTTAATTTTAGTTACCGTTATTGTTCTCATAGCTGGTATATTATCAACAACCTCACCACCATCGAGTCCAAATGACCCAAATAACCCACCTGCTATTCATCACAATCATTAATAAAGAGCAGATACCTTTGGTATCTGCTCTTCAGTAATTTCATCCAGTTCTAATCCGTTTTCTTCTATACGGTCTTTCCTGTTGCTTTTCAGCAAATTCATTTCTTTCCCCACCGTCAGAAAGCTCTTCAGCAAATTCGTGATCTTGATCTTGTAACAAATGTTCTAACGGTTCATCACAGTCTTTATTTCTTTCCATTTTATTACCTCTTTCTTTTCTTCTTCTATTCATATCATGGTGCAATTACTTATATAGGTTTTGTTGTGCCATACGAATCATCTCTTTTACCATACTTCCACCTATTTTCCCTCCGACTTTACCTGCTTGCTTAGATGTAAGGTGGCCATTATAACCTTTCTTTAAAGGGATTTCCAAGTCGTTTGCTACTTCGTATTTAACGTTTTCTTCACGGTTCGCTTGAACATGATAACCTTGTTTTGCCATTACATTTTCTTTAAATTGATTAATTGAATGTTCAGCTTCAGGTACAAGCAATCGTTTTCTTCTAGTCATATTTTCATCCCCAATCTACCGATAACTTCTCCTCTCGTAGCTAATAAAATGCAAGCACTTTTTACCTCTTAGTTAATGAATATTCTTCCCATAAAAAATTTCATCCATTTCGGTTGTTAACTTTGCTGTTATTTCCTCTGCTTCACCAGGGTGTAAATTCACCTTTGTTGTCCCAAATAAATAATTGTCCAAATCAAATTCTTTTAATTTGCATTTTGTATGAAAGATGTTTTCTTGATATATGTTTACATCAATCATGTCATACAATTTTTTCACTTCATCCGGTATGTAGTTTTGGATAGAATTAATCTCATGGTCAATGAACAGTTTTTGCCCATTGACATCTCTAGTAAACCCTCTCACACGGTAATCCATCGTCATAATGTCTGTCTCAAAAGAATGAATTAAATAATTAAGTGCTTTAAGTGGAGAAATCTCTCCACATGTGGAGACATCAATATCAGCTCTAAATGTACTAATTCCTTCTACCGGATGATATTCAGGGTACGTATGAACCGTGATGTGACTTTTATCCAGTGATAAAACAACCGACTCCGGGAGAGGACCTGGTGATTCATCATAGGATTCATTTGGAACTTCTACAACTGGTCCCTCTGAGACCAATAACGTAACACTCGCTCCCTGAGGAACAAAATCTTGTTTTGCCACGTTTAAAACATGGGCTCCAATAATATCCGAGACATTTTCTAAAATTTTGGTTAAACGATCGGCATTATATTGTTCGTCAATATACTCAATATAAGCTTCTCTCTCTGATTTTGTTTTTGTATAACAGACATCATACATATTAAAACTCAATGATTTCGTCAAGTTATTGAATTCATGTAATGTAACTCGTTGGTCTGGTGTAATTTTCATGAATAAGGTTCCCCCTTATTGACATTGTCTTAAATTTTATGGTACCCACCTTTATTAATCTCAAACAAAAATAATTGAATGCTTCAGAAATAGTAATGTTAATAATTAACTGAGAGAGGACTTACTTTAAAGGAAATACTGTTTTAAAGACAAGATAATTTTTTTAGTAGACAGCGATTGGAGTGAGAGAATGAAGGCGGTTACGTATCAAGGGCCTAATAAGGTTGCAGTAACGAATGTTGAAGATGCAAGAATCGAGAAAAAAGATGATATTATTGTAAAAATAACCTCAACCGCTATATGTGGTTCAGACTTACATTTGTACCAAGGTAACTTCCCTGTACCAAAAGGCTATAGTATCGGGCATGAACCAATGGGGATCGTTGAAGAAGTGGGGCCAGACGTTACAAAAGTAAAAAAAGGAGACCGTGTTGTTGTTCCTTTCAATGTTGCGTGTGGCCACTGTATGTATTGTGATCATGGTCAAACGAGCCAATGTGACAACTCTAATCCACACTATGATGCAGGTGGGTATTTCGGTTATACTGAAAAATTCGGGAATCACCCAGGAGGGCAAGCTGAATACTTAAAAGTCCCGTTTGGTAACTTCACCCCGTTCGTTATTCCAGAATCATGTGAACTGGAAGATGAATCTCTTCTCTTTTTATCAGATGTACTTCCAACTGCTTATTGGAGTGTAGAACATGCAGGTGTAAAGGAAGGAGATACAGTTATTGTACTTGGTGCTGGCCCTGTTGGCCTAATGACCCAAAAGTACGCTTGGAGAAAAGGAGCTAAACGTGTCATCGCCATCGACTATTTAGATTATCGGTTGCAGCATGCAAAAAAAACAAATAATGTAGAGATATTTGATTTTACTGAGTTTCCAGATATGGGAGAACACTTAAAAGAAATTACTCAAGGTGGGGCTGATGTCGTCATCGATTGTGTTGGAATGGATGGTAAGAAGTCACCTCTAGAGTTCATAGAACAAAAGTTAAAACTACAAGGTGGCACACTTGGTCCAATACAAATTGCTACAAAAGCTGTTAGAAAAGCCGGAACCGTTCAACTAACAGGTGTGTATGGAGCACACTATAATAACTTCCCATTAGGACCTTTCTTCTCTAGAAATATAACGATTAAGATGGGACAAGCTCCAGTTATTCCGATCATGCCTACATTATATGAACAAATTACGAATAACGAATATGATCCAACAGAAATTATTACTCATAAGGTAGCTCTTGATGATGCGAGTCAAGCATACAAAATCTTTAACAGTCATGAAGACAATTGCATAAAAGTTGTGTTAAAGCCTTAAACACGAAGAGAAGTGAATCCCACTTCTCTTTTTTTGATAACATCCTACTTGTTCACTTTCTTCTTTTCAAAAAAGTCCAAGTTTAAAGTTCAAAATTTAGTATCACAAACACCTATAGATGAATACCTTGGTCTTAGAAAAGGAGGAGAAAAACTTATGCACAACTACAATCAAATGCCTTTAGGTCAACCAATGCACGCCGGAGGAATGGATCCTAGCTTCCAGCAACCACACACGCAAATGGACCCTAGTTTTCACCAGCAACATCCACAAATGGGAATGGATCCGAGTCACCACCAGCAACATCATATGCCAATGGATCCAGGAGTACATCAGCAACAACTACATGACTTATGCCAAAGGTATCATCATCACCTAATGCAATTTGAGACATCAGATGGTCAAACGCATACAGGTATTATTGATGGAATTGATCGTAACGGCGTGAACATGTTAATGCCAGTCGGAGATATGGAACGTGACGAGCAAGAAGAAGATCAACGATATGGGTATGGATATGGTGGTTATCCACCTTACGGATATGGTCCTGGTTTCCCTAGAAGATTTCGTCGATTTAGACGTCGTCATTTCCCATTTCCTTTTTTAAGAGCATTCTTTTTCCCATATTTCTATTAAGAATCTTTCAAGCTGCTGAAAATGGTGTGCTGACCTTCTCAGCAGCTTCTATAAAATCTAAGCAAGAGTTTTGTGTTTTTTTATAAAGGATTTTAAATACACGAATTATTCTACTTCAATCAGTTCTAAGTGAAACATACCCACTTGATTTGCTTCATATAAATTTGTAAAAGATGTTGAATAATTAGCAATGGTCCCTCTAAATGTAAGATTCTCTTCAATGACTTTTACATCAAACGTCATTTTATAAAGCAATGTTGTTAATTGATGATATTCTGGACCACTTCTCACTTGAAAGTCACATGTTATTTTGTTTAATGAACGCCCCTTATCAGAAATTCGTTTTTCACTCTTGAAGTTAATAACTGGAATCGGAACATCGTTTAAAGTGACCTCTTTAGTCAATTGAATCACCTCATATTCTCTCCTATATGACTGGTTTGCCCTAATCTACTTACTTAAAAAATTTTTTATTTCATCTTTTCTCTCCTCGTATGTCTGTTTCCCTAGTTCTATTAATTCATCTATAAAAGTAACCTCATCAAATGGAACTTCACTGCCTAGTTCCTTGTTTAAACGAAAATATTTATCCCCTAAAAGAATTTTGCAATGATAAGAGATTGATTCAGAAGATAAATCCAAAGCTAAGTCAAGCAGTTTGGGCTGCACTTTCATCGACATAAATTTAAATGGTAACCATTTTTTAATACCCCAATATTTATCTTTCTCTATTGTATATTCGATGTCTTGTAAACCAGTGCCAAGCGATAAAATTTTTAGCTCATTCATGTTTTTGTTAAAGAAATCTAATGCTTCAGTTATACAAACCAATGAAGGATTATTAGCCCATAATCCACCATCCACTGATAGGTATTGATTCTTTATATTATTTGGTGGGAAATAAACAGGAGCCGAACAAGAGGAAAGAACGGCATCCCATAAGGCAATTGATAAGTCATCACTTCCAGGATGACCATAATTTGAACGATAGACATATGGTTTCCCGTGAGTTACATCAACAGCTGGAATTAGTAAAGGCTTCGAAATGTCAGCAAGAGTCATGTTACCATACATACTTTGAAAATATTTACGTAAATCTTCATCGCTATAAACACTTTTAAACAATCCAATTTTAGCTTGGCGAATAAAGATTTTCTTTCCAAGTTCCTTATAGCTATCTAAAACTTCATACATTTGTTTTTTTAAAGTTACAGCAGTTGCAATGATTGCCCCTGTACTTGTTCCAGCGATAAGATCAAAGTGATCACTAATTGGTGTGTTGAATTCTTTTTCTAATTCATGTAAAATTGCAACTTCAAACACACCTCTAATTCCGCCCCCATCAAGGCATAAAATTTTCATCTATCCCACCCAACTCACTATAGTTTTCTTATTAGCATTTACTTGAAACTACATACATATAACTTTTTTTCATTTACTGTAAAAATCAACCGTAGTATAGAACTGTATGATAAAAGGAAAATTATAAGTACATAAAGAAGTGGAGGGATCTTCTATGGAACAAAAAGAACCAATGGAAAATGATCGTTATACTGCAGCTGACTTAAACCCAGAACTATTAGAGCGACTAATGACGCTTGAAAAGGAGATTAATACCTCAACACATAAAGATATTGTTCTGATTGCCTATGAAGAGAGTCAGCATAATCCAACTTAAAAGTAATAAGGTCATTTTACTTTTAAGCATTTTCATCTAAATAATATTTCAACAGTGTTACTTTGGTTACTGCGAAAATAAAAAAGGTGATTTCAGTTATTGAAATCACCTTTTTTATTATTTTATTTTTCCATCCAGTTTGTATGGAAAATCCCTTCTTTATCAATTCGTTGATACGTGTGCGCACCAAAGTAATCTCTTTGTGCTTGAAGAAGGTTGGCAGGCAAAGTTTCTGTACGATAGCTATCGTAATAAGCTAGAGCACTCGATAGGCCTGGTACCGGAATTCCAAGTTTCACTGCTGTTGCAACAACATCACGAGCTGCTTCTTGATAACTTTCTACGATTTCTTTGAAATAAGGGTCAAGTAGTAAGTTCGTTAAGTTAGTATCACGATCATACGCTTCTTTGATATTTTGTAAGAAGCGAGCACGAATAATACAACCACCTCTAAAGATCATCGAGATATTCCCTAAGTTCAAGTTCCAATCATATTCTTCTGAAGCAACTTTCATTTGCGCAAAGCCTTGAGCATATGAACAAACTTTACTTAAGTATAATGCTTTACGAATTTTCTCAACAAATTCCTTCTTATCACCATCAAAAACAGCATTTGGACCACTTAGGATTTTACTTGCTTTTACACGCTCTTCTTTCATAGCGGAGATAAAACGAGAAAATACAGATTCTGTAATAATCGAAAGTGGGACACCTAGATCAAGGGCACTTTGGCTTGTCCATTTTCCTGTTCCCTTTTGACCGGCTGTATCTAAAATGACATCCACCATTGGTTTACCCGTATCCTCATCAACTTTCGTGAAAATATCAGTCGTAATTTCGATTAAGTAGCTATCAAGCTCTCCTTCGTTCCATTCTTTAAACGTTTCATGAAGTTCTTGTGCACTTAAGCCTAGAACTTCTTTCATTAAATGATAGGATTCACAAATTAACTGCATATCGCCGTATTCAATTCCATTATGAACCATTTTCACATAGTGGCCAGCACCATCTGGGCCAATATATGTGCAACAAGCATCGTCTCCTACCTTAGCTGAAATGTCTTTTAAAATAGGTTCAACGAGATCATATGCTTCCTTTTGGCCCCCAGGCATGATTGAAGGTCCTTTTAAAGCACCTTCTTCTCCACCAGAAACGCCAGTTCCAATAAAATGAATTCCTGACTCCGCAAGTTCTTTGTTTCTACGGCGAGTGTCTTCGAAGAATGTATTTCCACCATCGATTAAAATATCGCCTTTATCTAAATGAGGTAACAATTGCTCGATTGTTGCGTCAGTTGCAAAACCAGCCTTTACCATTAACATTATTTTTCTTGGTGTTTCTAAAGAGGAAACAAATTCCTCGATACTATATGTACCAACCACATTCTTACCTTCAGCTTCCTTCAACATTTCTTCTGTTTTTTCCGAAGATCTGTTATATACAGAAACGCTATATCCTCTACTTTCGATGTTTAGCGCAAGATTTCGACCCATAACAGCAAGGCCAATAACACCTACTTGTTGCTTACTCATGTTTAACCACTCCTATTTCTTTCTATCATTTACCCTTACTATGCCCAATACATCATTATTCTCTCATACCAAGCATAAACAGGTAAATTTTCAATTACTCATTTATATTACTATCACTGCAGCTAACTAGCAAATATTTGTTTTATGCCGTAATAAACGTTGTGTATCCGCCTTAATTATCTGAAATTACTAATAATTAGAGCTTGCTTGCATATGATGGAAATATAACAATAATATGTAGGTGATTATTTGAATCGACATACAAAGTTACCTTATATATTTCAAAATTTACAGAGAAAAAACATGTCGTTTAACCAAGTGTTTAACCATATCATTAAATTTATGAATCGTAACCCGAGTGGAAATTATCGACTAATGGTTGGGACTGATTCTCAAGTTCATGCAAAGTGTACTGTTTTCATTACGGGAATTGTCATTCAAAATGCAGGAAAAGGTGCCTGGGCTTGTATTAGAAAAGTAACAATTCAAAAAAAAATGCTGCATTTACATGAGCGTATCTCATACGAAACTTCTTTAACAGAAGAGATTGTTTCAATGTTTACCGAAGAAAGAAAGACGAAGCTTATCAATATTGTGCTACCCTATATTTACCAAGGGGCTACTTTTACAATTGAAGGACATATTGATATAGGATCCGGTCCCCGAAACAAGACGAGAGCATATGTCCAAGAGATGGTTTCGCGATTAGAGACAATGGGGGTTGAACCTAAAATTAAACCTGATGCATTTGTCGCTTCAAGCTATGCAAATAAGTATACAAAAAAAGCAGGGGGATAACGAAACTCCATTTCCCCCTCATATACTATGTTAATATCACTACATTCATAACTTCATATTACTCACTACGCCTTTTCCATATTTACCTGTTCATTTTCAAGAAGTTGACGCTTTACACTTCTTTTTTGTTTTATCCATCTTACAAAAATAAAAACAAAACTAAAAATGGTTCCAATTGCTACTGCCTTCCAAATGTTGTTAGAGATCCAGTAAATAATCATATCTATTCTTGGAATCAACCATAAAGTACTTAAAAATAATGTAAACCATGTAATCTTTAACAAATCAGACAAATGCCTCTCCCCCTACTATCTTGCCTCACATTCTATATATGTGGCAAGAAACATAAACATGCCATCAATTAAAAACATTTTGACTGATGTTTTTAAAAGCACAAAAGCTATTGAGAAAGTGAACTATTGCAACCAAATAGTTTGTTATAAAAAAGAACGCATCAATAGTAAGTAGCAGAAAACGCTTGGAGTGTACGCAATACACTCCAAGCGTTTTTGAGTTGTTTTCCTGATCCTTCTAAATTAGAGTTTTGATTTCTCCCTAACATCCTCATACACAATATTTCCATTTACAATTGTGTACTTTGTTTTTCCAATAAATTTTTTTCCGAGATAAGGACTAATCTTATGTTGATAATAGAGATCTTCTTCTTTTAAAGTAAACGTTTCATCTAAATTTACTAAAGCTAAATCAGCATCAGCCCCCACTTTAATCGAACCTTTTTCAGGGTGTAATCCAAATCTTTTCGCAGGTTGATATGCCGTTAACTCTGCGATCTTCGTTAAAGGAACATGACGTTTGTGATACCCTTCTGTTAAGAGCGCTGTCAATGTACTTTGACAGCCAGCAATTCCACCCCATACATCAAAAATCGTTTCAGCTTTACTTTTTAGCTCTATTGGAGAAGGTGAATGATCAGAGCTGATCATATCAATATCGCCTGCTTTCAAAGACTCCCATAACATCTCTACTTCTTCACGTTCCCTTAAAGGAGGAGCACATTTAGCAGCAGACCCAATCCTTTCAAAATCATTAATGGAAAATACTAAATAATGTGTACAGGTTTCAACAGAAACATCTACACCTTTTTCTCTAGCCTCGATAATACGGTCTATCACACGCTTACTGCTAACATGTACGATATGTAGCTTGCATCCAGTAAGTTCGGCAAAGTTTAATACTCTTTCAACGGCTTCGAGTTCAGATAAAATAGGCCTTGAATCACAATAATCTCTTATAGATAATCGTTTCTCGCTTATTGCTTTTTCCGTTAAGTAGTTAATTATATCATCTGATTCTGCATGAAGTGCTAAGATCGATTCTAATTCTGTAATTTTCTCCATTCCTTTAAGCAAAGTTGTATTATCGGCATATTGGAAATCGTCCGTACCTGAAGCTGACATAAATGCTTTAAAGCCAATCACTCCTGCATCGTGAAGTTCATTCAGTTTGTCGATATTATCAGGTACCAACCCTCCCCATAAGCGAAAATCAACGACCGATTTCTCAGTAGCTAATTGTTTCTTAATTTGAAGTTGCTCTTTGGTCGTGGTAGGAGGATTGCTATTTAATGGCATATCAAAAAATGTAGTCCCCCCACCAGCTGCTATACTTTTGCTTCCTGTTTCGAGCCCTTCCCAATTATCACGTCCTGGTTCATTAAAATGTACGTGAACATCGATAAGTCCAGGAAGAATGTGTAACCCTGTAGCATCAATAGTTTGAGTATTTCTGTAACGAAGACTTCCCGGCTGCGAAATCATTACAATTTTACCATTATGTATTCCTAAATCTGCTTCAAAACGATCCTTCTCCGTTACAATCATTCCAGAGTGTATAATTAGATCATAATCCATACCATCTCTCCCTTTTATTTTAGTCTAGCGTTTTTCAGATCCTCTATCTGCTAAAGAGCCAATACAATTGCTTACTGAAATAGTAAATAGAATTCCAACCTTTCCCAAATACTTCTAACCCATTTTTAACAAAAATTTCAATATAGTAGTCATTATTTGTAAGAAAATGTTACAGACTTTATTAATTTAAATAGTCGTAACTTCATAAATAATAAAAAAAATTAGCTGCTTAGCAGCAAGAAAAAAATCGTTATTTACTGTTAATGATCCTAACGTAAAATAACGATTTTATTATTGATTATGGTATATGAAATTTTCCCGTTTGCTAGTGATAGATTAGCTAGGGTTTACTTCACACCAGTCGATTAATGTTAATGCAATAATTTCTGCTACTTCGAATACCTTGTCGATTTCAATATACTCATTAGGAAAATGGGCTTTCTCAGTGATGCCAGGGCCAAACACAACGGTTGGTGTATTTCCAATTTTTGTTATAAGTCCTCCGTCAGTTCCCCATGGTGAGGCCTCAATGATGGGTTCTTTGTTTAAAACAGTCTGATAATGTTTGGATAATGTTTTCATTAATTGGTGCTCTGTTCCTATTTCTCCAGGCAGCCATCTCGCTCCAAACCATTCAATCCTCGGTGGGGACTCGGCAAACCAAGAATCTAAATCTTTTATTTTAATTAACCACTCTTCCATTTCTTGCTTTGCTTGTTCTAATGTTTCTTCTGGTGCTACCCCGATGCGTCCTTCAATTTTGACGAGGTCTGCGACGGAAGAAGGCCAATCTCCTCCTTCAATTTTTCCAATATTAATAGGAATTGGTATGGGGATATTTTTATATAATGGATCAGTAATACGAAGATTCCTTTTTTTCTCTAATTGACGAATATGCTCAAGCAGAACGATACTTTTTTCAATCGCACTTACCCCCTCATACCTCGTACCTCCATGTGCTGAACGTCCTTTTATGAATATGCGAAACCACATGGAACCTTGCTGCTTTGGAAAGATCTTCATATTAGTTGGTTCAGGGATGATTGCAGCATCTGCCTTGTATCCTTTAATAATACTTGCTAAAGTTCCAGATCCTCCACTTTCTTCTTCTATTACACTTTCAAAAATCACATCACCTTTTAATGATACTCCAAGTGTTTGTATGGCCAAAAGCGCAAGAAGAAGAGAGACATTTCCACCCTTCATATCTGTAACACCACGTCCATACATTTTTCCATTTTTAATAATCCCACTGAACGGGTCATTATCCCACTGTTCACGATCTCCAGGTGGAACAACATCAATATGACCATTTAATATAATTGAACGACCTCCACCAGTTCCCTTCAATACCCCTACTACATTTGGACTTCCTTGAAAATCATCGCGCGAGGAAACAAAATACGGGTGTTTGCTCAATTCATCTCTATTAGGTTCCCATATATCAATGTCCATGCCCATTTGTATTAATTTTTCTATAATGATGTTTTGTGCTTTGGCCTCATTCCCTTGAGTACTTTCGGCCTGAACGAGATTCTGAAGCAATTTTATCCCTTCACCTTTATATGATTCGAGCCATTCTGAAATGGTTGCTTTTATTTGATCTTCATTAGACTCCATTTTCTTCCCACCTTTGCTTCTTAATTACCTTCACGTCTTCAGGTATAAAGAGAGTGGCGTCTGTTGCTTTCACTACTTCATCAATCGTATATGGCTCCATCACTTCTTTTAAAGTCATTTTAGAGTCACTGACTTCAATTACTGCCATATCAGTAATAATTAAATCAACACATCTCTTTGCTGTTAATGGGAGGCTGCATTCTTTTACAACTTTTGCATCACCATTTTTATTAGTATGATTCATAACTACTATTACTTTTTTTGCTTTCTTAGCAAGCTCCATTGCCCCACCAATTCCAGGAACTCGTTTGTTCGGTACAATCCAATTAGCCAAGTCTCCTTGTTCACTTACTTCTAATCCTCCTAAAATCGTTATATCTAAATAACCGGAACGAATCATACCAAAGGCTGTCGCGCTGTCAAAGTAAGAAGCACCCTGTACAACCGTTACAGGAAAGCCTGCAGCGTTACATAATGTAGGGTCTTCCTTCCCTTTTTCTGCTGATTTTCCAATTCCGAGAATGCCATTTTCTGCATGAAACATCACCTGACAATTTTCTGGTAAATAATTAGGGACGAGCGAAGGAATTCCGATTCCTAAATTGACCATCATCCCCTCTTCTATTTCTGCTGCTGCACGCTTTGCAATACGTTCTCGTGCACTTATTCCCATGCCCATTTCCAATCGACCCCTTTGCTTTCGACCACCATATCAACGAAGATTCCTGGCGTTATAATTTCATTTGGATGGAGTTCACCTATTGGAACAACCTCTTCTACCTCAGCAATGGTTACTTTACCAGCCATAGCTACTAATGGGTTCGTATTTCTGGCACTTGTTTCATAGATTAAATTACCAAACGTATCTGCCTTTTTGGCATATACTATCGCGACATCAGCATGTAAAGCTGACTCTAGTAAAAATTGCTTTCCGTTAACGTTGATTTTCTTTTTGCCTTCTTCTATTATGCTATCTATTCCAATGTCCGTTAAAATGCCTCCAAGTCCGACCCCAGCTGCTCTAATCCGTTCGGCTAATGTACCTTGTGGTGAAAATTCAACATCTAGCTTCCCTTCTACCATTAATTTTCCGGCAATAGGGTTTGAACCAATATGAGAAGCGATTAATTTTTTTGCTCGCCCTAGACTAACAAGTTTCCCTATTCCGATCGTCGGAAACCCTGCATCATTTCCGATTAATGTAAGATCATTAACATGTTTATTGATTATCCCATTAATTAACGTAGGTGGGTTTCCTACTCCCCCAAACCCACCAAACATTACCGAACAACCGTCATGTATAGGTTCCATAGCAGTTTGTAATGGTTTTAATTTATTTAATGAGTTTTGAGATCGTTTCACAGTTTGACCTCCTCTTACTCATAAACTTCTTTAATGGTTTTTTCAAAAAGTTTAATAAGTTGATTGATTTCTTTTTTCCTAATTGTAAATGGTGGTGCTATTATAATGGCATCACCATCAATTCCCTCTTTTCCAGCTGAAGCTGGATATAGAAGCAGGCCGTTGTCTCTCGCCTTTTTTACTATTTCATTTGTTATATTGATTTGACTTTTGTTATTTTCAGATTTGATAAATTCAACACCGATCATAAGCCCTTTTCCACGAACGTCTCCGATTATTGGGTACTTTTCAGTTAGCTGTTGAAGCTTATTAAATAAATACAAACCTAATTTATGAGATTTTTCTACCAAATTTTTTTCTTCAATATAGGTAAGTACTGCTAAAGCAATAGCAGCCGATTGAGGATTAGCGCTAAATGTGTGTCCACTCATAATGGATTTCGACCCTTGTAATATAGGCTTCATCACATTTTCACTTGCTATTGCTGCTGCAATCGGAGTATATCCAGCGCTCATTCCTTTTCCAAGAGTAATAATATCCGGTTTCACTCCCCAATGATCAATGGCAAACATTTGTCCTGTTCGACCAATGCCTGTCATCACTTCATCAGCAATAAACAAAACATTATGTTTTTCACAGATTTGTTTAACCTTTTCAAAGTATCCATCTGGTGGGACAATGACACCCCCAGCTGCACCTACAATAGGTTCAGCAATAAAAGCAGCTACGTGCTCAGCTCCGATTCGCATAATTGCCGTTTCAAGTTCATTCGCACACGCTAGCCTACAGTTAGGGTAGGCTTTCCCTAAAGGGCAAGAGTAGCAGTAGGGCGCTGAAATACTAGGATATTCCTCTAAAAGTGGAACAAACCGTTCGCGCCTTTTAATATGACCAGACAAGGACAAAGCCCCCATAGTGATACCGTGATAACTCATCCAACGTGATAAAAATTTATTTTTCTTATCATTTCCCTGTTCCTGCCAGTGTTGAATAGCTATTTTCATAGCTGTTTCCGTGGCCTCTGATCCACTATTGACAAAAAAGGACCAATAATCCACGCTAGCGCCTAGTAACTCATTTAACTTCAAAGCCAATTCTTCTGCAGGAACAGAGGTAAACTGAGAACGATAAACAAAGGAAAGTTTCTCCGACTGCTTACGAATCGTTTTGATGATTTCAGGAACTGTATGACCAATACTGGCCGTAACAGCTCCTGATGACCCATCAATATATTTCTTTCCTTTATCATCGTAAAGGTAAATTCCCTCACCACGCACAGCTATTGGATAGATTTCATCCATCATTGGTTTTATTAGCAATGAATCTCTCATTAACATCCCTCTTTCTTAGGATAAAGGGCAAATCAAAAACGAAAATAATTATATTTCAATAGCCTTGGTTCTTTCATTAAGTCTTCGTATCGAATGCTTTTGCCTATTTTGTTTGTGTTAATAAGCATTAATTGGTCTTCAAGTTCTTCGATAACTTTTTCCTCTTGATACTCCATCCCGCATGCTCGACAGGAACGTCCTGGGGTTTCAGTTATTTCAATTGCCCGAGTACCATCTGGAAGCTCCCAATATACCGTACACGTAATCGCCTCAGCTTGCTGTTTGTCACACCATTCGCATTGCATGTTCAATCCTCCTTTACTCTTCACCCGATCCTTTTCCATACTTCTTTAATTCAGCTTGATATTTTTTCGCTTTTAACTGATCACGTTTTTCACGTCTATCTTTTAATGTTGTGTAACCTTCATTTTGTTGGTAATTCGATCTGCGATTATAGCGTTCTAATGAATTGGGAACGATCGTTTCTTGTTCATCACTCAATATCGAAGAAATTCCAGTATTTAATTGTTTTTGTTCATAATTTTTATAGATATTTCTGAAATAATCATCGGCGCTACCAGGTACATACCCCTTTGGTTCAGGATAACTCGTAATCACCCCTTCAAAATTGCGTAAGACTACTTTTTCTGGACTTTGGGAGATCATATAGTTTGGTTGGAGAGTGATTTTCCCTCCTCCTCCGGGTGCATCTACGACAAATTCCGGTACACTATATCCTGAGGTATGACCCCGTAACCCCTCTATAATTTCCAACCCTTTTGAAATCGGTGCCCGAAAATGACCAATCCCTTCCGACAGATCACACTGATAAATGTAATAAGGACGAACACGCATTTTAACTAAGTCATGATTTAATTTCTTCATAATTGGCAAACTATCATTAATCCCTGCTAAAATAACTGCTTGGTTGCCAACAGGAACACCTGAATTGACAAGCATTTCACAAGCCTTCTTCGATTCTTCTGTAATTTCAATTGACGTATTAAAGTGAGTGTTTAACCAGACAGGATGGTACTTTTTTAATATGTTGCAGAGATTTTCTGTAATGCGTTGTGGGAATACGACTGGGGCTCTTGTTCCGATTCTAATAATCTCTACATGAGGGATCGCTCGCAAGTTCTTTAAAATATATTCGAGTATTTTGTCGTTTATTAATAATCCATCTCCACCAGAAAGAAGGACATCTCGAACTTGTGGAGTATTACGGATATAGGCAATGGCGTCATCCAGCTGCTTTTTGGGAACCCCCATTCCGATCTGACCTGAAAAACGGCGACGAGTACAATAACGGCAGTACATCGAACATTGATTCGTGACAAGAAACAGGACACGGTCAGGATAACGGTGCGTTAGACCCGGTGTAGGAGAATCTTCGTCTTCCTCTAATGGATCTTCTAAGTCATATTTCGTTTTATTAATTTCTTCCCCTATCGGAACAGATTGCATTCGAATTGGGCATCTTGGGTCATCAGGATTCATTAGCGATGCATAATAAGGGGTAATATTTAATGGAATCGTTTTCGTTGAGATTTTGACTCCCTCTTCTTCCTCTGGTGTGAGATTAATAACTTTCCTCAAATCTTCCAATGTTCGAATGGTATTCGTTAGTTGCCAAAGCCAATCGTTCCATTGTTCCTCTGTAACATCTTTCCATAACTCGATTTTTGTCCAATGACGGTTAGGTTTATATAAATCCATCTTCATTATTTCAACCTCCTACTCAAAGCTCTCACAATAAGAAAATGCAACTTTTATGCCAGTTTCAAAAAATTCAACAAAGTGTAAGAAATCTGTAGTTACAGTAGTTGGAATACTATTAAAGCTCCTGTAAAATTACATAAAAAATGAAGAACTGCTAATTTCTTGGCAGTTCTTCAATAAAAGAGTAACATTATGGAATTCTACAATGCCGAAAACTTAGCAAAAGTGTCAGAAATTCAGCAGCTTATCTAGATAGATCTTTGACCCAAACATTCATATCTTCTAATTTATCGTAAATGTAACAGTTATTTGTTAGTCTCCCTTTGTATCCATAGCCAAGTTGATAAAAGGCTGCGTTCATCCCAAATGACAAAGCTCGAGCGATCGAAAATGCACAATAAATTTGATTGCTTTTTAACTCTCCCTCTAAATTAGCTAATAATTTTTTCATTAACCCATATTTCCGATGAGCTGGATCCGTGGCACAATCTGTAAGTTCTGCATTATGATATGTTTGATTAACATCAGCTGAAGCTGCACTAACAATATCGCCATTACACTCAACCACATAAAAAATAGACCCGTCTCGCATTGTCTTCTTTACATAATCAGGTTCATTCATCGGTGTTGGATAAACGTCAAATACGCTTCCATATAAACTAGCAAGCTTATTTATATCTTTTGGGGCTGCTCTTCTAAATTTGTATTGGAGTGGGATTGTTTTTGACTCAATATTTCTTCCTTTTTGATAAACAGACTTCAAGATTTCATCTTCTTTGATCCAATGCTCACTTATTCTTCTTTTGTTATCTTTATAAAGCGCCATTGTATACTGGTCCGACCCATTATAATACCCTTTAAAAATAGCTTCTAATTCAAATCCATATGTGAGAAGTTGTTGCCAATCTTCACTTCTAGCATGAAAAATTACTTTCGTGAATGGAGGAGTATCTATCAATTTTTGCAAATACTCTACCAATAGATCGATATTGCCTCTATAATCATCTACTCGAAGTCGTTCATTAAATGGATCAAGAAATAATTGTGCCATATAGGTAGATGTTGTGACTTTTTTTACCTCAGGTAGTTTCACATTCATTCTCCTCTCTATTTACATACTCAAAGAGAAATGTCAAATTTCTTTATTTTATATTGCAGCGTTTGCCTCGGTATTTCTAATAATTTCGCTGCATGAAGAATGTTGCCATTCGCTTCTTTTAATGCTTGTTTGATCATCAACTTTTCAGTCTTTGTTAGTGTTTCTCTTAGTGGTTTAACCTCTGTTTGTTCGATTATGTCGGTTGGTTTTTCTTGTAGATATAAGGGAAGGTACTCTCTTGTTAGATGGTCCCCCTCAATCATATTCATTGCATATTCAATCGTATGTTCTAGCTCACGAACATTTCCTGGCCAGTCATGCGCGTTAAGTCTCTTTATGACATCATCATCAATCGTCACAACTAACTTATTAAAGGCGTAATTATATTTCTTTATAAAATAATCCACTAAAAGGGGAATATCACTTTTTCGATCCCGTAAAGGCGGGATTTCAATAAAGATCACATTTAAACGATAAAATAAATCTGAACGTAACTGTTTTTTTTCGACACAAACTAATGGGTGTTCATTCATTGCCACAATCATTCTTACATCGACTAAGTATGATTCCGTTCCGCCAACTCTTCGAATCACACCATCTTCTAATACACGCAAAAGCTTTGTTTGAAAATCCAGTGACATTGTATTGATTTCATCTAGAAACAATGTCCCTCTATGGGCAAGTTCAAATAATCCCGATCGATCAACTGCTCCAGTATAACTTCCTTTTTTTGTTCCAAATAACGTACTTTCAAGCAAAGATGCAGGCAAGGAAGCACAGTTTTGTGCAATAAAGTGATTGTTCTGGCGTGCTGATTCGTTGTGAATAGATTGAATAAACAGTTCCTTCCCTGTACCTGTTTCTCCATATACCATAACTGGTGAAGAAGAATGAGCAGCTTTCTTCGCTAAAGTAATAACTTGTTTCATCTTAGGACAATTGGTGATGATATCACTAAACTTATACTTTGCACCGGCAATGCTTACAGGCTTAGAGCGTTGATGATGAACTTTCCCTTGTAGATCGAGAAGGGATTGTGAGAGCTTTTTGACTGTTGTTAAATCTTTAGCGATTTCCACTGCCCCAATCATTCGTTTTCCTACTTTAATTGGCAGTGTTGTATTGACGGTGTCAATTAATTGACCTTTAATATTTTTGTATGTTTGTGACTGTTGATAGATCGGATTGCCAGTCTCTATCACTTTTAACAACGTACTTGATTGTTTGTTTAAAGATGGAAATACATCTAACACATGTTTACCAAGTACGTCATCAATATTTGTTCCGTCATTTACTGCTGCAACTTGATTATAGTAGATGGTAATACCTTCAGAATTGACGACATGTATCCCTTCATCAATACTACCTAATATGGCCTCCAACATCTGTTTCGTTTCAAAAGGTTTTAAAAACAGTGTCATCACCTCTATAACTTTCCTACATTATAAAATAGGGGAAAGTAATCGCGATATCGATTCTTTAAAACGAATTTTTAATGATCGCTTCTCATACTCCTCAAGTGTTAAAAGTTTTGATTGTTTCATGTCTTCATGGAAAATTCTTGTTAGTTCAGGTACTTCATTTTTTGAGTATAGGAACGCGTTCACTTCAAAGTTTAAACGAAAACTACGAACATCAATATTAGCTGTACCTACTGATGCAATCGTGTCATCTGACACAATCATCTTACAATGTAAAAAGCCGTTATCATATATGTATACTTTTGCACCTATTTTTAATAGCTCTCCAATATTTGAATACGTTGCCCAATATACAAATGGATGATCCGGCTTATTCGGTATCATAATGCGAACATCTAACCCGGAAAAACAAGCAATTTTTAAGGCATCAAGTAAACTATCGTCCGGGATAAAATAAGGTGATTGAATATAAACATATTTTTTGGCAGATAAAATCATCTTAATATAAGATTTTTTAATTTGTTCAAGCTGTGAATCAGGTCCACTTGAGACAATTTGAATACCATATTGACCGTAAAATTCATGAAAAGATAATCGAAAATCTTTAATTAACAGTTCTTTTCTTGCAGCTTGATTCCAGTCTTGGATGAACCGGGTTTGTATATTGTTAACGGCTTCTCCTACTATTCGTAAATGCGTGTCACGCCAATACCCAAAGCTTTCGTTTAAACCAAGGTATTCATCACCAACATTAAATCCACCGATATAGCCAATTTTTCCATCAATAACAACAAGCTTTCTATGGTTTCTGAAATTTATAGTTAGATTAATGAGGGGAATTTTAGAAGGAAAGAAAGATTCTACTTCCCCACCAGCAGATTTTATTTTTTGAATGAATGACTTACTTAAACTACGTGATCCTAGATCATCATATAATAATCTAACGGCCACTCCTTCTTTTGCTTTTTTTGCTAACGCATTAGCTAATTTATTCCCTAATTCGTCATCGCGAATAATGTAATACAATATATGTATATGTCTCTTAGCATTTTCAATATCAATAAAAAGAGAATCAAATTTCTCTTTTCCATCAGTGAAAACTTCGACCTGATTATTTTGTGTAAAAAGGGATGCATTGTTTGCTAAATTCATAATAATAAAGTCTTTATTTTTTTTTACAGCAGTGTCATTAACGTAAGTTCGGTTGCTCCTAAATGCATATAACTGCTTTGATACTAATTCCTTCAAAAGATGATAACTTTCTTCATCCCACCTAAATAACTTGGAGCGGCTTAAATTTCGCCCAAATATGATATATAATACGAATCCAGCAACTGGGAGTAACGTCAAAACTAGAACCCACATCCAAATCGAATTTACATTTCGTCGCTCTAAAAAAATAATCGTAATCGCCAACACAGTATTTATGATGAAGATAATTGTGACGATTATAGCGGTATAACTCATCGACTGTTCCCCCATACATGAAAATTGTTATACTATTAGAATACCACGTTTCGACAAATTGTTAAATTTTCTCAAGTTGGAGGTTGACTTACTTGCTTCCCTTTTTGGGTGGAAGGGGACGGACTACCTTAAAAATGAATGATGTGACCCTTCGTCCCCCATCATAAACTTGCAACACTCTTCTCACCCTTAAGCTTACTATTTAATCGTGTCGTTATCGCTTTATGACATCGAAATTCTCTTGGATTAGAAGCCAGTTTTGAGGGAATGGCAATCCTAGTTTCCAATAACTTACTCCCCTTAGCCCTAGTCGCTTAATTAAATCGAATTTGGCTTGAATAGACCTAGCATCTTCAAACCAAACTTTATGAGATCTTCCTTGCTCATCTACATAGTCAAAGTGAGGTGCCTGTGAACGTGTATCATATTGTATAGGGACGTTATATATATTCGCTATTTCAATTGCTCTTTGTGGACTAATCGCTCTTGCATATGGTCCTCCAGGTACATACGGGAGAGTCCAATCATAGCCATACAAGTTCTGACCCATCATAATTTTTGATGCTGGCATTTCAGAAAGTGCATACTGAATTACATCTTCAACAGGCCCGATTGGAGAAACGGGCATTGGTGGTCCTCCTGAATACCCCCACTCATAAGTCATCAACACAACAAAATCGACAATTTCACCATGCGCCCGATAATCATGCGCTTCATACCACTGACCTGGTTGGTCCGGGCGAGTTTTAGGAGCTAATGCACTTGAGATCAATAAACCTTCTGCATGAAGACGTTCTGCAGCTATACGGAGAAATTGATTATAAGCCAATCTTTGATCCCCAGGTAAAAACTCAAAGTCAAAATGTACATCAGTAAACCGACCAACACGTCTTGTTTCGGTAATGATGTTATCTAACAAACGGTCCTGCACAGCCCGACTTTGTAAAATATCTCTACCTAACTCACCACTGAATTGTCCACCTTCTAAATTTGTTATCACCATCATAAGTGAAGCTCCTGTATCTCTTGCTACCTCTGGTATCCCAGCTAGCGGTTGAGCTCTAAGCGTTCCATCTCTTCTCGCTTCATAGCTAAATGGTGCTAAATATGTTAAAAAAGGACCCGTTTGTCTCGCCTCATCCAATAACGCTTGGCTTACAGATGTCCCACGTGGCTCAATATAGGCATTTGTTTCCACTCTAGATCTTGGCACTGGTGGAATATACAACCTTAATCCAACCCAAAGTGGTTGGGTTAGATCGATTCGATTCATTGCAGCTATTGTTTGATAAGGAATTCTAAACCTTTGACCAATTATCCACAAACTATCTCCAGGTTGAACCCAATAAAATTGTCCCCATATCGGAATAACGATTGCCTGCCCAACTACTAATTGATTTGGGTCTGTAATTACGTTAGTCCTTACGATATCAGAAACTGTCGTATTATAGTTTTGCGCTAAGCCCCAAAGTGTTTCTCCTGATTGAACGACATGTATTTGCATCATACCCCTCTTTCCTTCAAACATTACAGATTTGCCTTCCTAATCTTTATGAAAAAAAACAAGCAGACTATTCTTATTAACTTAATCTAGTGTTATTTTAGAAGGTATTCTTGGCAAAGCTTTTATAAGGAAAAGAGGTGGAAGAATGAATCAACTGTACGTATATTTACTGAGTGCTGTCATTATTTCGTACCTTCCAATAGTCCGTTCACTTTTTGGAATCATTCACACATTAGTTCATGAGTCCGGTCACGCAATTGCTGCACTAGTAACGAGTGGAAAAGTTTATTCGATTTCGTTATACCCTAGTACAAACGGCGTTGCCTATACAGGGTCTACGTCTCGGTTAAGTTCCGTTATTGTAACTTACGCTGGTTATACGTTTTCTTCTATTATTACTTTGCTAGCTTTCTTCCTCATTTCTAAAGGTCAAATTGCTAGTTTATTTTACCTATTTTTTGGTTTAGCACTAATCAATTTATTTCTATGGGTTCACAACTTCTATGGAATACTTTGGTTGATCATATATCTTGCATGTTGTGCTTTAATTGTTTATTTCCAGCTCTTTTTCATAAAAAAAATAGTGGTCTATTTATTATCAAGTGTTGTTCTCGTGCAATCTGTGTTGGCCTCTTATACGATCATGTACGTAAGTATCACGAATTCTCAAAATGCAGGTGATGCCCAAATGTTACAAAAGTTGACCTATATCCCCGCCTTTATTTGGGGGATTCTCTTCTTTATACAATCAATTTTCACAACTTATTATGTATTTCGGACCTTTTTATAGAATATAAAAAAGCTGTACCAAAACGATTTATGTTAAGGACCTCGTTCTTGGACAGCTCTCTTACCGTTAAATACTTATGATAACCACGTAGTCACTTCTTCAATTGGTTTCCTTTTCACCATTGGAGTCTTCATATCCGGATAGCCTAGGTAAATAAAAGCAAGTACTTCCCCTTTGTCTGATAAACCAAAAAATCTATTAACTTTTTCGTGGTAACATAACTTTCCCGTTCTCCAAATTGCACCTAATCCTAATGCATGAGCTGCTAATAACATATTTTGAATGGAACTATTAACAGCTGCATACTCTTCTTTCATGATCACTTTTTCATTATCACTTGGTTCAACTGCCACAGCAATAATCACAGGTGCTCTCAGTGGATTTTTCTTACTCCTTTCCATTTTCTTTTTACTTTCATCAGACAATGGCTTAGCTGCTTCTTCCTTTGTTATTTCTTCAAAAACAGAACCTAAACGTTCCCTTGCGTTTCCACTTAATACGAAAAACCTCCACGGCTCAGTCCGAAAATGATTAGGTGCATATGTCCCGGCATGTAAAATTTTCTCGATCAATTCATTCGGTATAGGGTCTTGTTTCACAACTCCAATTGTTCTCCTCGTTACAATCGCTTTAAAAATATCCATTCAACCAACTCCTTAAATGACAAAAATAGATCCCATTTCATCATAAGAGCTAACTGATTGCGTTATGACAAAAATAATGAATTCTAAGTAGTATTAATAGGAATTGTCTCTTCCTTTATACTTATTTTATTCTTTTTACTTTACGCAAACGTGAGCTAACCTTAGAATAAGGTAAAACCCTTAAATAAGGCTTAATCTAATTTGAGAGGGGGGCTTCATTACGCAACATACTATTTTAACTCGCATATTAGGACTCCTTTGCTATATTACAACGATTTTATATATAGTTGAGGTATTTAATCCTAGTCTCATACTTACATATCTTTTTAGTTCAAGTGCTGCAATTTTACTCGTTTTCACACTCTTTTATTTATCAAACATAAACCGGTTCATTGTGATAGTTCTCTTTGCTGTTGGATCGTACTTATTAGTACGTGAGCAAGCTGGATGGCAAGTCGCATTACTTGGTTTTGGTGAGAATGTTAATATATTATCATTGTTTTTGCTTATCCCTTTAATTGGAACGTTTATGTCAACAGCTGGTTATTTAACTGCTTTAAAGAGGAAAGTGCAAGAACGTCAAAAAGCATTAAAATCAAAGCAGCACCCTTATCGTTTAAGTTTTATTTTAACTGCAACAATGGGTATCTTACTAAACTTTGGTTCAATGGCAATTGTCAAAAGAATAGCAGACGAAAGCTTCTCTGGTTTCCAAAATCAAAAGCTTACATTAACCATTATGAGAGCATTTGCTGCTTCTATGTTATGGTCGCCTTATTTTGTCAACATCGGACTAGTATTAATTTTATTTGAAGTTACATGGTTTGATATTGGAGGATACGGTCTCATCATTGCTAGTATTTACATTATTATTTGTGCGATCATGTATAAACGCATAAATTTTCCTGATGATCCTATTATCGAACAAAATCAATTTAACGAAAAAAGTACAACACCTGAAGTATCACTAGTTTCGTTTGGAATATTTTGTTTCGTCCTCATCAGTTTATCTTTTTTATTGGACTATCTATTACCAGTTAATATGATATCCGTTGTTTCTTTATTAGCTGTACTTTTGCCACTGTTTTGGGCTTTATTTACCAAAATACTCAAAACCTATATACAAGATGTTTCCGAGCAAGTACAATCGTCTTTTTTGCGCTTAAAAAATGAATTGGCTGTTTTTATTAGTGCGGGTTTTCTCGGAATGGCCATGTCACTAACGGAAATTGGAACATATTTATCCAACCTGTTGTTTCAAGCTTCATTTGGTTCTATCTATTTATTAAGCTTGTTGTTGGTTATACTCTCTACTCTCCTAGCGCAAATTGCTATTCACCCTGTTATTATTGTAATTGGGATTGGAAATGCACTATCCCCCGTCCAGTTTGGCGTCAGTCCAGAATATTTAGCTCTTATCCTGATCGTTGCTTGGACAGTTTCAACGCAATTATCGCCATTTTCTGGCCAAGTACTAATGG
This sequence comes from Halalkalibacter sp. HAAS-P014, assembly GCF_056619965.1. NCBI lineage: Bacteria > Bacillati > Bacillota > Bacilli > Caryophanales > Bacillaceae > Halalkalibacter > Halalkalibacter sp. HAAS-P014. The sequence continues at coordinate 177,640 of NZ_JBWQTV010000002.1, read as the reverse complement.
CGTCCAAATTAATGGAGAGACCAACCAGGGTTATCGTCAAAGAAAATGTTCCTTTCGTCTGCTTAATCGGGCTCATTTTACCAGCAGTCCTTTATGGATTTTATTTATTAGGTTGGTTGTAAGTAATTTTTGGAAAGGGATTTTAATATGGAAAGCAAGATTCACAAGCATCTTAAGACACAATCACTTTATTGGTTAAAAGAAAAAATGACAGACTTATGTGCAAATGAAGTAAAACTATTCGTACGTAGGAAGCGATTAAAGGCTGATGCATTAGGGATTAATATGAAAAGAAGAGAAGCTAGAATCATTGAGGTGAAAGCGACACGTGCTGACTTTCTTCGCGATGACGTTCTTCACTCTGACTACGGCTACCACCAAATCGCTGATTATGCCTACTTATTGACACCTGTTGGCCTCCTGAAGTCTGAAGAAATCCCAAAAGGATATGGATTATTAGAAATGGATGAATATGACAGTATTACCGTTAAGAAAAAACCTGTTAGAAACCCTAAACCTATTATGACATTAGAGACACTTATTAAACGTACTGGTCGAGCTGCAACAAACGCAGTCCTTTTTCAGGAGTTATCAAAGGAAACGAAAGACCAAACAGCTGGTGCATTCTCAAAAGGAGCTAAAGTTCAATTAATTAGTGCAACATGCCCAGCTTGTAAAAAACGAAAAAAATATCTAGTGCAACTAACTCAAACTGAAGTAGCTTGTGAAGCCCGAAGCTGTAAGCAAGTGATACCACTTGATAAAGCAAGAGTGCATATTATCACATCGTATAATGATAAGTTTTTAAAACAGTTACAAACATTAATGGATTAATGAATAAAAGGAGCTCGACTCGTAATGAACCGAAATGAAATGGAAGATAAAATTATTAACAGCTATCAACGTGATGAACATATGATGATCCTCGTATTCGCACAATGGTGTGTCAATAACGATCTCAAACCAATCGAGTTATATGAACGTGCTTATCCACAACAAGGAAGTAACCCAGCATTACTACAAGGTATTGAATTAACCGTTTCAAAAGAAGAATCTGAACCAATTGCCGATGAGACGTTGCTAGGCGTATTATCACTTTTTGGCAATGATGACCTTGCATTTGTCGTTACTGAGGAAATTAAGAAGCGGAAGAAATAAGCAAATTACCAAATAAACTTTCCACTATTAACGGATTAGAGGGCTTCATTTCTCCTATATGAACCCTCTCTTCTGACTTTTCAAACGTTGATGGCTTTATCTCCCCTATGAAACTCTTTCACTCACTCATATTTTTTGTCGTAATTCCTTCCGTGGTGTCATAATTATATAAGACATTTCATTGCGGAGGTGTATAAAATGATTCCATCTATCTTGATTCAGATTGCACTCATTATTATTGTGATACGATCTGGATATGTTGCCATTAGCATTTTGAATAAATCCATCGGCAGAAATTTACTAGATTTATTGTATCATTTATCGATCTTTGTAATTGCTTTATCATTTTTGCTTTAAGCTTTGTCACCTCAAAAATAACTAAGCAATTCACTTGACATTAGACTATAAAGGAAATTTTTCATGTTTTTAGAAACAATAATTATAAAAAGCCATTCATCTCCTTTCCCTCATTCTTAAATTAGAGGTGAGATATGAATGGCTTATACTCTTTTAAACTCTCACTTAAAATAGAAAGGCAAGGTACCAAACGAGACTAGAAATGATAAATGAACATGATAATATTATTCGTTTTTCACCAAAAATTAAGAATGACAAAATTGCGCAACCGACTCCAATCAAAATAAATGATAGAAAAGAAATCGCTCCAAATACACTAACAACGATATACCCCACTGCCAACATCAACAACACTGGTATAAATACTTGCGATAGTAATTTCAATTCCTCTTTTATCGTATCCATTAACACAGCACCTCCTATTTACTGTCATATGTCTATGCATCTACTCTTTAAAAAATACAAGGAGAGTTAGATCCTACTTATAAAGATGACTTAGGAGAAGGAATGATTAAGTATTTAAAAGAAGGTACTAGTTCATTAGTTTAAATCATTCATACACTTGAAAGTAGTGATTTGTGATGATGAATATTGGGGTCCCTGGTTTAATTTTAATTATTCTAATTGCATTCATTATTTTCGGTCCTGCTAAGCTCCCACAACTAGGGAAAGCAGTAGGAGAAACGTTGCGTGAATTTAAAAGCTCAACAAAAGAAGTCATTGATGAGGTAACAGAAGTATTTGATCTAAGTGACAAAAAGAAACCCGATGAAAAAGAAAACAAAAAGGTTGTAAAATAATTGCCTTCCTACCTGCCTCAACAGCACCTAAAAACAGTGTAACGAAAGAAATTTTATTTTCTTTCGTTACACTGCTCTATCAATAAGTATGATTGCTACGCTTTTTTAGATAAGCCAACAATCCAATATAAAGGAGGTTCATCACAACGGTAAATAATAGAATCTCTAAAACATATTCCCTTCCTGTAAATAAACTTCCGATTAATAGCCCATTTGCAAAGAAAAAACCAATTATGATTAACACCTTATCAACACTCAATGAACTCACTCCTACCAAGAATTAATAATCTTTTATGGTCTTATCGATAAACTTTTTTGTTTCGATAAGAACCTCGATACTTGCGCTGGTAACGTTCTTTATGACATTCGTCGCACATTGTAAATTCGTGATTCCAAGACATGTTCTTTCCACAATGTTTACATTTTTTTGCCAGATGCTTCACATCGTTTTTCAAAAACTCATGAACGCCATCACTTATCTCCTCACGAACTCTTTCCCAATAAATCGCCTCTGTTCGTCGGTCTAAACGGTACAAAAATAATAAATGCAATCCGATTGCTTTATATGAAAGTTCTAAGTCTTCAAGTGATCCTTTTGTTAATTGTGGCTCTGGAAGCTCTTCTCCTTTTACAATGGCAATCATCTTTTCTTGCCACTGTTCCACTAATCCAGGCTCTTTGGATGAAAACGGCAAATGTAGGAAGCCATATAAATCCATCATCGACAGCCTTACCTCAATCTCAGTTCCTTTAATTGTTTCATACAAATCACGTTCTTCTGAGAGTGTAGCTTTTTTTGTTCCTTTTGGACTTTCAAACTTCTCCCAAAGCTCAAAGAATGTATCTAAGTCCCGATAATATTTTTGAAAACGTTCAAATACAGAGTTTGTAGGAGCAATAGCAAATGTTTGAATCGATTCATCTTCTTGTTGTAAGAGATGTTTCATCATCTTAATGTCACTACTAAAAGCTACTTTGCCGATATCATATATCCCTTTCCGGCCAGCACGACCAGCTATTTGTTTCACTTCTTGTGATGTTAACCTTCTTCTTCTTGTTCCATCAAACTTTTCATTTTCTAAAAATGCAATTCGACGTATTGGCAAATTTAGCCCCATACCGATTGCATCTGTTGAAACAATCACTGTTGTTACACCGTCAATGAATTGCTGCATCTGTTTTTTCCTTGTTTCAGGTGGCATACTCCCGTAAATCATGCTAACTGTATGGCCACTTTTCTGCAGTTGAGAAGCTGTTTCAAGAACTCTTCTTCTCGAAAAACAAACGAGGGCATCACCCTTTTTTGTGTGACTAAGTTTGAACTCTTTTCTTTCCACTTTTAACGGGATATCCCTTGTATAATCATGAATTTCAACATCTTCAGTGTCACCTAATAATTGTAGGACCATTCGTTCGGCATTTCGGCTGCCAATTATGTGTACTTCATTAGCATTTGCTTTTGTCACTGCTTTGTACCAAGAGAAACCTCTGTCTTTATCGGCGATCATTTGTGCTTCGTCAATGACAATAACATCATAAAATTCCTTCTCATGAAACATTTCAACCGTGCATGAATTATGAGTAGCTCCAACAACTACCTTCTCTTCTTCACCCGTTTTTAACGTACATGGGACACCCTCTTCGTTTAATTTGTCATACACTTCAAGGGCGAGCAGTCGTAATGGAGCAAGATATAGTCCACTAGAAGCTTTTTTCATTCGTTCAAGTGCGTGGTGAGTTTTCCCTGTATTCGTTTCACCAATATGTAAAATGTAACGAATATTCCTTCCTGTCGACGGCCTATATTCACGTCCAAAAATATCATCGAGAATTCGTGCTTCCTCTTCTTTCTTTCTCTGTTGCTCTTCTTCTTCTTCTGCTTTTCGTTGCTCACGTTCAGCTAAGTCTTGTTCATATTTAAGTTTATGCACATTGGGATCAAACGGAATATCAGCTAGTTGTAAGAGGTGTTCAACTAACTCGGATTGTATATTGGAGAAAAATTGTTTCTCTATATATGAAAGATTTAGTTTTACAAGACCTCTTAATTTTGCCTCAGTGAGTGGTTCTTTATAAGCATCAAGGTATTGCTCATATACCTGAGGCTCTAGCTCCTTTATCACAAGCTTGCTAACATATAATGATAGCTTTTCATCCACAAACCTGCTATACGTATCAAGATAGGTCTCATATTCCCAATAATAGGCTTTTTGGACTGCACCGGTTAATTCATCAAAAAATTTAGAAGCAGTAAAATAATTCGTCGGGTCAAACGGCCCTTCTTCTTCTAAAATTTCTTCAATCTTGAATTTTTCAATCATTCGATATTTTGACTTAGTTGCGAAATCTGATGCCATTTGTTGACTAACGCGATGGCGAATATAAAGGTATAATAATTGATGGTCTCTCTCAATAATTCCACGAATAAGTTTCTCAATATGGTCTCGCAATCCTTTTCTTTTTAGTGCTATTTCTTCTTCCTCTTTGCGCTTAGCAAAGTTTGCCTTTGCCCGTTGATACTGTTCTTCCCATTTACTATTATCAGCACCATACCTTTCATTAAGCCAATTTATTACATGAAATGGTTGGTAATCTCTCATCTCATTGCGAAATAAACGATTTATAATTTTACGGTCAATTCCATCAACCTCATAACCTTTATCAAGTAAATATGATTTTTTTTCTCTTTTAGGCACATCATTAGTCACTTTATTTAACCAAACATTTACCCAAATTTGTTCAACATAACTTTCTCTTTCTATAATATATTGCTCATAAGGAGGAAGTGTCTCCTTTTCTTCAAGAAAGCGATCGATATCTTCCAGTACTTTTCTTTTCGTATGCTCAATGGCTTGTGGGTACACTGATGTTAACTTATTCATATTCGTACTCCTTCAAAAAGTCAGACATATATATGATTATCGTACCAAAAGAAATAAAAAGTGTAACTATTTACTTCCCATTTTATATGCTGTTACAGCACTTGTTATAACATATATCCTTTAACGGTACACCTTTGGGTCTAGTTATATTAGGAATGAAATTCATATTTATTTTTTAGAATGTGGTAATAAAGATTAATTATACACAAGACATAACATCCCCTCTGCCACAATAAAAAACGACTAGAAGTAGTATCTAGCCGTTTAACTTTAGTCATTACGCTTCCTCAATAACCACACCTGCAATATTTACTGCATGGTCACCCACTCGTTCTAAATTACTTACGATATCAACATAGATGATCCCCGCAGATCCTGTACATCTATTTTCATTTAGACGCATAATATGTTTCTTTCTAAGATCACGTTCCATTTTGTCAATCTTGTCCTCTTTTTCTAGTACTGCTTTTGCATCTTCCAGATTATGTGTTTCTAACGCTTTTATCGATTGTCTTAATGTAGAGACTGTCAAATCAAACATTTCATCTAAATCGGCGATTGCTGATTCAGAAAACTTAACCTTATTTCGTACTTGATTATCAACAAGCTCCATTATGTTTTCCATATGATCTCCGATTCTCTCAAGGTCTCTAACAGTATCCATTAACGTAGAATGTAATTTTGAATCTTCCGTAGTTAATGAATGTGACGATAACTGAATTAGGTACTCCGTGATTTTACGATCGAGATTATTAATTGCATCTTCAAACTGTGGTACTAGCTCACCGTGTTTCTTTTCATGCGTTTTCATGTACTTGCCAACTTCTACAAGTCCTTTTTCCGAAAGTTCTGCCATTCTGATTACTTCTTTTTGAGCTTGACCAAGTGCTATTGATGGAGATTCTCTAATGAAGCGTTCATCTAAATGCATTGCCTTATATTCTATAGCTGAATCTTGGCCAGGAATAACCTTTGTAACGATAATCGCTAATATCGCAATAAACGGAAGCTGAATTAATGTATTTGAGACATTGAAAATTCCATGCGCAAATGCGATCGTCATCTCTGGATTTAGTTGTAACCAACTTTGGATACTAGCCATCATAGAAGTAAACGGTAAAATTAGAATAAGTACTATAATCGTACCAATTAAGTTAAAAATGACATGTGTTAATGCAGCTCTTTTGGCTGCAATTGAAGCACCGAGTGAGGCTAACACAGCTGTTATTGTCGTTCCTATATTATCACCAAATAAAACGGGTAACGCTGCATTTAAATCCATCAATCCTTGAGAATATAATGTTTGCAACAAACCAATTGATGCTGATGAACTTTGAACAATTACAGTAAAAACCGTCCCTATCACAACTCCTAGTAACGGGTTATTACTCATACTCAACGTCAAATCGGCAAAAGCTTGTACGTCACGCAATGGGTACATCGCATCACTCATGAAATTTAGACCTAAAAATAATGCACCGAATCCAAAGGTTACTTGTCCATAATTATTTACTTTTTGGTTTTTAAAGAAGAAAATTAAAAAGGTTCCTAAAGCTATAATTGGTAGAGCATATTCGGATATTTTAATCCCGATGATAAAAGCTGTAACCGTCGTCCCTATATTTGCCCCCATAATAACACCAATTGCTTGCTTTAAGGTCATAAAACCAGCATTCACTAATCCGATTGTTAAAACGGTTGTACCAGTACTTGTTTGAAGTAAGACTGTCACTACTATCCCTGCTATAACACCCATTATTGGATTTGTCGTAAACTTATCTAACAAGTCCCGTAGTCGGTCACCTGCTACTTTTTGAAGACCGTCCCCCATATATTTAATTCCAAATAAGAAGATCCCTAGCCCTCCAATAAACATGAACAGCAGCGCTTGTAAATCCATTTTATCAACCCTTCTCTCTATCGTATCGACAAATCTCTACAACGTTTGTCCCCCTTCACATATTAAAAAATTGTTAAAGGAATGTAAACAATACATATGTAAAGAGATTGTAAAGGTTTTGTAAATTCCACCATTTTACAATTATTTCAGTGACTTCGTTAACTAGTTTTCACAGAGCATGGTTTTGTATTCAATTTTTTAAAAGAGAGATACTAAAAAAGGAGAAAATGAAAATGAGGAGGTTATACTATGCCAAGCAGCAACGATCAATTTGAAGAAATTTATGAACAATATCGCAAACAGAGCGATATTCCGACCTCGCAAGAGCTCTCAAATGAAAAAATGGATCATGAAAAAATCATTGCTGTTCGAAAAAATGAAGAAGGTGATTTAATCGCATTTAAAACTGACAATGGTCGTGAATTAGACTATATTACTGCATTAACAGAGGCAAAAGATGGAAAGTTAGCTCAAGTTGATGTCTTTCATAAATATGGTCGTGATATCTTAAGAAGCGAGCCAGATGGCATAAAAGAAAACAATCTCGACAATTTACCAACCTTTTAGGTTAAAGGTTTATCTTTTACTATTGTAGAAAAGTTGTCTCAAATTAAATATGAGAGGTTGCAATGGCCCTGTTTGCTACACAAACCTACTTCTCTCAAAGCTCTTAGAAAATGTAGCGATTTCGTCATTACTAGGGGGTGTGCCCAAAGGTCAATTTAGACCTATGGGCACACCCCCTTTCATTAATGTTCTATATTTAAACCTTTTATCGAATCCATATGACTAGCAATCATTGCTATAATCGTACTTGCCTCATCTTTGCTAAAGATGAAGTTAAACTCATCTTTAATCAGCTCGTTATCATCTGTTTTTACTCTATTAATTCTCTGAAGAATTCCATCGCCTGTCTCTTGGATCACCCCAAATTTATACGTTATTTCAAGGTCTTCATTATCATCAATATACGCTGTTACCTCTGGAGTTTCCCAATCAACATCTAATGTTTCATACTCGTATTCATCGTCCTCTTCATCATCCACAACTTCATAATATTCAGCTTCATCATATTCATCTTCATCATCCATGTATTCATGGAAACTCTCATGAACAATATCAATAATATCATCAATATCTTCTAAAATTGTTCTAGAAATCAAATCCAGATCTAAATCGAATGATTCTATGTAGAATTCATTATTATTCGGGTCAAAATAAAGGGTGCAAAAGTACTCACGATCATTCTCCTCATTTTCTACAAAGAATTCGATTCTTGGATGCTTAGCGCCTTTATCAATGGCCATATGTCCAATTTGGTCATATTCCTCACAAATTGATTCAAGATCATCTTGAAGTTCTGCTGAAACTCGATCAAACCAATCCAATGTCATGACAATCGCCCCTTCACAATTTAATTCATCATTCATTTCCTTATTAGTTTGTTCCAATCCAACAGATTTCAATCACCAACGGACATATTTGTTTTCATCCTTCAACTACGTTCTTTAATCCTGATATACAAATACATACACTTTTCTGTTATTTCAAAGAGGCAAGAACATCAGAGTATTTATCATAATTTGCTCTTATACCCTCATCTAATTGTATTCCTTGAGCTTGTTTACAAATATGTAAAAGCTGTGCCTCAAATGTATCTAATTCATCTAAACGAGCTTTAATAATCTTTTTCTCCTGATCAAGCTTCTTATCAACTTGTTTATTGGGTTGACTGAAAGTACGGTCAATAGAAATTAATCGATCCATATAAGCATCGAATATTCTTCTAAAGTGATTCGTTTTTAATTTAGTAAAGGTATCCTGCTCGATACGGTGTACATATAATAACGCTCTTAACCCTTTTTCTTTCCCGGAATCAACCAGCCAATAAATTGGTCGTTTATTGTACATTTTAAGATGATCTTTAAAGAACTCATCTTGAAAATAGCGTCTCAATCGTTCTTCTGGCATTTCACCCGTTTTTAAGATTAGTGAACTTGCTAACCACTTCATATTTTCATCGACATGATTCGCTCCAAATAAAACCTTTAAAAATTGACACAAACGTAAAATGAGGTCATCTTTGAAAAATGCCTCACTCGTAATAACCTGAATACCATCTTCAGTTGGTCTAAAAGATGGATAGTTAGAAGAATCCCACTTGCCACCGGCATAAACAAGTCCTTCACGATCAAGAGAATATCGTCCAAAAAGACAACCAATAAAATAAGATAAGAACGACCTTGCATCACGGCCTCGTTCAGCTAACTGTATTGTAATGTCTCTTTCTTCAATAGTAGGAGTAAGCTCTTCATGTAAATTGTATATGTTTATAAAAATTTCATTTAGTTTTTCTTCATTTTCTTTTAACGTCATTACGTACTGTTTATTTTGATCGTACCACTTTTTATAAGCAATGGATAATCGCGAATTGTTGTTAAAAGTTAGAAATGGATGTCGCTTAAAATTCCATGATATTTCCTTGGAGTCCCAATCTTCCTTGGCAATAGTAATATTTGCTTTAGCCAGGTTTTCAATTAGTTCATTCTGTCCTTTTCTAATGATCGGCAACTTCCCAATAACACCTGAACTATAGTTAATGGTTGGATTTAATATATGTAATAATGTATTAGCAACTTTAGAGTTTAAAAAGCTTGCAAAGAAATAATAATCATCTCTTTTGTCAGAGAAAAATGCATGAGAACCAACGTCAAAAATCATTCCTTGAGGAAAACAACGAACACCAAACTTATTTGAACTAATTAAAGTCCATGTAATCCCTTCACGAAAGTAATATTGTACATTTTTGGGTTTTGCATTACTAGGCAGACACTTCCCAGTTGAAAGCTTGTAAAGTTTGTCTTCTCTTATCTCTTTTCCATCATGCTGCCAATTAACAACAAATTCATTATTCCCATACCACTTTCGCATCGGACCACCTTTGTTCAATGGAAACCACTTCTTCCCACTTGCTTGAGCTTCTTCGCGATTATAATCAAAGCCTATACTTGTATATGACACTTCAAACCAATACCGATGAAAACGTTCATTATCGGCTGTAGCAAGGCCTTGACGTGGTTCTGCAATATTTTTTAAGGGAACACCAGTTAAAAAAGCACTAACTATTCTTTCACTTAACCAGTAGACAATCGGTGATTCTGGAATTATTGAGAATTTAGCTTGTTTGCAAATATATTTATGCTTTTTTTCAAGGAAAGCTTTTTTCTTCAAGTTTGTATTTCTATACTCTATTAATCGAAAATAAACAGCATTATACTCCTTACTTTGAATATGACGAGAAACAAAAGCCGTAGATTGAACAACCTCTCCACCTATATCTTCGAAAGTATAAGCCCCAAGGTGAAGCATCGACATTATTGTACAATTATCTAACACTTTCTCTCTTAACCTTTTATAACTAGTTAAAAACATCCATGACTGTTGATTTAGTAAAGAAAAAACACCATTTGGCTTGGTGAAAAGTCTAGCCCGTTCTAGGAAAACAGCAGACAAATCATACTTGCTGTCAGGGTAATGTTTCTTAATATAGTTACTAATGGAGTCAGATAGCCCTCGGATGCCCATATACGGTGGATTGGTAACAGTTATATCATATGTATTTGATAGCATCTCTCCTTGTAAGAGAAGATGATACAAGGTCTGTAACTGATTAGCTAACTGTTCTTGACCTATGGTCAAGTTCATCTCCTCAATGCGGTTTATATATTTTCTAAAATGAATTTGTCTGGGGAATTGAATAGAACCAAATTGTTTAGCATTGATAAATGTAATAAGAAGTTCCCTTAGACTTGCTTCTTCATCCTCATTATTTGTAATGATCTTTGTGACTTTCTCAATGTCAACATTATTTGAATCTTGAATGGATAGAATATTAACTTTAACGTTTTTAGAAGGTATTTCACCTGACTTCTGGTAAGCTTTTAGTAGTAAAATAAAGGTAGCCAATTGCGCAGCACGCTCATCTATATCAAGACCAAATAAATTCTTTTCCAAGATTAACTGTGGAATTTCTTCTCTGTCATAGCCTGCTTCTTTATACATTTCGTAGTACAAATCAAACGCATACACTAGAATATGTCCAGATCCAACACAAGGGTCAATAAAAGTGGTTGCTTCCAAGTTAAGTTGTTTGTACTCAATCTTATTAAGCTTTTTTCTAACTTCTTTTTCTTGATTCTCTTGTTGAACGTAGTATTGCATCGACTGACGCAACCGAGAGCTAGGATTTCCTTCTAACCAAAGTTGCCCAAGAGAGTTGTCCACCATATACTGAACAACCCACTTTGGAGTAAAAAGCTGGGTTGCTAAAGAAAGCTCATCTTTATCTATTTTTTTGTTTTGTTTCAAATCCTTAAAGACGGCATCTTTTGATTCACTATTGTAAAATTGATAAAGCCATCCAATCATTTCCACATCAGCAAAGAGATTAGTATAGGTTTCACTCCCAAAATCACGCTGTAATTCAGAATTTACATTCGTCAAACTCTCAGGCATCAACAATTCAATATACGGTTCATGTTTCATAAAAGCAGAAGGGAGTATCTCTTGTAGTAAATGACACTGCGCAATATAAAGTGTACGGTTAACAACATGAATTTCCCCTTTTTGGGAAAATGAAAGTAACTCTCTTTTATCGAATTCGAAGTGTTCTGTTTGAAAAGAAGCAATCTCATCATCAACATGATTACATTCAGACAGTTTTTCAATTGTTTTTAATCGGTTAGGTAACAGTCCGTGTACCTCCAAACAACGTATCGCAATCATACGATTAAACCAAAAATATGTTACCTCATCTACCAATCGCTGAATTCCTTTTTTTTGAAGGTTATTTTCTAAAGATTGAGACATCGTTTCCAACTGCGAAGAACTTATAAACTCCTGAGAGTCCTTGTAATTATTTAATAAACTAACACGTTTTGAAACCTCTTCACGAATTTTTCGTCTAGTTTGAATAGTAAATGTTTTTATGCTAGTTCGATTCATTTAATACCTACCTCCAAAGGTAGAGATTCATAATGCTATTATTACCGTAGATTAAAATTCAGTTATCTTAATCTATTTCAACCAACCTATTTATTACAAATTTTTTTAACAGAACTTTTTGAAAGCATCATAAAAAAAGACAGGAGCTAGTGCCTTTTAGGCAATGTGCGTTGCCTTAACCTCTTTTAAAAGCCTTACTATGAGTGGGTTTCTCATAGTAAGGCGCGTAACGTGTGGAGCCATTGCGTTTCTTCGAGGTTTTATCAGTGTCCTCGCTAGTGATGAAGTTCCTGTCCAAGCTGTAATGGTAATGTAATCTTAAAAACTGTTCCACTTCGTGTTGAAGAATGCAATTCAATCGTTCCATAATGATTATCAATTATTCGCTGGACTATTGTCAAACCTAGTCCAGTACCATTCTCTTTTGATGTGAGGAAAGGGTCAAATATTGACTTTTTAATATCATTTGGAATGCCACGCCCATTGTCTTCTATATATATTTCATAGGCATTCTCTGTAAGTTTGGAATAAATGTTTATACGCCCATTAGTACCCATAGCTTGAACGCTATTCCTAACTAAATTATGAAAGACTTGTTTCATTTGTTTAGTATCCAGCATAAGTGGAATTCTTTCCAAAGCTATATTTATTTCAACATTTTCCTTTGTTAAGGATTGTTGCATTAATGGAAAGATTTCATTAATAACATCCTCGATATATGATTCCTTTAGCATCGGAGCACTTGGTTTTGTTAATAGTAGTAATTCCTCAATGATCGAATTAATTCGATCAAGTTCTTTTATCAAAAGTGGCACATGATATTGATTTTTTTCTGACTTTGAAAGGGTCTGATTCATTAAAGTGAGAAAGCCATCAATAACAGCTAAAGGATTTCTTATTTCATGAGCAGCTCCTGCAGCTAACTCACCAACTAGTGCTAGTTTTTCAGATTGGTGCATCCTTTGTTCAAGTTCTTCCGTTTCACTAATGTCTATAAAGTAGAATAACCTTCCTACCCTATCATATTGATCTTTAAGGATCGATTGCGAAACCAAAAGTGAACGTTCGTTGGAAGCCGATTGATAAGTAACCTTCACGTTTTGTATAAGTTGCTTTGAGTGTAAGATATTCCAAAACGCATAATTTCGGTTTTTTTGTTCAATATTTTCTAAGTCTCTTTTTAATAGTCGCTTTGCTGCTTCATTATATGACATTTCGTTCGTTTTTTCATCTACCGTTATGATTCCCACTGGTAAAGAATTAAGTATTTGCTCTCTATAAATTTTATCCATTATAATTTTATTAAAAGAATCTTTTAATTTTGAAGACATTTCGTTGATTGCTACCGTTAAGCTTTGTAACTCTACCTGTTCACTAGATTCAACTGTAAGGCCGTATTGTCCACTGGCGATACGGTTTACTTTATGAACGACATTCTCAAGAGGTTCGGTTAAGTTTCGGCTAATTCGATATGCAACAATAAATGATAAAATAATAGCGCCTACTGTTAAACAAAGTAGTAACCAAAGAGATTGATTAATAATAGATGAAAAATGTAAAGAGTGCCCAGCCAATGATTGTAATACCTCTTTATTTACTCTATTTAACTCATCCTCAATTTCATGTAAAGAAGGTAAATAGTGTTCTTCAATATAGAGCTTGGCGGCTGTTTTATCTCTAAAAGTAAGTAATCCTTGTAAGTTATTCTCAATTTGAAAATCCAGCAAATCGATCATTGTTTTTAAATGTTCAATCGTTTCAGGAACTGGTCCTTGATTGATCATTCTTTCATTAAGTTCGGTCGTTAGTAATTCGTATGCTTCTACGAAATCAGCATCCAGATCATCTGTCATAAATTCTCTGGTCATGTATCTCTTAATACTAATCTCTTTTTCCCAATGTGAAATCCAAACTAACTCTGGAATGTTTCGCTCATTAATTTCTTCACTTACCTTATTAACCTGTTCAATAGAGTGTATAACGATAAACGAAAAACTACTTAAGATAAATGTCATCAAAAGGAGGACTATTAAAATTTTACTGCGAAAAGTTATTTTTTGAAGTAAATTCCTCATATGCCCTCCGAAATCCTAAACTAATTTACATTTTGTCGTACTTCTGCTATTTTTGATAGCAAATATTCCTTTTCTTCTTCTGTAAACATCGGACCAAACTGACCTAATTTATATACACCATCTAAATCTGTCAACATAATCGTACCTGAGGGAATGCCATCTTCACTAAAATAATCCTTCATGATTGCTACATAAGTTTGTGATACGTCATTCATTACACTAGTTAAAATTACATCTTCTGCCATATACGATTGGTCGTCAAGGTATCCTATCACGTATATCCCCTGTTGTTTTGCACGTTCAATTACTTTACGATTATAGGCGTTACCTTTTGAATAGACAACATCCACACCTTCTTGAATTAATTCTTCAAGTATTTCAAGAGCCTTATCTCCATCTTCTCTACTTCCTACTATCCTATAATGAAATTCAGATTCTGGTTTAATAGTACGTAGTCCCTTTTCAAATTGAGGTTTGTTCTCTCTAGTGTCATACGCATCTATCACTCCGACCTTATTTGAATTCGTCTTAAGTCCGGCAGCTAAAGCTGCAACAAATTCTATTTCCCCTTGATTAAATGTATAGACTGATTGATTAGGGTGTTCCGATGTGCCGTGAATTGTTGCAAAGTGAATATCCGGATGGTCTAAGGCTAGTTTTGTAAATACATTAGCGAATTCTCTTCCATGACCAATAATAAGTTCGACATTCTCTTCTACTAATTGTATCACTATTTCTTCGGTTAATTGGTCTGTATTAATTTCACTAAATAATGAAACTGAAACTGGGAATTGCTCTTCTATTTTTAACTGCCCTTTATAAGCAAGACTCCCCCAACTTTGATCAGCGATAATATCGCTTGTAATGATCGCAACATCCTTATTATCACCAGCATTAGTTACAGGATTCGTTTGAAATAACAAGTTTCCTACCCTTAAAACAAATATAGAAACAAATACACTTGCAACAATCACTGTTACTAGTAGCACCATTTTTGTTTGAGATTGCTGCATTTTCAACTCTCCTTTTTAGTTATTTAGGTCTATTTTACTAAAAAAAGAGCAATCATTCTACCTTTTTTCTGCTAGATTCGACAAAATCGATCAAAATGACATCTGTGGCAAGTACCAAGTTTACATAATATAATTATAAGAAATAAATTAAGTGGATTATTTTTACACTTCACTAATAACTTTCTTATCTAAAATGTCAACTAAAAGCTAATAAATACCCCAAATCCCACCAAAAAACACCCTATACTTGTCTGTCAAGTATAGGGTGTTTACAAGGAAACAAGTTACTTATCTAAGTAGATCTATTACTTTGTTGAAAACTTCTTTATCTTTAGAATTCATTTTTTTAGCTTTGACTTTGGATTTCCTTTTTGCTTTTTCTTTTGATTCGAACGTAACAATTTGCAAATAAAAAGGCTTTGTTTCCCGGTTTCCACCCAAATAACCTTTTAGAAAATTCATTTTTTCAGAAGAACCAGTAATTTTCCCATTATAATCCCATTCTATTCCATTCTCATAATCGAGATCCATCTTTTCTTTTATAGCTAGTGCTTCAGCAACGGCCTCTTGAGGAGTGTTAAATACAGAGTTAATTTTTCTAAACCCTTTCTTTTTAAATCCATCTCCAGCTTTAGCTTGATAAACTATATTCGTCATATCGTCATCCTTTCGTGTTGGACTCACGCCCTGGGTTGGTGAGTCAAAACACCAGAAGATCAAAGGGAAAAAGTCTTTCTATAAGTATACCCTCTATTTCCTATTTTTACTACCTCTTATAAGTAAACGCTTTTTTTAGATATGGATTATAAAAGAACTTTAGCATAATAGTCACAACTGTGAGATAATAAAAGGAATGAGTAAAAGTGTACAGGCACACTCATCAAAACATTTAGTATGTCTTTTTAGACAGCTTATGTAAAAATTAATTAATTAGAAGTTGGGGGTTCTTCAATGAAAAACAAAAATAAATTTCATCCTAATGATAAAGTCTTGTTAAAATCAACTGGTGAAACAATAACCATTAATAAGCTTAGCTACGTACCGAATATGAAAAGATATTCCTATACTTGTTTGGAGCATCCGAGTACATTTTACTTTGAGGAAGAATTAGAACAACTCAAGAAATAAGTTTGAAGCAATAATCTTTTCGTTTGTTTCTTGCTTTTACTAAATACATCTGTTATTATTAAGTTAATTATTTTTGTTCGGATAAACTGATAGAATAAATTATCTTTTATAAGTGATTTTGTCTTGATGGATTATAGATGGGCAAGGATAGTAATAATTTTGTGGATAATCCACGTTGGAGGCAATATCATGACACAAGGTACAGTAAAATGGTTTAATGCAGAAAAAGGTTTCGGTTTTATTGAAGTTGAAGGTAGCGACGATGTATTCGTACATTTCTCTGCTATTCAAGGAGAAGGATTCAAATCTTTAGAAGAAGGTCAAACTGTTTCATTTGAAATTGAACAAGGCGCTCGCGGACCACAAGCTGCTAACGTTCAAAAGTAAGCAGTTTTTTTGGAAAGCCACCTATTTGGTGGCTTTTTTGTTTTATAAGTAAAAAAATTCGCCTACTAAACCATTATCGAGTAGACGAAACATAGGATCAGTAAAAGAATAGAACCAAATAAAAGTGGTGAAAATGAAACTAGCTTATTTCCTTCACGTGGTACATAATTCCCAAGTGTTTTCATAGCAAGATGAGCCTCTGTAGACGTACCACTAGTTGAAAGTAACAGCGAAATAGCTCCGACTATAAAAGCTACATTAACTAGGCTAAGATCAAACACAAAACCAATTAAAAAGCTAATTACAACTAATGTAAGTAAAATTAAACTTGAAGCGATCATAAAATGTTTTATGTTATTCATCCTCCTCTCAATTTTCTATTTTATAAACGAATATACATGATGTAAAGTTACAGAATAATCGGTCAAGATAGGGCATCCTTTTTAACGTACAAAATAGGCGCTTATGAATGTATAAGCGCCGTTTCCTACCATTTAAATTTATACTTCCATAATAATTGGAATAATCATTGGTTTTTTCTTTGTATGTGAAAATATATATTGTCCTACAGACTTTTTCACTTGTTTTTTAATCATATTCCATTGATTTCTGTTCTCTTCTTCTATCTCTTCCACCGTATTTGCAATCACACGGTTAACCTCTTTTCGGAGCTCCTCGTACTCTTTATATATAAACCCACGAGTAATAGTGTCGGGTGATGAAATCAATTTTCTTTTTGCTTTACTCATTGTTAGAACGATCACAATCATTCCATCCTCTGATAGCTGTTTGCGATCGCGTAATACAATATCACCAACATCCCCTACACCAATTCCATCAACATAAGTGTTTCCTGTAGGAATGTTACGAGTTTGTTTTGCAATTCCATGTTCAATATCTAGAACATCTCCATTGTTCATAATAAATGAATTTCCCTGCTCAACTCCAACCGACTCAGCTAACAAGCGATGATGATGTAGCATCCTATATTCTCCATGAATTGGAACGAGATATTTGGGCTTCAACAGAGTAAGCATTAGTTTTAAATCCTCTTGATAGCCATGGCCGGAAACATGCATACCAGATGAACTTCCCGAACCATAAATCACGTTCGCACCTCTTGCATACAAGTTGTCTACGATACTTGTAACACTTCGTTCATTCCCCGGTATTGGGCCGGCTGCAAAGATAACCGTATCCCCTGATAAGATGTCTACACCTCGGAAATTACCAGTTGATAAACGAGCTAAAGCGGCCATTGGTTCTCCTTGGCTTCCTGTACATAAAATAGCAACTTTTTCTGGTGCCATTTCGTTGATTACATTTTGATCAATCAGCATTCCATCTGGAACGCTTAAATACCCTCGTTCCATAGCAACCGATACGACATTCACCATGCTACGACCAAGTAAACCAAGCTTTCGATTGGTTTTTTGCGCAGCATCAATCACTTGCTGAACTCGGCTGATATTTGAAGCAAAGGTAGATATAATCACCTTGCGTTCTGCTTTCCTAAAAGCTTCTAATACATGTTCACCGACCATTTGCTCTGATGGAGTAAAGCCAGGACGCTCTGCATTCGTACTTTCAGATAAGAGAAGCAGGACACCTTCTTTTCCGATTTCAGCCATTTTATGAATGTCTGAATGCTCGTTACCTGCAGGGGTTAAATCAAATTTAAAATCACCCGTATGAACGATATTCCCTTCCGGTGTACGGAAAACAATACCTAAGCAATCGGGAATACTATGTGTTACTTTAAAAAAATTCACGTTCATTTGACCGAATGACAAATTTGAACTTGTATCAATTTCATACATCTCTGTTTCCCGTAAAAGTTTATGTTCCTTTAATTTCAATTCAATTAACCCAAGAGTAAATCGAGTTGCATATATGGGTACATTTAACTTCTTTAAGAAAAAAGGAATGCCTCCGATATGATCTTCATGTCCATGTGTGACAATTAAAGCTCTAACCTTCTCTTTATTTTCTAATAAGTAAGTTACATCGGGGACAATCAGGTCAATTCCTAACAGACTTTCATCCGGAAACTTGTTCCCACAGTCAACTATCACGATCTCGTTTGCACACTCAATTGCGTACATATTTTTCCCAATTTCATTCAATCCACCTAATGCATAGATGGATAAAGAACTTTCTGTATTGCCCAAATAAATAACCTCCTTTTTTAGGTCCTAATAACCTTAGTATGACCTATACAGTTAACCTTTATTTGGGCTCATATTTTTTATATTAATCCGGCTTTCCATTTTCGTAAGGTTTTAAAATACCGTAAATAGTTTCTATTACTGGTACACTCACGCCATATTTGGCAGCTAAACGCAATGCTCCACCGTGTAAATGTTCTACCTCGATAGGAAGTCCTTTTCGCATATCCTGATGCATGGAAGAAGTTGCGTCTTTATGGAACCCTTTTAAACGTTGAGCCATCGACTCTACTTCTTGCATAGTTAACTCAATACCTTCTTTACCTGCAAGCGCACTCATTTCATAGATCACATTTCTTGCAACAGTAAAGGAAGCTTCTGAGCTCGCTATAAAGCCTGCCGGCAGTTGCATTGCTGAAGTGATTCCTGAAAACGCTGTAATAAAAATATATTTTTTCCACATATGTTTTAAAATATTTTCTTCTCTTAATATATTTGTTCTTACAAGATTATGTACCTCTTCTAGTTGTGCGCAGATTGGTAATTGTTCATTATGAAGAGCTCCAAACTTAACAGCACTACCACCACTTGTATGCTCGACGTGACCTTCCTCATTTAATGTGGCAATAATAGAAGCAAACCCTCCGAGCACCTTTTCTTCACCAAGTATTTCTTGCAATTTTTGTAAATGCTCTGCTCCATTTAATAATGGCAGCACAAACGCTCCCGTTTGTTCTACAATGGTTTGAACTTGTGGAATAACTTGGTCAAGATGATATCCTTTTACAGCAAGGATCATTAAATCAATATTTTTAACCTCTTCTAAGGATGTATATACGTTGACATCTTTCGTCACAAA
The DNA here is from genome assembly GCF_056619965.1 of Halalkalibacter sp. HAAS-P014. Taxonomy (NCBI): domain Bacteria; kingdom Bacillati; phylum Bacillota; class Bacilli; order Caryophanales; family Bacillaceae; genus Halalkalibacter; species Halalkalibacter sp. HAAS-P014. Next base: position 157,909 of record NZ_JBWQTV010000002.1, on the reverse strand, counting down.
ATTCCCTTCAGGACTAAAGATTTTCAACCCTTCCTTTTTTAACTGTGCAGCTCGTTTTTCTCTTACAAAAAAAGAGACATTATAACCAGCTTCTAACATCCTCCCTCCAAAATAAGCACCCAATGCTCCAGCACCTTGAACTAAAATTTTCATAATAGACAGCCTCCTTATTCTTTTCTCTCATGGTATCATGAATAAGCGGTATTGCCCATTAGTTACTCTGTGACTGGATCTACTAATAAAGAGGGTGCTACAATACTCTTTTTTGTAACACCCTCTTATTTCTTATTAGCTGCTTTGTTTTTACTTCTTATTTCTCTTTTGTCGTTTTTGCGCTCTCCCGTCGGCTTTATCCATACGAGCCATTGCTTCTTTGTCTTCAGTATCAGCTAACTCTTCAGAATATTCTACTTCATCATACTGCCCTTGTTGCATTTTTTTCTTACTCATGTATATATCCCCCTTAAAGAATAGTGGTTAATTCTAAAGATAGTATTTGCCGTCTCTATTTTGTCATGAGTGGTACATATTGTCTGGATAATATTAATACTGAACCTTTTATCAATATTTCAAAATAAGATGGCATTTTTTATGCTTTTACTAACTGTAAAGTGGAAGGTACTAACAATTTATATTTGAAAATAGTTAAGGTTTTCCTCTAAAAAAAATCTCTTCCAGTCGTTTCTTTGAATTTCAGAGGATCTTAAAGAATAAAGCTGCATAAAGCAAGGATTATACCTCAGAGGAAGTACGATGCGTTCTGAACCTAGTTATTCTCTCCATTTTACCTACTCTATCGATTTGAGTAACTGCTCGGATTTCGTTACGATAGACAACATTGCAGAGCAAATAAAACACAAGGAGGAAAACTAGATGAAGCGAACAATTATAACAAGCCTCGTCCTATTTCTATCCTTCATTATCGGATTTCTTTATTTTGAAAACACAGAACTAAACGATACATTAACGGAAACAAAAGAATTGAATGAACAACAAAAAGAACTTCTCGAAATGAAGGAAATGCAAGAATATTTTCATGAACAGCCGGTTTCATCAGATGTTGCTGTTAACTTCGAATCATATGTAACGTCTACACAGATTGCTGATGATTTATATGAAGACAGTGATGGAAAGTTTAAAAAAGAGTGGGGAATCTTTCTTGGAGAAATGGCCCAACAACACGATATAGACCCTTTTATCGTTTATGAACTATTGAGCACAGAAACGGGAGGCACATTTGATCCGAATTTAGTAGGACCTGAAACGAAATATGGTCATGCCTATGGGATGGCACAATTTATGAAAAATACGGCACCGTGGATTGCTGAAATGGCTGGTCTACCTTATGAGGATGATTTATTGTATGACCCACTTTATTCTATCCAATTATCAGTTCAATATTTAAGTTATTTATACGATCAGTATGAAGATTGGGACCATGCTTTGACCGCCTATCACCGTGGTGTAGGTGGACTCGAAAAATATATCGATCAAAACGGACATGCCAAAAGTGTTTACGCAGTTGAAATTCAAGAAAATGCAGATCAATTCGATCTTGTAGTGTACTCAGAATAAACCATAGTAGAGAATCACCCTATATTTATTTAAGATAAGTAAATGATAGTAAAAGGCCAACAATTTAGTTATGAATGAACCCCGAATAGTGGACATTAAAAAGTCCCTACTCGGGGTTTTCTCTATTTTCAACCCCGTTACTAGGCTTAATAAACAGGTGGAGCATACGAAATAAGCATAGATATCTTTAACGAACCTATTATGTCATAAAAACTCTCTTGAACTATATTTAATCATTGTCTTGTTTCTTAAAGAACTAACTCCATTAGGCAGTAGAGCTTTTGTTTGGGCAAAGGATGCAACTCTTTTTAGTAATTATACATTAATTGTGAAAATGTAGAGATAATAAAACAGATATACACTTTTTTAGGAGGGCTTACAAGTGGATAAGGAAATAAATAATGATTTGACCTCGGCAGAAGTTTCTCAATTATGGACTACCTATTTAAGCGACAGTTCTCAAGTATGTGTATTAAACTATTTTCTAAAAACAGTTGAGGATACTGAAATTAAAAACGTGATCCAGTTTACTTCTGATGCTGCAACTAAACATGTTCAAAAAATTGCTGACATGTTTAGCGCAGACGGCCGTGTCGTTCCTCACGGTTTCAAAGTTCAGGAAGATGTGAATCCTACAGATAAAAGGATTTTTACAGATAACTTTATGATTGAGTATTTACATGAGTTTTCAAAAATTGGTTTGAGAGCTCATGCCACGAACCTATCAATGGCCGTTAGAAAAGACTGTTCAGATTTTTTTCAGGCGTGCTTAAATGATTCTATTAAGCTTTATGAAGGCAGTAAAGAGCTTTTGCTTAAAAGAGGGCTTTATGTTCGACCACCACATATCGAAAAAGAGCATGAAATAGATTATGTAGAACATCAAAATTTTCTTGCTGGTTTTTTAGGAGAAAAACGCGCATTGGCAGCCACCGAAATCACCAATTTATATAACAACTTTCAACGCAATGCTTTTGGCGCAGCAACTCTAATTGGATTTATGCGATGATGTACATAGCAAGTGCCCTCACAAGTGTCGGAACGGCTTTCTATGGTCTCGGTATCGGAACTAGCCAACGAAGAGATTTAGGGGCAATGTATAATCGTTTTTCAGCTGAAATTCAATTATATGCTGAGGATGGAGCAAATATCATGATAAAAAATCAATGGCTAGAGTCCCCACCCAAAGCAAATGACAACTAACATTGTTAAACTAAGAGATAATGCTAACTGCTATAGGATAACTCTTATGGCAGTTTTTAATTGCATTTTATTGTCACTTTAGTTTCATAAGAATACCTACTCTATATTTATAGAGCGTTTGCACTTACCTTTAAGTTTGTTATTAAATTATCTTACTTCAAATAGTACAAGAAAGAGATGTCACCTCACCTCATTTTACATATGTCCCCTTATTACGATTCCTTAGTGAGTAGTAATCCCCACAAATTAATCATTACGGTAATTGAAATTTTATATCTTGTCATTTTTGTTTTTTTCTACTTGATGTTGGGAATACTTTTGACGAAACCGATCAAAAAATTAGGATGTAGCATCTTAATTAGTTGGGGAGTGACGATTTGTCTGATGTACCAATGGGTCTCGTTTTATTCTTATTGATATTATTATTTCTTTCTGCCTTTTTCTCATCTGCAGAAACTGCTTATTCAAGTGTCAATAAAATCCGCTTGAAAAATTATTCTGATGAGGGCATTCGTGGAGCTAACAAAGCTCTTGAACTTTCAAGAAATTTTGATGTTGTTTTATCAACGATTTTAGTTGGAAACAACCTTGTTAATATTGCAGCTGCAACTCTTTCTTCACAATTAGCTATTCAAATTTTCGGCCCTAATTTAGGCGTATTTATAAGTACATTCGTTGTAACAATCCTTGTCTTAATTTTTGGAGAAATTTTGCCTAAATCATTCGCCAAAGAATACGCTGAGGCCTATACCTTGAAAGTCTCTGGTATTATGGCTTTTTTAATCACGGTATTTTCTCCTATTACTTGGGCTTTTATAAAGCTTCGTAAAGGAGTTTCTAAAATAATTAGAAATAAAGAACATCATCCTTCTATGACAGAAGAGGAAATCAAAGTGATGATTGATATAAGTGAAGAAGAAGGTGTAATCGAAAGTCACGAAAAAGAACTTGTTCACCGTTCACTTGAATTCAATGATATTATCGTTGCAGAAATATTAAAACCCCGAACAGATATTGTGGCGATTAACATCAACAGTTCAATAGAAGAAATAAACGAAATGTTCTTTCGTGAACGTTACTCTCGTTATCCTGTCTTTGAAGGGCATATCGATAACATTATTGGGATACTTTCTGAAAAAGACTTTCTTTTGTCGATTGTCCATGGAGAAGAAACGAATTTAAGAGATTTGATTCGCGATCCTTTGTTCGTCGTAGAATCAATGAAAGTGTCAACTCTCTTACCCCAGCTCCAAAAGCAAAAAACTCATATGGCGATTGTAATAGATGAATATGGAGGGACAGAAGGACTTGTTACTCTTGAAGATATCTTAGAAGAAATCGTAGGAGAAATTTGGGATGAACATGATGAAAAAGTGAAAAGGCTCAATCAAATTGATTCTACAACCTATCTCATCTCAGCTGATTATCCTTTAGATGATTTTGCTAGATTAGCGAATGTAGAATTGTCTAACTCTCCTTATCACACTCTTGGTGGCTGGTTAACGGAACTATTTCAAAGATTCCCTCAAAAAGGTGAAAAATTTGAATATGAAGGGATCATTCTTGAAGTCGAAGAAACAGATGAAAAACGACTTCGCCAAATTAAAGTTACAATTCCCTCTTCGAATTAAGAAGGGCCCATCTGTAAGAACTTTTACTCTGAATGCTGATTTTTTAGTCAGTCAATTCGATGGGCTTCTTCCCTTGTTACCTACAGTTACATCTTACTAACCATTCTCCCTTTCTTTTGCTTTTACGCTCTCTGTCACTTTTTCTCACAGGATTTTTGCCTAAACGGATTATTATTTTCTTATTTTGTAAAGACATTCTTCTATTTTTCTTGTACGATAGAAACAGAGAGGTTATACATGAAAGTTCTAGATTTCGCTATCATTACAATAGGTTATATTGTACTTAATTCTTTTTCAAAATCTAAATGTGTTTCATGGGAGTGAATGGTAATGCATTTAACTAACTATACTGATTATACTCTTCGTACTCTTATCTACTTAGCTACAAGACAGGGGCTTGGTCTATCTAAAATTAAAGACATCTCCAAAATATACAATATCTCGAATAACCATATGAGCAAAGTTGTATATGATCTTGGTCAATTGGGGTTAATTCAAACAGTTAGAGGGAAGAATGGTGGGATTAAACTCGCGATGCCTCCTGAGGATATTAACCTTGGAGAGGTTGTAAGAAATACAGAGAATATGCAAATTGTTGAATGTTTTGATCGTGACAATAATAAATGTATTATTAGTTCTGCCTGTAAATTAAAGTTTGCTTTAAATAAGGCGCTTCAAGCTTATTTAAGCGTGCTAGATGAGTATACATTAGCGGATGTAGTTTCAAACAGTAATGACCTTCATGAAATCTTTAGTTTTCATGAACAAAATGCCTAAATATAGTCTTAATTTTAAAAATGAAGCCTGACTTTGAACTGCCAGTCAGGCTTCATTTTATCCCTTTATTGAACTTCCTTTTTACTTTGTTTAACGTTAAAGAAATCACCTGCTCCTTTTTTACGTATCTCAGCATTCGATTCTTCAACCTTCTGTAACGCTGGTATATGTTTAGAGCAATGAATAAAAGCCTCCTTTACTTCGATGACAACCCACCTTTCAGCTTTTGAACCTTCTGTCTGTTGTATTTCACGTTTCATTTCTTTTGTCAGCTTTAACATATCTAATTCTTTATTTTCACATATATAAGCAGTACCATTGACGTGAAGTCCAATTCGGCTTTCAAAAAAATCAACAAACATAAGCCCTATATTCGGATTTTCCATGATATTACCCATGTTTGCCATCACACCATTCCCTCGATACTCTGGATAGATCATTTTTCTATCGTTTAGTACTCTTATGAATCCTGGCTCTCCTGCTCGAAAAGAAGAATCACAATTACCTTCCTTATCTGAAGTTGATATAAACATCATTTCTTGCTTCTGTATGAACTTTTGCATATCATAATTTAAATAAGTAAGCATTTGATTTTTATAAAACGCCGTCGCACGATTTTGTGTATTGTACTTCTCTTGTAACACTTTCTCTCCTGATTTTGTAGACAAATTGTTACAACCCCTTTGCACTAGCAGTTTAGGTAAAACGTTTTTCTCTACCATTTTAACTGAAAATTCACACAAAATAAGGTTGTTTGTTAGATTATCTTACATTTAATTTTGTAGAAGCGCTGCCTTAATATAAGTATGCTTCTACAAAAGAAAGGGAGCTGTAAACCCCATTTTGATTTACAGTTCCCTCTTAAACTATACAGACTCTTTAAGTATTCTTTTATTTACTTTAAGGTAAAGTTCTTCTCCTGTTTCACATTTCATGACCTTGCCATCTATGATCGAGAATGGACATTTTTTGCACGTTTTACACTTCCCTAGACAGCCTTTTCTCTTAATATTTAACTTCGGATACGAGTCTTTAAGAGCTTTATATGCTTTTTTCGTTATAAATTCATTCTCTTTGCAAAAATAAACTTTCTTCATTTTACATACCCCTCACAAAGAATGATAATCATAATCATTTAAAGTAACTTTATCATACCAAATTTTTATGTTGTTGTATAGTCTAAAAAGTCAGATAATTAATCAAAAAATAACGACTCCTTTTTTATGTGGAGTCGCTCATTAATTTATCTCGGGTAACTGATGTTTGAGAAACTGACGGTATGTTTCGTAAAGTTTTCGTCTATTTCTATATGACTTCCATTTCTTTTTTAATTGATTTTTTTCATAATCATAAAGCATTACTCCAGAGTATACTTTCAGGTCCGTACGCTGTAAGTTGCTATAATGATAATTAATGATTTTCACCCAACCATCGGACCTTTCACCAATTTGGTATGTTGACTGTGGGTTCTTAACAACGATTCCTTCAAGATCATATTCTTTTACGACTTCAAAATATGTTTGGGAATTGCCTTCAACCCATTGAGACGTAACCACCGAAATGGTATCGGTCGGTATCACTTTATTTAACAGTTCTTTTCTCTTTAGTAAAGGTTGTTTTGTGACATTCCTCGCTGCATAATACATAATGTCAAACGCTACATATTGAACCTGTATAGTCGGAATAACTCTTCCAGAGGAAACCCTTTCCATTAGTCGAGTAAAATCCGGTCTGCTCTCATCGTCAACTGAAATAATTTCTCCATCGAGGACAATTCCCTTTGGCAAATCAACCGATAAAATCTCCGGAAACAAGTTTGTTATATCGTTCATATTTCTAGTGTATAATTTAGGGTTGCCATCTATATTGCTGTACACGACTCTTATTCCATCTAACTTAAGCTCTGTTATGACGTTTGCGTAATCTGCTGGAGGAGATTCCACCTCTTGTAAGAGCATAGGAGAAATAAACATTTACACCACCTCATGTTTAATAGTACTTAAATTATGAGGTAAGTTCATTAGTAGTCCATTGGAAATGCTAGTGTGGAAAAAATCGTTACTCTATTTTCCTCAAAGAAAACCCCCGAATAAATTGGTATTTACACCAAGTTATCGGGGGGAGTTCTTGCTAGATAGAATTTGTTAAACAGGCCACTTTTCTAATGTATAAGCCATTTCCCAGAACATATATTCATACTTGCTACTCGTAATAAAAATGGACTCCATACGCTGTTTCTCTTCTTCTGACGCCTTTTCTGCCCAAGCATCAAGACGATCAATTTGCTCTTGTACTAAGTTTCCGAACCACTCATCTCCATATGTATCAATCCATTTTTGATAGATCGGCACACCCGGAGTGGAATCTTTATACTTTTCACCAATTTCCCAATACAACCAGTAACAAGGAAGAAGGGCTGCGATTGTTTCACCTAATGATCCTTTATAAGCTGCAGAAAATAAATGATTCGTATAGGCTACTGCTGTCGGCGCAGGATCATCAACTTTTATGACACCATCCTTTGACAATCCTAGTTCTTTTGCAAAGCCTTCGTGCAACATATGCTCTGCATCATAAGAAGACTTTGCATGAAAGGCCATTCGGCTTGTTGTGTAAAAGTCATTTGCCTTTGCAGCACCAATTGACTGAACTTGAGCAAATTTAGATAGATAATAAGAATCTTGTTTTACATAATAGGTAAAACTTTCTATTGGGAGTGATCCATCTGCCACACCTGTTACAAATGGATGTTCAAAACTTGCATTCCAAATTGCGTCTACCTGTTTTCTTAAATGTTGTGAGAATTTCATATACTATCATCCTTTCAGATTGTAATTAAATTAATATAAAGCTTTCATTAACTGCTCTTTTAATTTTAGATATTCAGTTGACACCGTTACCTCTTTTACCCTCGGGCGTGGGAGCATAACTTTAAATTCATGACTCACTCTCGTTGGACGTGGTGAGAGTACATAAATACGGTCTGATAAGAAGATGGCTTCATCAATGCTGTGAGTAATAAATAAAACGGATCTGTTCATTTGACTCCAAATGTTTAGTAACCATTCATGCATTTTTTCCCGTGTGAGCGCATCGAGGGCACCGAAAGGCTCATCAAGTAGTAACAAATCTTTTTTATGCAAAAATGTGCGTAATAAAGCAGCTCTTTGCTTCATGCCCCCTGACAATACATGTGGGTAATAATCTTCATAACCGTCTAACCCAAACAAAGGAAGTAATTCTAACGCCTCTTTTTTCACTTGCTTTAGGTCTTGCTTCGTAATCGTTGCCCCTAACAGGACATTTTCTAAAACAGTCTTCCATGGAAACAACAAATCCTTTTGCATCATGTAACTTATATGCCCTCGTTGCCCCTTCATATCCTGTTGATCTATTCTAATGTCTCCTTCATCCGGTATTTCGAGTCCAGCAATGAGATTAAATAACGTACTTTTCCCACAACCACTTGGTCCGATTAGCGTGACAAATTCACCTTTTTTTACCGTGATATTCATTCCATCAATGACCTTAACTCGCTCTTTCCTACTACCGAATGAATGGTGAACATTATCAATTTTTACATACATAAAATCTCCTTTAAAATCGTTCCATTTTTTCTCTGTTCAGCTTATAGAACTATGTTACGGCAAGAACTGGTTTGTCATCGCTTCTTCACTTTTTACCTCTTTTTCAATCAATTTATTTTCCAGCATCCACTCTGAAAAAGAGTTCCAAACTTCGTCACTTTGTTCTCCCCATTTTTCTGCAGTTCCTTGATATCTGGGACTTAACCATTCTTGTGATGCACGAATTAATTCTTCATCTGTTTCGGGTGTTATATCAATTAAAATAGTAGCTGCTTCCTCAGGGTTTTCAATAGCAAATTCATAACCTTTACTAACAGCTTTCATAAATTTCTCGGCAAGCTCAGGTTGATTATTAACCACTTCTTCATTCGTGATAATAACAGGAGAGTAATTGTTAAATACTGGATCAATATCTGTCAAATAAATCATATTGATGTCTTCATCACGAACCTCTGCCTCTATTCCTGTCCATCCGTAAAAGATCCATTGAAAATCGATTTCTCTAGATGTATTGGTGAAAAAGTCTGCTGTACCTACTGTTACATTTTCAACCGTTTCAGGATCGGCATCAAATTCTTTCATTACGTGAGCAATAATCATATCCTCAAGTGGCGACCCCCAGCCTCCATAAGTTTTCCCTTCAAAGTCTTGAGGAGAAGTGATGTCTTTTTCCTTTGGAGAAGCAAAACCAGATGTATGCTCTTGAATAATTGTTGCTAGTGAGACAACTGGAATATCTAACGCACGCGCCATCGTTACATCCTGCTGAGAACTAATTCCGAAATCAGCTTGGCCAGCAGCTACGATTTGGTCAGCTCCTTCAAGTGCCGGTTCGATTATCTCGACGTTTAACCCTTCCTCTTCAAAATACTCATTAGCTTGTGCCACATAAATTCCTGTATGGTTTGTATTTGGCACCCAGTCTAAAACAAGTGTTGCATCAAGTAATCCTTCATTTGTTTCAGATTCAGTTGCTTGACCTTGTTCTTTCTCTCCTGTGTCTGTTTGATTGCAAGCAACCATAGCAGCGATAACTAACAATAACCCACTAAAAAAACTTATTTTCTTTAACATGATTTCTCATTCTCCTGTCCTTTTTATTTTGAATTTTTAAATTTCCAAGGCATTGCGATTCTGCTAAGTGCAACGATGATTAAAAATAACAAACAACTTAGCATTGAAATGATCGCAATGGCCACAAAAACTTGATCGGTGGCAAAAGAGTTCTGGGCCCGGACTAGATAAATACCTAGTCCTTTACTTGCCCCAACCCATTCTGAAATAACTGCGGCTAAGACACTGTAAGTAGCTCCAATTCGCAATCCTGTGAATAGATATGGTAGTGCATGTGGAAAACGAATAATACGAAACACTTGCCAATGAGAACTCCCCATTGAGCGTGCAAGGCGAATCATATCACGGTCACTCGACTGTAATCCTTCAATCGTACTTACAACTACTGGAAAAAACGTTACCAATGCAACAACTAACACTTTTGGTAGTAGTCCATAACCAAACCAAATCACAAGAAGTGGGGCGATAGCTACAATCGGAATCGTTTGTGAGAACAAAAGAATTGGATAGATACTTTTCCGAAGAGTTGAAGATAAATCTAAAATAAAGGCCAATGCTAAAGCAATGACAATACCTAATCCAAATCCAACTACTGCCTCTATTGTTGTTATCCAAATATGTTCAGGGAGAAGACTAAATGTTCCAAAAAATGTTTCTATAATTCTACTAGGTGCTGGTAGAATATAGCTTTCAATCTTCCAAATTATTACCGACAACTCCCAAATTAATAAAAACAGCGCAATTGCGATTATTGCTGGAACTGCTGAAGCGATACTTTTCACTTTACTCATGAATACCCCCTTTTAAAATAAAAAAGTCTGCACACCCGAGGGCACGCAGACATATGTACATAGCTCAAATACAACTGTTCGACATCCCTCCGCTGGAATTACCCAGATCAGGTTTAAAGGGTCGATATCTTCAAACGGGATATCCTCTCAGCCAACCTTATAGCTCCCCAAGCTTTTTAAATTTTCTAGTAAATCATAACATATTATTGATTTCTTTCCAAATATTTATTTCATTTATGTCACTTTGCACTATCTTTCTTGGTATTGTACCAGCAACAAAAGAATATGTTTTTTATTTTTTAAAGAATAATTCCCAGATATAAAACTCAACCTACATATAATAAAAAATGAATGGAGTGTAGACATTGAAATTTGTAGATGACCTATATGAATTATACAAAAATCATTTAACTGGCGATGAGGAAGATGCTTTAATTATTATTAATGGCATCCTTCATGACTTTGATGATCGAGACATAAAGAAATTGGTTGATGAAATGCCCGATCAAGAACGATTTGAAATGCTCGCTCTTTACCTTTATGAGAAATTCCGTATTAAAGTTGCAGAAGAAGGAATTGGCCAAACAAAAAATAGAGATGACCAGGAAGAAGTTAAATTCTATCATTAGGGGTCAGACCCCTCTTTAGCTTATTACAGTATTAAAGAGAACCTCTTTTTATGAAACTTCTTTATTCCTTTTGGATATTCGAGCCTTCTTCGGGGAATACGAAAGAACTCCCAATCCTAAGAATAAAAAGCCAACCCCGATCCATGATAATAAATCCAAATACTCTCCAACCAGAAACACTCCAAGCATAGCAGCTGTTAAAGGTTCTGCTAATGAGAGTGTCACAGCTTTAGATGCTGTAATTCCAGATAAACCCTTAACAAAGAATAAGTAAGCTATTGCCGTGGCAAAAAGCCCTAAGTGTAGTGCTACTCCCATTCCATTTGCTTGCATAAGCCATGATACATCATACATAAATATAATTGGCGTTAATAATAATCCACTCAATGTAAATACAACGGCTACAACGGCTTCAGGTGCTTGGCGTTCAAGTAATTGTTTGCTAACAATGGTATACATAGCAAATGACACCCCTGCACCTAATGCGAGCAATACCCCAAGAAAACTAACTGCCATGCCCTCTTGATTATTATTGGAAAAAAGCAGCAAACTACCTGCAATCGCTACCGATGTTGCAAACCACCACTTTTTCTCTGGTAGCCTTTGCTTGATAATCCATTCAAATACACCAGCTATGATCGGTGCACTACCTATTGCAATAACCGTTCCAACTGCGACTCCTGTTATTGAAACCGCTTGAAAGAACAATGGTTGATATGCAGCCATGCTCAATGCAGCTGTTAGTGTGATACTAATTGGCCAATTTCGAACACGTAACTTTCCTTGAATCGCAACAAATAACAGCAATGCAAGGCCACCAATCGCTAATCTTACAGCTCCAATCACCACTGGATTTGCATTCTCTGGCGCAAATGTTTGAGCTGTTCCCGTTGTTCCCCATAACATTGCAGCCATTAAAACCAACACTACCGAGGCTTTCTGCAACTTCTTCCCTCCTTGCACATTCGCTACTATTTAGATTCTATTATACTCTTCTCCGATAATGAATCTAGAAATTGTTAAGTCAAAATTCTAATTCTCCCTAACAAATGCCTACTCAGAATACGTCCGTGACCGTTATATATACCTATTTCCTTCACCGATGGTGGCCTCTCTACGTATGATGTTTCGAGAAAAGCTAAGGTGGTGAAATAGTGAGTAATAGAAAAAACGTATCCCTTATCATCCTTGGTGTCGTTTCTTTTCTATTCGTTCTAACGTTAACCTTCTTTAGTCAAACAAACACTTCCGAACCCGTTGCAGCAAACGATACAGAAGAGCAACAAATTAAATCCACTAATAACAGCAACAATAGTGCAAAAACTGGCGATAGCACCGTTGAAAATAATATTACGAACTCTATAAATGCCAATGCAAGTGAAGTAGACAATACAGTTGATAACACAATTGAATCCGCTAACGCTGAAGTTGATAATACAATTGATAATCAAGTTACTACTAATAAAGACAACGGCGTTACCAATAGTGTCGATAACGATATTCATGTTAGTGTCGATGTTAATGTTACGAATGATATTACAAATGACATTATTGCTAGTGGGAAAGAAGAAGATTCCGATAACGGTGAAAATGGCAATGGCGAGAATGGCGAAGGTTCCGATAACGGAGAGAACGGCAATGGTGAGAATGGCGAAGGTTCCGATAACGGTGAAAATGGCAATGGCAGTAACGGAAATGGAAACGGGGATGAAGAAACACCCGACACGGTTTGGGGTGTTGACTCTGCGAGCATAACAACGGACGAAATGCTTGCCTGCGTAAGAGAAAATTTCGGTGATCCAGACGTATGGGGTCGTTATTTAGGTACAAATGAAGGTGCCTCTTACGGCTTAACAGAAGATGAAGTTGATTTGCTTCATTCTGAAGAGATTGAAATCCTGGTTATTTATAACCACTTCAATGACGGTACAGGATTTGAACACGGGCAAGACCATGCTAATGCTGCTCTCGAAATGGCAAGAGATTTTGGTATTCCTGAAGGAGTTGCATTATTCGCTAATGTTGAACCAATCTATCCGATTGACTCTGCGTTTATCCAAGGTTGGCATGATGTCGTATCTGACTCGGAATACAGTTCGGGTATTTACGGTATTTTCGACCCTAGCGAAGAGCTGTACGTTGCATTTGAAGCTGCTTCTGAAGAAGATCCAAGCATAATGGATGAAATGTATGTATGGACAGCTGCTCCAAATATTGGGATTACAACGGAAGAAAATGCGCCTGAATATGATCCCGAATATCCCGACGGAGCTTTAATTGCCGGATGGCAATATGGTCTTGATGCTGAGGCGTGTAATATAGATACAAATATTTTCGACGGTAATGTCCTTGATGTTTTATGGTAATAGCGAAAAAAACAATGGTGGTTTCCATCATTGTTTTTTTCGCTATCCTCATTAAATTTATAAGCATTATTTAATTAAAATGATTATAATTAAATATTATTTTTTTATTATCTTGTGTTATTATTACATTAACTACTATGCAATATTAAAAGCAGTTCATTCGATAGTGATGTTTCTCAATTACCTTTAACACATTCTCAATTACAAGAGAGGATGTCCTCCTCTTAACAATCTTAACCTATACCAAAAAACTATGATCGTGAAGGTGATACGATGAAAGTAACGAAGAAGAACATTTGCCCCCAGTGTCAAGAGGAAATGAAACAATTAAAACATAGCATCTTATGTGGTTGTGGATTTAAATTTAAATCCACAAAAACAGCCTCTGTCGCTGGCTAAAACATGATCAAAGGGTGATACGAATGCTTTTATATCATCCTTTGACCTTATTAAAATCACTCAATTATTTATTTTTCTTATTATAGCAGCGTATTTCAGTAAGTCTCTTAGCATATTCTTTTGCTCTTCTCAATATTAATAAGTGTTTGTCGTCACAAGAAGAATCATTCTTCCTTCAAACTTTCTATAGAAAATCTATATATCAGAAGGAGTTAGTTCTTTAATGTATGCAGTCTCACTCTCAAACGTCTCAAGCCATAATGTAACTAATTGTACACCGTTTATTAGTTCAACCCCTAAGCCATCTGCATATTTAACAGCTTTCTCTGTAAAGCCGGAAGTGGTTATCACATAACCTCCGTTCGCACCCCACTTTTCCATATTTGAATGTATTAAAGCAACCGTTTCAAAATCAATATCTTCTTTTGTACACTTTACTTGACCTAAATAAAGTCCATCTTCCCTTCGGTTTTCAAAATCGACACCGTAATCTCCACTCGGTTTACTTACAAACATATCTCCACCGTACTTATCTTCAATAATGTCTGCTACAAAATGTTCAAACGCTACAGGATCTTCTCTAATAAAATCGGCGCTATATGTTACTTCACTCGTTGAATCTTTTTTTTGAAATCGCATGTATAATCCCATTGCAAGAGTTTTTCTTAGCTCTAAGTCTCTTTCAATTTGGTCAAGGAGAAGGTCTGAGAAGTCTTCACGTTTATTTTTTAGGCGAATCCAATTCATTACTGCTATAAGAGTGATGAAAATAGCTCCACTTGTAATGATAAATTGAATATTCAAGATGGACACCTCCTTTCGTTAGTGTATACAAAAGCGGCAATTAACAAACTTGTACCTATGTCGAAAAAAAATTCTATTCATTTTAAAAGAATCGCAGTATATTTAATTTAACGCTTTCACATTATTAAATGGCTGAATTTAGGGGGAGACGAAATGTGCGGGTTTATCGGCGAATTTCGAGAGAAAAACACAGAAGCAATTAATAAGCATACATGGTCAAAGGCAATTGAAGCCATTCATCATCGTGGTCCTGATTCGACAGGACACTATGCCGATGAATTTGTTCAATTAGGATTTAAAAGACTTAGCATCATTGATTTAGAACATGGACATCAACCACTTTCCATCCAAAATCGTTATCACATTGTTTTTAACGGAGAAATCTATAACTATCTCGAACTACGAGAAAAATTGCTAGCTGAAGGTTTTACGTTTACGACTGATTCTGACACAGAAGTGTTATTAGCGTTGTATGTATCTATCGGAAAGGACTGTGTAAAGGAACTTCGTGGTATGTTCGCTTTAGCTATTTGGGACCAAGTCGAACAAACTCTTTTTGCCGCACGAGATTCATTTGGGATTAAGCCATTTTATTATATAGAGGAAGCTGGGCGCCTCTTCTTTGCGTCAGAGCAAAAAAGTATCCACCTTTATACGTCGATTAACGAATTATCAAGAGAAGCTCTGCAACACTATTTAACTTATCAATATGTTCCCGAGCCACTTTGTTTATCCAGTGAAGTTAAGAAGTTACTCCCAGGACATTATTTAATCAAAACGCCAGGCCAAAAAGTAATAAATGAATGTTACTTCAAGAAAACATTCACACCTAAAAAAGGGAATTTACAAAGCTATGCGAACAAAACACGCGAAATACTTGAGGACTCTGTCGAAAAGCATATGAGAAGTGATGTTCCTGTAGGAGCATTTTTATCTTCTGGTATTGATTCTACGAGCATTGTTGCATTAGCCAAAAAGCACAATCCAAACTTAAAAACATTTACTGTCGGCTTTGAACATGAAGGCTTTAGTGAAATTGACATCGCAAAAGATACAGCTGAAAAACTACAAGTGGAAAATATCCACAAGCTCATCCGGCCAGAAGAATTTATTGAAGAGTTGCCTAAGATTATTTGGCATATGGACGACCCTGTTGCCGACCCTGCAGCTGTACCTCTTTATTTTGTAGCAAAAGAAGCGAGCAAACACGTTAAAGTCGTTCTCTCTGGTGAAGGTGCTGACGAATTATTCGGAGGATATAACATATACCGTGAACCTTTGGCATTAAATTGGTTTAATTACATGCCACCAGCTATAAAGTCACTGCTTCATAAAGTGGCACTTGGATTACCTGTAGGAATTAAAGGAAAAAGCTATTTGCTTAGAGGAACAACTCCTTTGTCTGAACGTTATATCGGGAACGCAAATATTCTTAGCGAATTTGAAAAACAACACTTACTTGCCAATTATGATGCTACTAATCCTTTTATGTCCATTACGAGAAATCTGTATGAGGAAGCTTCTTTCTTTGATGATTCTTCAAAAATGCAGTATATTGACCTCCATACATGGCTTCCAGGAGACATTCTCGTGAAAGCCGATCGTATGACAATGGCTCATTCTATTGAGTTACGAGTTCCCTTTTTAGATAAAGAGGTGTTTAAACTAGCAAGTGAAATTCCTACTTATTTGAAAATTGCAAATGGAACAACGAAGTATGTACTTAGAGAAGCGATGAAAGAAGTCATCCCTTCTTCCGTTTTACACCGAAAAAAGCTAGGCTTTCCTGTCCCGATTCGCCATTGGTTAAAGAATGAATTATATGACTTTACTCGTAACCTTTTTCTCACTAGTCCAACTGACTATCTTTTTAAAAGAGAAGAGACAGTAAAGTTACTTGATGAGCATTTACTAGGGAAGAAAGATAATAGCAGAAAAATTTGGGTTTTAATTTGCTTTATGCTCTGGCATCAACTTTTCATAGAAGAAGCCACCTTAGAAAATCGTTTTTCTAAAGCGCCGAATTTGCTCATTCCTTCATAAGCTAATAATAGGGTCTGGCTAGTCAGACCCTATTGCTCATTTAAGCTAACCTATTGTTTTAACTTTCAACAATCTCTTCGATTTCTTTTACAATCATTTGTTTTATTTCATCAACCTTCTGGAAATCCATCGCCTTTATATAATACGATTCTAGCTCGTCTCGGAGTTTCTTTGCTTCAGCTAAATAAGCAATCCCTTCCTTCATCTTGTCTTTATAAGGTTTTGTCGCTTTTTTAATTTCTTCTGCATACCTTTCATCCGTACCTGGCGCAATGCATCGTGAATACATATCGATAATTTCATCTGTCTTGCGTTCAGGAAAATACTCATGAGGGGCTGTACTGTCAAAAATCGCAAATCCTTTTTCACGAACAATTACCATATCTATACTATTTGGATCAAATCCACAATGATAGACTTCAACATCAAAACCTCTTTCTTCAGCTGCTGTGGCAATCTTTTTCAACATCGTTGATTTACCTGATCCGGCTCTTCCTTTAATAAAGTAGCGTTTGCTTACACCTTCTGTTAAATTGGGAATAAAATCAGCGGCACCTCCTGGGGTTGCAGCGCCTAAAAACCGATGTTTCACTTTCGCTTTTTTTTCTACTGAATCTTCCCCATAAAAACGAGCAATTAATTCATCTGTTAGTTTATTTGCCTCATCAAAATTCATATTGGAAATATAAATATCTTCCAAGTCATCATGCGCCGTCAGTGCCTCTGCAAAAGCATCATAGGCGGCTTGAAACGTTTTTGAAATTTTCTCATTTAAAGCAAGGATATCTTCTCTATAGCCCTGCAATTTGTTAGAGTCCCAAGCTACCCCTAAGTTAACATATTCATCAATCACTCCTGGAGCTTTTGGCTCTATCACATGGGGAGCCGTTCCATCAACGATTCCAATCTGAAACTTTGGAATAATTACCCCATCAACCGAGTTATTATCGGATGAGCAATGCAAATATTCAATATCTAGTCCCTTTTCTAGCATCCTTTCACCAACTGCTTTTATTAATGATGATTTTCCAGTTCCGGGCCCTCCCTTTAAAATATAAAGGCGGCTTAACTCTTTTAAGGCACAATCATATAAACTATAAAATCCCTTTGCTGTATTCCCTCCGGCATAAAAGTTCAGTACCTTCCCAGTCATCTAATCACCCTTTCTTCTTTTACCACAACATATGTCAATATTCTTACAAGGGTGATTGCCTATTAAAGGGTAATTTTTTCACGCTCATTATAAAAAATACTCTACTCACAAATATCACTTTCTAAAAACACTGAAAGAAGCCCACTTTTTTTGATGAGAGGCTTCTTTTCAACCCATATAAGAGCCTTTCACCATTTACAATGTAGAAAAATGAAACCCTCTTTCCTTCAACTGCTTAATAAGTGTTGGCAATACTTGAAGTGTTTGCTCTAATTCATGAAGAAGAATAATCGATCCATCTTGAACGTAATCAAGAACATTCTCTGTAATCTTCATAGGATCTTGCTTCAATTCCCAATCAAATGATGAAATTTCCCACATGACTGTTTCTAATTGTAAGCCTGATGCAATGGCTAGTGTATCCTTATTGTATTGTCCGAACGGTGGCCGGAAATACCGAATCTCTTGTTTCGTTATTTCTTCTAGGATAGTTTTACTTGTTTGCAGTTCTTTCTTTTGTTGTTGATAGTCCAACTTTGTAAGGTTCGGATGACGATGAGAATGTACTCCTATTATATGTCCCTCTTCTACCATACGTTTCCAAGCTCGCTTATAATGAACCAATTTCGTTTGCCAAAAGAAAACAGCTTGTATTTCTTCCTTTTTTAAAATATCAAGAAAATGCTCTAAATATTTACTCGGACCATCATCAAATGTCAGTACTACCCCTTTTTTACTTCGTTGTTTCAAATTTGTTAATACGCCTTCTTCTTTGGAGTTGTACACAACTTCCTTGGTCACAATTCATGGATTTTTTTGCATTTTGTTACCTCTTTCTTTAGCGACTTTTCACAAGCAGATTAACTGCCTCCTCAATTAGCTTTTCTGTATTTTCACCTTTATCTATTTGTTCGCGAACACACTGCTCTAGATTCGTGCTAACAACGAGTCCTATTGTGCGATCAAGTGCATTTCTTGCGGCTGACATTTGCGAGACAAGCTCCTTACAGTCCTTTTCTTCCTCCATCATTCTCAGAAGCGCCTTTACTTGTCCTTCTACTCGCTTTACTCTATTTTTCATTTGATCAGTATATTGCATGTAACTGCTCCTTTCATGTCACGTACCTTCAATTCCCCTTCTAATCATAGCTTTGTATCCCTAATCTTTCAATATATTCACTGTTTAAATCTATTTATCAGAATGCTCACAATCAAAAAAACTAACAGCAAATCTTAACAGCAAACTTCATATTGAATATCGAACGTATTTTCGTATATAATACAAATACAAACATTTGTTCTTACTCGGAGTGTGAAGTTTCGATGAAAACGATTTTTCTTATCGATATGCAATCTTTTTATGCTTCTGTTGAAAAAGCAAGATACCCTCATTTAGCACATAAGCCACTTGTTGTTTCAGGCGATCCCAAGCGACGATCAGGAGTTATTTTAGCAGCCTGTCCTCTTGCCAAAAAAAGTGGTATTAAAAACGGGGAACGTTTATGGGAGGCTCAGCAAAAATGTCTTGATTTAGTTGTCGTTCCTCCGAAAATGCAAGAGTATATTACCATTTCTGTTGAAATTACTAATATTTTAGAGCAATACACCGATTTAGTCGAACCTTTTTCAATTGATGAACAATTTCTCGATGTTACAGGAAGCCAGAAATTATTTGGCCCTCCTCTTGAAATGGCTAAAAAGATTCAACGCCACATTTGGGAGAAAACAAAGGTTCAAGCAAGAGTCGGGGTTGGAGAAAACAAAGTGTTAGCCAAAATGGCCTGTGATCACTTTTCTAAAAAGAACAAATCGGGGATTTTTTGGTTAAAAAAAGAAGAGCTTGAACAAACATTATGGCAACTCCCAGTGGAAAAGATGTTTGGAGTTGGAGGAAAAATGGCGAGTCACTTACGCAATATGGGCATTCGCACAATTGGACAGTTAGCAACCGTCCCCCTAGAGCGATTGAAGCAAAAATGGGGAATTAACGGTCATGTTCTTTGGATGACAGCAAATGGTGAGGACTACTCCCCTGTCACAACAACTTCCCACGATGGCCAGAAAGCGATCGGACATGGCATGACTCTTCCACGCGATTACATAGGGATTGCTGAAATTCGAATCGTTTTGCTTGAGCTTTGTGAGGAAGTGTGTATGAGAGCGCGTAAATCAAAAGTAATGGGGCAAACCGTCACAGTCAGTGTCAGTGGTGCTAGTTATGAAGTGAGAACAGGATTTCATAGACAAGAAACATTATATGAGCCAACAAACTATGTAATGGATATTTTTCAAGTTGCTGAAAAACTCTTTCTGCAATTTTGGGATGAAAATCCGATTAGAAGAATAGCTGTTAGCTTAACAAAACTTTGTAGCGATGATGAAGTACAGCTTAGTTTATTTGACACCAGTAGAAACCAAAAGGTGGACATCGGTTATGTTATGGACGGTATAAAAGAAAAATATGGTGCAACTGCTCTGATTCGTGCCTCCTCTTTAACGAAGGCTGGTCAGGCTTTTGAACGTGCGAAAAAGATAGGAGGACACTATAGATGAACGAACATCACTTACAACGTGGAAACCTGTTATGGGAGAGCAGCCGAATGTTTTTACCGGAACACAAAGAAGCACTCCTCCACAGAAGGCAACAATTAAAAAAAGTCGCAAAGCCTGAGTTAGATGAACAGGAGCTTGAAGAGGTTGGAATCGTTGTAATGGATTCACTTAAGCATGAACTCGCAGTGCATGTCACGTACTGGGCAGAGGGGGTTTTTCATGAACTTGTAGGAGTCATTGATCATCTTGATTGGCACTATAAGAAAATCAAAGTCACAGACAACAACGACGTCACTTACATCCCAATCGATTGTATAAAATCAGTTGTGCGAGTATGAAATCATTTCCTTTGTTTTTCTTGAATAGCACACTTACAATCTCACATACTAGAACCATAACAACGAAAGAGGTGATATATCATGGCAAGCAACAACAACAATTCAAATCAACTACTTATTCCTGGAGTAGAACAAGCTTTGGACAACATGAAGTACGAGATTGCCCAAGAATTTGGTGTTCAACTTGGCGCTGATACAACCTCTCGCGCTAATGGCTCAGTTGGTGGCGAAATAACAAAACGTCTTGTCCAAATGGCCGAGCAACAATTAGGTGGTTCACAATTCTAAGAGAAAGATAAATCCCCTTAGCCCACACATGTTTTAGAGCCAGTGGAATTATTCTACTGGCTCTTTTGGTTTTCTAATTTTACTCTCAACAGTTTAACCGTTTAATTGACAAAAAGTACAATATAACGTAAATTAATAAATGACTGATTATTTTAAATAACTAGAATTATCTGCACCTTATATTTTTCAACAAGAAGGTTTCTTCATATAATCTTCACTCTTCATGTAAGCGCTTTACGAAAACAACTAAAATCATTTAAACAGAGGTGAAACAAATGGCAAAAATAGTAATGGGTTTAGGGATGTCTCACAGTCCTATGATGGCATTAGAAGGGGAAAAATGGAGTACACTTATCAACTCTGATTCACGCCGGACAATGTTATACGATACAGAGGGGAATAAAGTAACTTATCAAGAGTTAGAAGCAAAAGTTAAAGAACGCTATGCAAATGAGGCAAAAGATGAATTCTTAATTGACCAGCATCAGAAAATGGAACAAGCATTTGACCGTCTACATAATGACTTTAAAGAAGCTGCGCCCGATGTAGTACTTTGTATAGTCAACGATCACCCTGGCGAATGGTTTGAGGATTACATCATGCCCGCACTAGGGGTTTATTATGGTGATACAATTGTAAGCGCTAAAATCAATCCTCCTCCCCACTATACTGATAAAGAAACGATACAGCAGATGGCTGCCGGAATGGGAATGGACCAGCACTATAAGTGGCCAGGATCAAAAGAAACTGCCTTACAGATCATGTCTTCACTTATGAAAAGTGGCTTTGATGTGTGTGCGATGAAAGAAAGAAAAGAAGAACCTTCAGAATTTGGTCACGGCCATGGATGTGGAATGGTTGTTACCGAAATAATGAGAGATGAGTTAACACCTATGGTCCCTATTTATTTAAGTACTGTACCTCCAACAGATATGTCCCCATCAAGATGCTATGATTTAGGAACTGCGATTAAGCAAGCGGTAGATGAAATGCCTGAAGACTTACGAGTGGCGGTCATTGCTTCAGGAGGACTTAGTCATTTCGTAACCGACAAAGACATAGATGAACAAGTGATTGCAGCTCTAAAAAACCGTGATGAAGCTACCTTGCGTAACCTACCAAAAAATCGCTTACAATCGGGCAGTTCTGAAATTCGGAATTGGATTACGTTAGAAGCGTCAATTCGTCATTTAGATTTAGATTGGCTTGAATATATACCCGTTTTTCGAACACCGGCAGGCACAGGCTTAGGGATGGGTTTTGCAAGATGGTCGTAACTAGACCTTGCCAACAAACCTTGTAAATGAGGGTAAACTACGAGCCTTTTTTCATAACCTCCTTTCAACCTTGAGTATTGCTTCTTTCCCTTTCCTTTGGTTTACTATAAGAAGCAATATTAGAAAAGAGGTTTTATACATGAACGACAATCAAGCAGAATATTGGATCAACCATCTCGAACTAGAAGCACATCCAGAGGGGGGCTTTTTCAAACGGTCATTTCAATCAACAGAGGAAGTACCTGGAACATCAAGGCTACTCTATACGAGCATTTACTTTTTATTACGTTCCGGTGATGTTTCCCACTTTCATCGTTTAAAATCAGATGAATTATGGTACTTCCATGCAGGGAATTCCATGTCGGTACATATCATACATGAGGATGGCAAGTACGAAGAAGTACGCCTTGGTCTGAATCTTGATCAAGGAGAAGTACCTCAAGTATTAGTACCGAAAAATGCTATATTCGGATCGTCCCAGTTTGAACAAGGTTCGTTTTCCCTTGTTGGGTGTATGGTCTCACCTGGATTTGAATATGAAGATTTTGAACTTTTTACACAAGAAGAACTACTAAAAGACTATCCACAACATGAAGATATCATTAAAAAGCTTGCTTATGAAACACTACCAGAAATCAACTAACCACAAAGGAGTGTCCACAAATGGACACTCCTTTCTTTTTTGTAACTCCAACACAAGCATTCTCATATAGATTGTTTCGATTTCACTGTCACCCATAAACGCCCCTCTTCCCATTTTAATGAAACGGGAATCTGAAATGTTTGTTCAAGGGTTTCCTCCGTTAACGTCACTTGCTTACAACCTTTTGCAACAACCGTTCCATTATTTATTAATAATGAATGTGAGATGGCAGGCACCACTTCTTCAATGTGATGCGTCACGTACAGAAGAGTTGGTCCTTCTTTTGCTGTTGCTAATGCTTGAATGGTTTCCAGAAGCTGCTCTCTTGAGTAAATATCCAACCCATTACACGGTTCATCTAGTATTAAAATTTTAGGGTCAGCCATAAGTGCTCGAGCGATAATGACTCTTCTTTTTTCCCCTTGTGAAAGCTTTATGAAGCGTTGTTCAGACAAAGCTTCCATTTTTAACTGTTCTAGTAATTGTTTGGCTCTTCTTATGTCTTTTTCAGTAACCTTTTCATATAACCCAATAGAAGCATACTTCCCACTTAAAACAACTTCAATAGCTGTATCCTGCCCTCTTGCAGCATAGCGTTCATCAATAGAAGCACTAACCCAACCAATTGATTTACGCAACTCAGGAATATTTGCTTGTCCAAACTTTTGACCAAGTACATGAATATCCCCTTTAGATGCCCATTGATACCCAAGTAACAAATTCAAAATGGATGTCTTTCCTGACCCATTTAAGCCTAATATAACCCAATGCTCATTACTTGCTATATCCCAAGAAACATGATCTAAAATGGTCCTTCCCTCTCTTTTCCATGAAACATTTCTGAGTGATACAATTTTTTCTGCCATCGTACTCCTCCTACTAAAAACTTCTAAAGGTTATTCATGAAACCACAGAAGTAGTCTCTTCGAACAAACCTCTCAGAACACTACTGTATATATTCGCCCTTTCCTCAATCTTTCCCCCTAAACGATCATTTTTCACAATGGTGACTCCCATATTTTACAAATGAAGAAGATTCGATTACTATTTTTATATGTCAACTTATTAGAATGGAGGCTGTTACATGTTTAAAAACATTTGCGTCTTTTGTGGGTCAAGCTTTGGCAATAACCCTTCTTATGTAGACGAAGTTTATAAATTGGGCGAAGAACTTATCAAACACAATATTAATCTTGTTTACGGTGGAGGGAATGTCGGTTTAATGGGCGAACTCGCAAGGTCTGTCCTTGCAGGAAATGGAGAGGTTGTCGGGGTCATACCAAAGAAAATTTATGATAACGTTCAACATATTGAACTAACTGATCTCATCATTGTAGAAGATATGCATCAGAGAAAAGCAAAAATGTATGAATTAGCTGATGGATTCATTGCTCTTCCAGGAGGGATTGGGACAATTGAAGAATTAACAGAATCACTCACATGGCAACAACTTGGTTATCACCTGAAACCGATCGGAATATTAAATACAAATGGATATTATGATAAGTTGTTGTCCCTATTAGAACATATGGCACAAGAAGGGTTTCTAAAAACTGAATTCCTTCAAAACGTGATTGTCTCAGACTGTCCAAATGAACTAATTAAAAAAATGGAGCAATTTAATCCCGTACATCAAAACAAATGGGACAAATAAAGAGAGGATGTAGCATCACCCTCTCTTTCATTAGTCTATATTAACTTCTTCCAAAATTGGTTGATCGACTGGTTTGGCACCATCACGACTTTCTTTCATTTCGAAATACTCCTCTAACGCCGACTTCGCAATCGCTTGAGCAATTCCTTGTCTACCACCATTACTCGCTAGCTTCACGCCTGGAACAACAACCGCAAAAGCTATTTCAGGATCGTTAAAAGGCGCATACCCAACAAACGATTGGGTGTTCCCATCAATGCTACGACGGTTCTCTCCTTCACCAACAGTGACTTTAACCTGAGCCGTCCCAGTCTTTCCTGCAGGTTGATACGAGGCATTACCAAAATTGCCACTTGCTGTTCCTCTCGTCATCACATCACGCAACCCTTGCTGAACCCGACTAATATGCGTATCACTCATTTCAATTCGGTTTAATACTTTCGGTTCAAACTTTTGAACAACCGTTCCGGAAGAGTCTTGGTTTGTAGAAGGATCTCTAATCTCTCTAACAAGGCGAGGCTCCATTCTATAACCATCATTAGCAATCGTTCCAATGTATTGCGCCAGTTGTAAAGGTGTGTAAGCATCAAACTGTCCAATCGTTAAGTCCAAGAGATTTCCATAGCTATCCGTACCACCAATAAACCCTGAGGAATAAGAAGGCAAGTCAATTCCTGTTTCAACACCTAGACCAAATTGACTAAAGCTATTTCTCATTACGTGGTATGCATTCTCTACAGAACTATCTGACCAACCACATCCCCTTGTATTTGGAGGAGTATAATAACAGTTAGCCATTCTCATTCCAATTTCAAACATATATACAT
Source organism: Halalkalibacter sp. HAAS-P014 (assembly GCF_056619965.1). Lineage (NCBI taxonomy): Bacteria > Bacillati > Bacillota > Bacilli > Caryophanales > Bacillaceae > Halalkalibacter > Halalkalibacter sp. HAAS-P014. The sequence continues at coordinate 132,297 of NZ_JBWQTV010000002.1, read as the reverse complement.
TCGATGATTGCTCTAGGGCACGGCGATCATCAATCCAGCCAAACCCACTTGTATTCCATGACCTTTTTACTTGACCATCCGGAAAATGAATTGCACGGTCATTGAAACGGGTACCAGGTTGAGCTACCCCCTCGTGAAAACCTGTTAAAACTGTAGCGGCTTTAATGGATGATCCCATATCAAAAATATTATTAGTATTCCCGATGTGATCGCTTCGAAGATCTTGTTCGCCAGTAAACCCTGCCATTGCTAGAACATCTCCGGTCCGTGGGTCCAAAAGGACGGCATATGCAGAGCGATCCTTAATAAATGAATTTCCAGATTTACGGATTTCTTCCTTTAAAATCCCTTCAAGCTTTTGTTGAAGTTCCATATCTAGAGTTAACACCAAATCGTTTCCTCGGCTGCCAAGACGCTCATTCACTTCTCTATCAACGGTCTGAGCCCCTTCTCTTCTTGTAATACTCTCAACAATAGCCTTTTGACCACGAAGAACTTCTTCATATTGCTGTTCAAGAAAACTTATACCGACGAGATCTGACCTATCATATCCACGCGATAAATAGTACTCTAATTTTTCACTTGGTATTTGCCTTGTCGATCCAAAAAAACCTCGAAATGATTCACCATACGGATACGTTCTACTTGAGTCTCGCAATATATCAATCCCAGGTAAGCGATCGAGATTCTCACTGATGACATGAGCTTCCTCATCCGTTATACGCTGTTTAATTCGTTGTGGTGAATAAGCATACCCACGTGCCATTTCACGAAAAATCGCAATTACCTGCAATTGTTGATCGGTTAACTCTTCAACCTGCTCATCTGTAATTCGCTCAATCTCAAGTTGATATTCTGCAGACACTCCATCAAGCGCTGCTCTTTCTTCCCTTGTTACAAGTTCATAACGCTCTTCTTCTGACATAGACAATAAAATAAAATCTCTAGCGTCCCTTGGGGTCACTCGATCAGTATCCATTTCAATTAAAGGCTCTAAACCCTCTGCAATCTCAAGCATCGCTTGTGGACTTGTCGTTCTTGATGGATTTGTGTACGTTACAGATAATTCAAGTTGATTATCCACAACAACATGACCGTAACGATCATACATGACTCCTCTCGGTGCATCAATTCGAGCCGTTGAATTAGTGGTTGATGCTAATTCGCTCACAAACGTCTCACCTTCAACAATTTGAACAAACCCTAAACGCAGGATTAAAGCAGAAAACATCAAAAACACCACAAAAAAGAGTACATTTAATCGAAAACTAAGGTGATTTCTTCTCTTCTGCTTATGTTGGGCCTTTTTCTTCATATGTATCTCACCTTTTTCTAATAAATACCTAGTCTTCAAGCTAGTAAATGGGGAAAGAATGATAAAACAACTATCCCTTTCATACTAACATATAACCTCAGACAAATTTATGATTATTAGGATTTTACCGGAAAAATCTCATTATTTGTCAAAAGGAACACTTTGTTAGAAAAAAGAACAGGGCTTTCTCAAAATGAGACAGCCCTTTCCTCTACTATAACTCTAATTCATTCGCCTATCTTTAACAGGAACGACTTTTTTCTATATGTAGATGGAAATACACCTTTTGTCCTTTTTAATAAAGGACCTTCGAGATACCCTTTACTTAAAGCAGGTTTAAAAATAAACAAAAAACAAAGCACGGAAAAAATGGAAGCATTCATAATTGCGACTGGTCTCTTAGTAAATAAAAAACTAAACAAATACATTTTCACATAAATACATATAGACCAGCCAAAAGTCCACCCACGATAAAAGCAAATTGACTTCAATCTTAAAAACCAAAGCTCAACCAATGAAGACAAAGAAACCCATTTGGTAACATACACCACTTGCTGCGATAAACGACTAGGGAATCCGGAAAGGTATAAAAGAATTAGAAGAGGCATGATAAAGAAAATATGCAAAGCTCTAAGAGACTTCACTTTTAGGAAAGGCGATCTAAATTCCCAAAGGAGAAAATGCTTATAAAGATAATAATAAAGAGCATTGAAAAACATGACGTAAAGTATATTTGGAGTGAATTGTTTTACATTATAAAACGTTTTCTTTTTTACATTCAACCAAAAAAGAAACAATGATAATAATATATGCATTTCCAAACCTCATTTATCAAATTTGTACACATATTATTAACGACTTTTCATAAATAAATGTGAGCGCCTGTAAATTTTTTGGAAAATACTAAACGAAAGGACTCCGAGCAAACACCCTCTTCACGTACACTATTACTCTAAAAACCGCTTTCTAGTTTCTTTTGACGGAAGTAAACAACTTTGCCTTTTCCCAAACCACTTATAACGATTTTTAGCAACAATATCATAGATGGCATCCATATACTTCGTCGGAATGACTTTGAATACGGTTAAGGCTTTCCACGGCCAACCTAAGGTTTGACAAATATGAAGGACAGCAGTTGACTTCACATAATACGAATTTTCACTTAAAACAACCAAGCTATTTAGATTTCTAGGTATACCATATTCTTTCATCAATTTTTCCCCTGTTGCACTTTGAATAGAGGCAAACGAAAAGATCTTATGACGATCTTTTTCTAAAATAAAGCCTATACTATTATCACAAAAATTGCAGACACCATCAAATAAAATAATTTGGCTCATTCCATAACACCTACTTTTTATTTGACACTAACATAGCATAATAGCTCGTTAATTTGAAGAAATCTCCTTCATTTCTTCAACTGTCTCGACTTCAAACCCAAGATCAAGGAGCATTTTATGATCCTTGGACTGCTCTTGTCCGTCTGTTGTTAAGTAATCACCTATGAAGATTGAATTTGCAGCATAGAGCCCTAATGGCTGTAACGAGCGTAAATTTATCTCTCGTCCACCTGATATACGAATTTCTTTTGTCGGATTCACAAATCGAAACAAAGCTAACACCTTTAAACAATAGAGTGGATTTAATTCATTTATACCTTCAAGTGGCGTACCATCAATCGCATGTAAGAAATTAATGGGAATGGAATCCGTATCAAGTGCTTTTAAACTTCGAGCCATCGCTACAACATCTTCTTTCGTTTCTTTCATGCCGACAATCACACCTGAACACGGTGACATCCCTGACTCTTTCACGGTTTCAACGGTATTTACTCTATCATGATACGTATGTGAAGTAGTTATCTGATCATGATTCCCCTCAGAGGTATTAAGGTTATGATTATAGCGATCAACTCCTGCTGCTTTTAAACGAGTTGCTTGCTCTGGTTTTAGAAGTCCGAGACAAGCACACACTTTTAGTCCGTACTCGTCTTTGATTTCTTTCACTGCTTCAACAACTTGATCGACTTCTTTATTCGATGGTCCCCTACCACTAGCAACAATACAATATGTTCCTACATTTAAATCAAAGGCTCGCTTGGCGCCTTCTAAAATCGTATCTTTACTCACCATTTTATAAGAGGAGATGGGAGCATCTGAAATAGAAGATTGTGAACAGTAACCACAGTTCTCAGGACATAGTCCAGATTTAGCGTTCATAATCATATTTAACTTTACCTTTTTCCCGTAGTAGTGCTGACGAATTTGAAAAGCTGCGTGCATAAGCAATAGTATTTCATCATCTGGACAATTTAATATTGAAAGCGCCTCGTCGTTTGTTAAGTCTTTATCATTTAACACTCGTCCAGCCAACCCCATCCAATCTTGCATCAACCTTACCCCATTTCAAAAACAATTATTTGTTAACCGATATAAAATGTTAGTTAACAAAATAATCGTAATATTGTTAACTTAATATGTCAATCAGTTAACAAACAAAAAACGAAAAATGACCTAGTAAACAATACCAGGTCATATCATCATATCCGATTAAAGCCACTCAACTGAAAAACTACACACGTTTGTTAACTTCAAAATTCTCTTCAATTAATAACCAATTTTGAGGAAATTCCCATCCAAGCACCCAATAATAAAAGCCTCGCAACCCGAATTCTTTTACAAGATCAAATTTTGATTGCATGCTTCTAGCATCTTCAAACCACACTTCATGCTCTACCCCTTCATTGTCAATATAGTTGAAATGTGGTGATTGAGCGACTTCATCGTACTCTATAATTGCATTATGCAGAGCAGCTAATCGAATGGCTTCTTGGTGATCAATCGCCCTGGCTCTTGTTTCACCTTCCACAAATGGCAACGTCCAATCATATCCGTAAAGGGGAATTCCCATCATAATTTTATCGTTCGGCATAACAGATGCAGCGTACTCAATGACTCTTCTCACTTCACTTATTGGAGCTACAGCCATAGGTGGACCTCCTGTCCATCCCCATTCATATGTCATTAAAAATACAAAGTCAGCAATCTCTCCATGAGCAGCATAATCATGTCCTTCATAGAGCACACCTGGCATACCTGGTTCAACTTGTGGGGCTAGAGCACTTGAAAGAAAGTAACCTCTTTCATCTAGTCGCACTCGTGCCTTTCTCATTAATTCGTTGTATTGTTCTCGGTTTATTGCCCCTAAATACTCCAGATCAAAATCTAAACCTAAATAACCTCTTTGTTCCATAATGGCGATTGCCTCATCCAACAGACGATTTTGCAACTCTTCACTTTGTAAAACCGTTGTAACAAGTTCTGTATCAAAAGCACCATTCTCTAAATTCGTAATAACCATTAACGGCACAACTTGATTTTGGTAAGCCGCATTTATGATTGCCTCGTCATTGATTGGAGTAAGGGTTCCGTCAGAATTTAACTCATAGCTAAAGATTTGAATGTACGTTAAATGCTCTCCTACCTCATCTACATACTGAGGAGACTCCTCACCCGTTATGTTTAAATCGACGTATGCTCCCACGTCAACAGCTGGCCTTTGACGGTATACGTTTGGAATATTCAATCTAAATCCAACAGGAATGTTTTCTGGGTATTCGATCTTGTTTTCACGAACTATATCCTCGGCAGGTACACGATAATGCTCGCTAACTGTCCATAAATTTTCTCCAGGTTCAATCCAGTGCATGCGATCAATTCCTGGTATGACAAGGGATTGACCAATCACCAACTGATCTGGATTCGGTAATTCATTAACTTCCACAATCGTTTGAAATGGTACTCCGTAAATTTGCGAGATACTCCATAACGATTCACCTGCTGCGACAACATGAATTTGCACAATCTCGTCCTCCTATAATAGACATTTATTCCATTACAACAATATTCGACTGTCGCAGAATAGGTGCTTGGCTATAAGTTCAAATGAACAAATTATTACCCAATGAACGCAAAACGGCTTGTACTCTTACTTTCTGTGGAAAAAAGGACGGAGCTTAAAGACTTTTTAATGTAGTAACCATTCCCAACTTAACTCATCCTTGATTAAGAGAAATGTTCAAGGGTGATTTTTTGTACAAAAAAAGCTGTCTGAGAACAGTCCCAAACAACTTAGAGTAATTATTTTAATAAGCCAACTAATTTTAGACCGTGCAAAATTCCATCTTCATCAACGGATTTTGTTACATATTTAGCTGCGGATTTAGCTTCTTGCTCGGCATTTCCCATCGCCACACTATTTGCAACCTCACTTAGCATTTCAATATCGTTTAATCCATCTCCAAAAGCATATTGACGTTCTGTTGCAACATTAAGCGCATCAGTAATTACTTTTATTCCCATTGCTTTTGAACCACCAGATGGCAGAATATCTACGGAAAAACGATGCCAACGAATAAAGTCAAATTGCTCGTAAGCTTCTTCGTACAAGGCTTCTTCTTTATCCAGACAAAATAATAAAGATTGATAAATTTCACGGTCTTGATGATAAAGAGGGTCGTGGCTAGGAAATAGACCGGTTTTTAACGATTCAAAACTTTCTACAATGTAGTCGTGATCAGAAACATTTGCTTTCATATCCTCATGGCCCATAAATACAACCGGATGATTTTTTGATAACGCTAAATCAGTTAACGATTGTAATGCTTTTTGGTCCAATGGATTTTTATAAACTACCTGTCCATTTAACACGACGTATTGACCATTATAGCTGACATATGTATTAATATCTAATTCCTTTCGCAAGTCTTCAAACATAAAGGGAGCACGTCCAGTCGCAATGGCTATCTCGTGTCCTTGCCCTTTTAAAGCATAAATCGCTTCTTTTGCTGACGTTGGTAATTGCTTATTGTAATCCAATAGTGTGCCATCAATATCAAAGAACACAATACTTTTCTCTGTCATCAAAAAAACCCCTTACTTTATCTTAAGCTAGTCTTTCTTTTAACCTCATCATACACTTTAAAGTAAATGATTGCACTTAAAACAAAAAACAATTAAGGTACGTGAAATTAATAAGTTTAAAAAGAGCTCGTCCTAAATGAACGAAACTCTTATTGCTTCGTTTGAACAATCGCATTGAAACAAAGAACGTTATCTGTGCTGTAGTGATTCCTTCCAAGCATCAGATAAGTGAGCGAGATTTTTTAATTTCTCAATTGCTTCATGATTGTCTTTATCATGGTATGTAATGTGATTAACAGATTGAACACTAACATCGGTTATTCTCTCAAGTAAAACAAGGGAATCGCTTCTAGAAACATTTCCTTCTTGTAATACACGTAAGTAATAACCAGAATATCCTGTCTCCTGAATATACAGAGGAAATTCTTTCACTCCATGTCTCCTCGAAACTTTAAAACAAGGTCTTCTCGGCTGACTTACTTGAACCACAGCTTCTCCCCATTTCCATATATCACCAATGAAAACTTTTGATTCTAATAGTCCACTGCTTGTAATGTTTTCCCCAAATGCCGCGTGTGGTAGACTCAACCCTAACCTTTTTTCCCAGTACTGATAATGTTCATATGGATAAACACAAATTGCTTTATCTACCCCACCATGATTAATAAGGTCAGCTTGTTCATCACCTTCAATATTTGTTTTTGCTAAGTACAAAACTCCTTTAGAAACTGGTGTTTTGACAATAGCAGACACAACTTCTTTCTCCCCTTTGTTTGCAATATTCTTTGCATTTCCTATATTTAGAGAAACGATTGATCCTTTTATCACAGTATGCCTCCCTTACTACTGGTTTTTTTGAAATAAGATTTTTTGCTATACTTAAATAGTCCTTCAAACTACAAAAACACCTACACACACTTTACTAAATTGCGCGTCTTTATAGGACTTTCTCCTACTAACTATTCCTTAATAAAAGCTTTCTTTGACATAAAAATATTCACGTAGTATCTCAGTAAGATAGTCTAGTGGGGTCGTTTCAACCTGCCGATAGCCCTTTTGTGTATACAAATGTGTTGCATTCGGCAATTCCCTTTTTAACTGTTTTCTTAAGCTTTCCCCAGCATTATCAGCATCAACAAGGATATAGACGTCCTTATCCTCGATTGGATAAATCAAATCTTCAAGCTTTTCAGTACTAAGCGTTCCATATGTACAAACAATCTCAATCGGTTCATTCAATAACTTTAACACACGCTTACGATCATTTATTCCCTCGACAATTAAGACTTTCTCTTCCATGTTCGTCACATCCTTTTATAATTGTTACGTAAATTGCGACTTTTACTACCGGGAACCATCATCCTATACTATTGCCTTCTAGCAATCTATCATATAAAATTTCTTTTATGAGGTTCCCCAAATGGAAAAAAACCCCTATTACTTAAATATACATAACATCGTTCTAATTACATAGAAGGGAATGACCCCAAGATGAACCAAGAGCTTCTACTCATTATATTGTTAATTATGTTTGGTTATACACTAAAACGTATACGCGTATTAAAAGAAGAGGATGGTGCAGTACTATCACGAATTATCTTTAATATTACTTTGCCTTCCTTAATGATTGTTACCTTTGATTCCGTAAGTATCGAGCCCTCTTTATTAATGTTATCTGGATTAGTCCTAGCATTTGGTTTGTGTTCAATTTTCCTTGCCTTAATTATATTTAAATCTGTAGAAAAAGAAATGAAAGGCACAATCATGATGATCGTTGCCGGATTTAACGTTGGCTTATTTGCTTTGCCGATTGTACAAGCCCTTTGGGGAGCAGAAGGGATTACCTATTTTGGTATGTTCGATTTAGGTAATGCAATTCTTGTTTTCGCCATTTCGTATATATTAGCAAGTTATTATTCAGCAGAAGGGCTCACGTTAAAACCAATTGTTATTATTAAAAAGCTTGGGACCTCAATTCCCTTAATGACCTACCTTGTAGTTAGCATATTAAACTTTAACCACATCAAATTACCTACAGTAATTATTGAGATCGCATCGATCTTATCAATGGCAAATATGCCATTATCGCTTTTATTATTAGGGGTATTATTAAACTTCACCATCGAAAAGAAATACGTGAAGCCAATGGTACAGTTCCTTTTTTTCAGATATGGACTAGGCTTGCTTGTTGGCCTTATTTTTTATTATTTAGCTCCTGTCGATCAAATGTTTAAAAATACAGTCTTAGTAGGGCTTATTTTACCAATTGGGTTAGCTGCTATTCCGTATACATATGAATTTAAATATACAACCGCTCGTTTCATTGGAATGCTATCTAATTTTTCAGTTGTTATTAGCATGATTCTTATTATACTATTAGCCAACTTTATCTTATAACCCCCCCATAAAAAATGACCTAGCACTTTTCTTTAAAAGTACTAGGTCATCATTTATTACTTAGTTAAGCGATTACATAGATGAAGTTGTAATCTTCGCTCTAGTCTAGAACTTTTTTTTCCTTTATAGTGAACATATAGTCTATTTTAGAAAGGAAAAAAAATATGAATTATAAAATGATCGTTCTTGATTTAGATGATACACTTCTACACGATGACCACACCATTTCTGAACGAACAAAAGAAGCATTAATGACCGCTCAAGACCAAGGTATTAAAATTGTTTTAGCTTCTGGACGTCCTACATATGGCATGAATGCTATTGCAGACGAACTATTGTTACATGAATATGGGAGCTACATTCTTTCTTTTAATGGTGCTAAAATTATTCATTATCGAACAAAACAAGAACAATTTAGTAGTACTCTACCACCGGAAGTTGCACATCGACTTTATGAATTAAGCAAACGCGAAGAGGTATACATTCATACCTATATTGGCGACGAAATCATTACAGAAACTGGAAATGAATATACAACAAAAGAAGGAGACATCACCGGGCTCCCCGTCAAGGTAATTGATAACTTTGTCGAAGCGGTACAAGAACCCGTTGTAAAGGTATTAATGTGTGCGGATCCAAACAAGCTTGTAAAAGTTGAGGAAACGCTAAAAGAGGAATTTGCTGACACTATGAGCATTATGCGATCTAAGCCTTACTTTTTAGAGTTTCTAGAAAAAAATGTCACCAAAGGGTCAAGCCTACAAGCGCTGATCAACTCACTTGGAATTAAGCGGGAAGAAGTGATTGCCATTGGTGACAGTTATAATGATCTAGCAATGATAGAGTTTGCTGGATTGGGTGTTGCAATGGGAAATGCTCCTGAAGATATTAAGAAGAAAGCAGACTATGTAACAGATAGCAACACAAACAACGGTGTTGCAAAAGTTATTGAAAAGTACGTTTTAAATAAGACTTCTGTATAGTTTATTCGAGGTTGTCTCATTATCCATAGTATAAAGCCTGCAGCTATTTACTATAGAGACAACCTCTTTTTTTGTTTCACTATACACTTACCTCGACAACTACTGGGCAATGATCACTGCCCAATACATGTGAGTGAATTTCTGCCCCTATTAGGCTTTCTTTTAATCGGTCCGAGACAATAAAGTAGTCAATTCTCCAACCGATATTACGTTCTCTAACCTTGTTCATGTAAGACCACCATGTAAAAGCTTCACGTTTTTCCGGATAAAAATAACGAAAAGAATCAGTAAAGCCTGCTTGCAGTAAAGTCGTCATTTTTTTACGCTCTTCAACTGTAAATCCAGAATTCTTTTTATTTGGCTTTGGATTTTTCAAATCTATCTCATGATGAGCTACATTTAAATCACCACAAACTATTACTGGTTTCTTGCTATCAAGTTCAAGTAAATAGTTACGCATTCTCTCCTCCCATTCCAAACGATAACTAAGTCTCGATAAATCCCTTTTAGAATTTGGTGTGTAGACGTTAACAAGATAAAACTTCTCAAATTCCAGCGTGATGACCCTTCCTTCATTCTCTTCAAAATTCTCACCTAAACCATATTGAACGGATAAAGGCTCATGCTTAGAGAATACAGCAGTCCCTGAGTATCCTTTCCTTTCTGCATAATTCCAAAATTGATAATATCCTTCTAACTCTAAATTGATTTGTCCCTCTTGACATTTAGTTTCTTGTAGACAAAATAAATCTGCATTCATTTCATGAAAGTAATCTAAAAACCCTTTATTTACACATGCACGTATACCATTTACATTCCAAGAAATTAGTTTCATAGTTTTGAACGTTACTCCTTTGTTACTTGATAAATATATATCTTACTACAGGCTCATAATCACAGTAAATAAAAAAGGAGCTTCTCTCATGAATGCTCCCGTCAAAAGCACAATATATATTGCATGCTTATGATCAGAAACTTGGTTTGAGACAACTCCTCATTCTCGCTCTTTGAAACGATCGTCTATCGTATCACGTTGATTGGTATCATCAAACAGCTTAAAAAACTCTTTGATTTTTGCTTGCTCAAAAAATTCGTCAAGATAAGCGTCTGATAAGATTGGCACCATTTTTTCTTGAATATATTCTGTTCCTTTTGTTACAGAATTCATACCCGTTTCGGCGAGGTTTTCAGGCTCTATTCCGAGTAGAAATACAGCGCCAACACTAATAATGAACGCGAGAACAGCAAACTTAAATAATGTCTTTACTAAAGAAATAAGAAAGAACAAAACGATCACAATCCCGATAAGAAAAAGCCATAATTGCTGCGATTCAAACAACTCGATGAATGGATCCACATTTCCTCCTTGGCTAGAAAAACTTTTTTTACTCTCATTATGATCGAACTACTTTTCTTTAAACGTGGATCGCTTAATTTAGTATCTAAAAAGAAATTATTTCATGTTTTTAACGTATTGGGTCATACTAAAAGTAAGATTGAAAAAAATGGGGGATCATAGATGGGTATATTTAATAAACAGCAACGAAAACCGTTTGCAAGAAGTGAATATGACGTATTGAAACAAGTCATTTTATGTAAACCAGAATATATGACCATTCGCGATGTTATAAATGAGACACAAAAGAAATTTAAAGATGAAGGTATTCACATTGAGAAAGCAATGGCTCAACATAAAAAGTTTGTTGAAACATTAAAAGACCATGGAGTCGATGTTGTTCTATTGCCTGCTTTAAAAATGTTTCCAGAACAAGTCTTCACTCGCGATATCGGATTTACATTTGGACATATATTATTCGTAGCAGAAATGGCTCATAAAATAAGACAAGGCGAAGAAGAGGTATTACGAGGTTGGGTTAAACAAGAAAGAATGTCTTATTACAATTTAATTGGTGACATGATTGAGGGTGGCGATGTCATCATTGATCGCGAAACGATTTATGTCGGATTAAGTAACCGGACTAACCAAAACGCTATCGACCACTTGCAAAGTATATTGCCTCATTATGAAATTGTAAGTATCCCTTTTACGGAAAAGTACTTGCATTTAGATTGTGTCTTTAACATTTTATCTCCAACCGAAGCTCTCATTTATCCGAAAGCTCTAAAACAAAAAGAAATAGATTTCCTAACTTCTCGATTTCCTGATTTAATTGAAGTAACAGAAGAAGAACAATTTACTCTTGGAACGAACGTACTATCTATCGGGAACAAAAAAGTTTTCAGTCTTCCTGTTAATACAAATGTAAATGAACAACTAAGGGCACGGGGTTATGAAGTTATCGAAGTTGATATTACTGAGATCATTAAATCTGGTGGCTCTTTCCGTTGTTGCACTCTTCCTGTCTTAAGAGAAGGCAATAACCATTAAATCAGGGGCTGTCTCAAAAGGTTAGTTAAAATTTTTTGAGACAGCCCCTAAGCAATGAGCTAAGACGCCACTTTCAAAAACCTGTTATGAGTGGATTTCTTATGAAAAGGCGCGCGACGAGCTGCCATTGCCACTTCATCCAAAAGACTGGCTTTGAACCTTTTGAGAAAGCCCCTTTTTTCATTTGCATTCCCTTTTATAAGTAAATAAAAGAAGGGATGAGCTTGTTTGAGGAAACCTTATCAAAACTTAGATAATGTTGAGAAAAACAAAATAACACTAGGAAAGCTCTACCGTTATTTTCGGACACGAAATAGCGGAAAGGATTTGAAAGAACGTATTCCAGTTGCAACAAAAACCTATTTCAAAAGTTTACAACAAAACCGTACTAGTGCTACATACACATGGATCGGCCATTCATCATTTTTCATTCAATTAGCCGGATTAAATATTTTAACCGACCCTGTATTTACTAATCGATTGGGGACTGAGAAACGATTGGTTCCTCCAGGGATTCCCCTTAAGGAGTTGCCAACGATTGATATTGTTCTGATTTCTCATGCACATTACGATCATCTTGAATTTCAAACATTAAAAAAACTCAAAGGAACACCTGCTTTTTACGTTCCTTGTGGACTAAAAAACTTATTTTTGAGAAAAGGATTTTCCAACGTATATGAAGCAAACTGGTGGGATCAGTTTCAGTACAAAGAGATAGGACTTCATTTCGTCCCTGCTCAACATTGGAGCAGACGAAATCTTTTTGATAAAGATAAAGCACACTGGGGCGGTTGGATTATTCAATCTAAAGAACAGACATTTTACTTTGTTGGTGACACAGGTTATTTTCGTGGGTTCAAAGAGATTGGTCGCTGTTTTCCAATAGACATTGTATTCATGCCAATTGGTGATTACGAGCCTGATTGGTTATCAGGGCTACAACATATTAATCCCGAAAAGGCCGTTCAAGCTTTTATAGACCTTAACGCAAAAACGCTTGTCCCTATGCATTATGGAACCTATCGCCTTTCGATGGATACAGGGCCTGAAGCAGTTCTAAGATTACGAAACGAATGGAAACGTTTGAACCTGCCCTCAAACCAGTTACAGGTCTTACAAATTGGTGGGAGCATATTTTTATAGTAATAGTGGGTGATTTTTTAGAAAATATTCAATCATCCACTAACGACTGAAATTTCTTACTTTTTTCTATTAACGATAGGAACTTTTTCAATTCCCCTTGCATACTATATATGGGTTTACAAGAAGGGAGATTAAAAATGGATCTATCAGAAAAACAATTTTCACGCCTTAGTAAGAAGTCACTTGAACGTTTAGAGAAACTACAGCATAAATACGCACAAGAATTTGGTGATTTTATCTCGAAAGCCGAGCTAATCTCGCTTATTGTTCGTTATTCAAAGGAGCAAGACCAAAAGGCTCCAACATACGAACAAAGGAATGAATCTTAATGTCACTCCATTGCTCGAATTTTTTCTAAATTTATAGACTCATACAGAAAGGAAGAGCCGTTGCGATAAAAACGAGGATCATATATCCCTAATTCATCATCCGTTTCAACAATAACAACAAATGGAGACCACTCCATCAACACTTCTGCCTTTGGATTCAACTGAAAAAGTAGCTCTAAATCTGCATTTTCACTTGAGACAACAGACTCAATAAACTTCATTTCTCCCCAAACTGTCGCCTGCGAGATTGTCACAACTCGATTATTTTTTCCAATTACCGAAAAATGACCAGGGAGAAAGCTTGCTGAAAGAGCTACTTCTTCATAATGTTCTTTTGCCTCATTGTAAATCAAATATCCTTGAACGCTTTGAATAACAAGATGAAGACTAATTGCAAGCCAAACATACCTCCATACTTTATAAGCCTGAATATGTTTCCTTAAGCGAGTAAAACAAAAGCCAATTACTATCATTGACAAAATGACAAAGTCAACAATCGGAATGACTCCAAAAGATACCCTCACTTGTGAAATAGGCTCAAACACCCCTGTCCCCCATGCATTAAATGAATCAAAACTATTATGTATGAACACATTCAAAAAGGCTAAGTAAAAAATAAGACGCTCTTTACGCCTCCATACGAGATAGGCAACACCATAAATAATAAAAGCCCATATAGGAACAAGAAAGAATGAATGAGTTAACCCGCGATGCCACATTTGTTCCATAATACGCCCTGTTTCTGTTACATTAGCGACTACATCGATATCTGGAATCTGACTGCCAACTAGAGCCGAAAATAGAAGGGCTCTTTTTGTATTTTGGTCTATTTTATCTTTTTTTACTGCCCCATATGTGGTTAAGCCAAACAACGCATGTGTAACTGTATCCATATTACTTACCTACCCTATTTTTTCTTTTCTTACCTTACCATAATATGTAGAAAAGGCAGAATATCTAAATTATTGATGGAACAGATGTTAGCGACACCTTTTTTTCCAGATTTTGTAGCGATCTCCTTACATAAACAGCTGCTTTTTTTCGAACAATAAGATTGATATGAGGAGTGATGATAGTGAAAACAAAAGCTGGTGAACAAGCAGAGAAACCATTAAGATGGTGGGAATTGTCCCTTTTAGGTGTAGCAGGGACAATTGGAACTGGTTTTTTTCTCGGCTCAAGCATTGCTATTGATATGACAGGTCCTTCAGTACTATTAGCCTTTGCTCTAGCAGCCGTAGGTACTTATTTTGTCTATGAAGCTCTAGCCAAATTAACGATGGCCGATCCTCAAAAAGGTTCTTTTCGATCCTATGCGAAAAATGCCTATGGACGTTGGGCTGGCTTTAGCAGTGGATGGGTTTATTGGATTTCAGAAATGCTCATTATGGGCAGTCAAATGACGGCATTATCTATCTTTACTAGGTTTTGGTTTCCAAATGTCCCATTATGGGTATTTGCTTGTATTTATGCAGCTCTTGGGTTGCTTGTTATCATTGTCGGGACGAAAAGCTTTGATCGTGTTGAAAATTTGTTAGCTGTCCTAAAAATAGCTGCGATTTTAATGTTTATTATCATAGCAATCCTTGCCCTATTAGGGATTTTTGGACAAGGTGGGCCAGATGTAGCAGTTCCAAGAACATACGACACTTTCTTCCCTAATGGATTAACAGGTCTTCTTCCAGCCTTTATCTATGGGTTTTATGGTTTTGGTGGGATAGAAATCATGGGTTTACTAGCAATACGGTTAAAAAATATGAAAGAAGCACCAAAGTCAGGAAAAGTTATGCTCTCTGTTTTAGCGTTAATTTATGTTATTTCAATCGGTCTTGCTCTCTTAATGGTACCTTGGAATAACTTCACAACAGAACAAAGCCCTTTTGTTACGGCGCTTAGAGCATTTAACATTCCCTATGTGAATCACTTTTTTAATGCCGTCTTTATTATTGCAGGATTCTCTACAATGGTGGCTTCTTTATTTGCGGTCATTCGTATTTTAGTTACGCTTGCAGAAGACCGAGACGCTCCAACCTTTTTCGCTAAAAAAGTCGGAAATAATATTGCCTTGCCAGCAATCGGTTTGACAGCTGCGGGAATGATTGTATCAATTGTTTTGGCAATTATGATTCCGGGTCGACTATATGAATATGTGACAACGGCAGCAGGACTTATGTTGCTATACAATTGGATCTTTATTCTAGGTTCTTACGGCCGGTTATTAGATTTAGCTACAAAAGATAACGTGAAACGAATTTTTGGTTTTGTTTTCATACTGCTAGCTGTCGTCGGTACCACCTTTCATGAAACAAGTCGCCCTGGCTTCTTCATTAGCATTGGGTTTATCCTCATCGTTGCAATCGTTACTTTGATCATGCGGCACTTTTGGAAAAAGTCAAAAGATGATCTACCACCTGATCATCCATCCTTATTTACGAAGCTAAAATAAGAAGTGCCTGAATTCCAAAATAAACACCGAATCCAATGAGTGAGAAGCCTGAGACGATAGAAATGATCGTCAACAATTGATTTGTTAGAAATTTACGCATCGTACTTGCTAGTGCTGCCATTGTTAGATCCCAAACAGTGATTCCAATAAAGATGGCAGCACTATAAAGAATTACTTGACTTGTCCCATATGTTGTCACCGTTTTTGCTAAAATTGAACCAAAAATCCCTAGCCAAAAAAGAATCGTTAAAGGATTAAACAAGGACATGAAAAAGCCTGAGAAAAAAGATTTCATATGTGATTCTTTTGAATTTCTAGAGCTATTTACCGTTATTCTCCCAGCACCTGACACGCTTTCTATCCCCGTATAAACAAGAACAAAGAATCCAAAAATCCACAGGAACGTTTGAATAATTGGCACTTCGATAAATTGAACCACTCCTATAAAGACAAGTAACATATAAAAGGCATCTGCTACTGTCGCCCCTAAACCAACTAACCACGCATGAAAGAAGCCATTTTTTATTCCTCGGTCTAGTTGTGCTGCGTTGACAGGGCCAATCGGAGCAGCCAAACTTAAACCTAACAATATGTACCCTAAAAACACACTCATAGAACCAATCCTCCAGTTATTTATCTAAGTCGGACAACCCAACCGCTTGTACAGTCTATGAATCAGAACAAGCTCTTACAACCGAAGAATGAAATTTCCATTTAAAATATTAGCTTTCCTACTACCTAAAAAAGAGCTGATCCAATAGAATCAGCTCTTTTTTTATTAATATCCGTATCCGCCTGCCCAGCTTGCACCGATGATAATTAACAAGATGAAAAGAACTACTAGTAACGCGAAGCCGCCACCGTAACCTGGAGTTGCTGCGTGTGTCATAAATGATCATCTCCTTTAAGATTCTTTGTTAACTTACAATGTCATCCTATGCCACTTCAGCAATTTCGTTTGGGCTTTTTACAATTTTTCTAAAAAATATCTTCTGTTGTTATTATGCTAAACAAAACAAGCTAACATAATTGTTCGTATATACAAATACATTGAAAACAAAGGACAAGTATCTTTACCAAAACCAAGGCTAAACAATATAGGAGTAAATATGGTTAATTCATATCGAACATACATTCTTATAACGTGTGGTGGAGTAATTCAAGGGATCGGAATGGCTCTCTTCCTATTTCCACATTCTATTCCTTCTGGTGGAGCTGGTGGACTAGCGGTTCTGCTGAATTACTGGTTAAACATACCTTTAAGCTTTGCTCTATGGCTTGTTAATTTCTCAATGCTAGTTGCGGCTATTTATTGGCTCGGCAATGCAAGTGCTATTGGGACAATGTATGGTATTACAATCACCTCTCTAAGCGTTCATATTTTTAGTTTTGATTTCGTAAGACCTTACAATAATGTTTGGCTAGATTTGGTTATAGGTTCAATTATATTAGGAGTGGGCGTAGGAATTCTGCTTAGGCAAGGGGTATCAAACGGTGGAATGGGTGTACTTGCCTTAATTATCGCAAAATTAAAATCGATCCCTCCAGGAAAACCGTTGTTTCTTTTGAATGGGTCAATCTTTCTTTTTACTGGCTCTATTATCGCATGGCCGATCGTTATCCAAGCACTTATTTCTCAATGGTTATCGACAAGAATGGTCGATAAGATTTTCCATTTGAGATTAGAACTTATGCAAAGTCCCTTAATAGGGTGGAGAAGAAAGAAAAAATGAAAATCTTTAGTTGAAATGTATTAATTAGTCATTAGACAACGTTCCAAAATTGATTTTAGGCATATTCTTCATTATGTAAATAATAGAAGGGTGTGTGCTCAATGAAAAGTAAAGTGATTTCGTTTTTTTGTTGTTGCCTCATTGTTGTGTTAGCAAGTTGTTCAAACACTTCATCGCAAAATGGAACTACTGCAGATGATTTTCCTACGAATAGTATTCAGTTAATTGTTGCTTTTTCTCCTGGAGCGGCAACTGACACTCAAGCGCGGGTTATTTCCAAATATGCAAGTGAGTATCTCGGACAAGAACTTGTCATTGTTAACAAACCTGGTGGTGGTGGTCAAGTCGGTTGGAACTTTTTCTCTTCTGTTGAACCGGATGGTTATACATTAGCAGCTTATAATCTTCCGCATATTATTACTCAACCCCTTGTTGGTCAAACGAGCTTCGAAATTGACACATTTGAACCTCTCGTGAACTGGGGAGGGGATCCAACTGTATTTGCCGTAAAAAATGATAGTCACTTTTCTAGCTTAGATGACTTAATTAACGAGGCCAAACAATCTCCAGGATCTATTACAGTTGGAAATGCCGGTCTTTATGTTGGCCAACATCTAGCATCGCTTTTACTTGAAGATTCTGCTGGTATTGAGCTTGAAGACGTACCATTTCAAGGAGCAGCCGATGCTATTTCTTCATTACTTGGAGGACACACGGATGTTGTTGCAGGGAATCTCTCCGATATTTATCGCCTAGGAGATGAAGTCAAACCTCTTGCCATTGCAACTGAAGAACGCCATCCGTTCTCACCTGATATTCCCACCTTTGCTGAGCTAGGTTACCCAGAAGTAGTAATGAGCACAGATCGTGGTATTGCAGCTAGAGAAGGCACACCACCTGAGATTATTGAAAAGTTAGAAGAAGCTTTCATGAATATCTTAAAAGATGAAAACTTTCTAGCTGAAATGGAGCAAGCTGGAGCTGATATGCTAATCATGAACCGTGCAGAAGTGAAAGCAGACATGGAAGAACGAGCAACAACCTATGAAGAATTATTAAAATCAATTGGTGTAACCGAATAATAAAACGAATAAAATGGGGTCAGACCCCTACCCCATAGGGTAGGGGTCTGACCCCGTTTTATTATGGCAATGGAACATTCAAAAATACTGTAAAGATTAAATACAATACGGCTGTAAATGAAATTGACACGATTATAATTTGGCGCATCGTAACCTTCTTCTTATATATAAAGTACGCAAATAAAGGTATCACAAGCATAAGAATCATCACTTGACTATAGAATCCAATTGAGGCTGTTAGAAGACTAATAATGGAAACAAAACCAATGAGAAGTGTGGTTTTACCTTGTATTCCTACGTTTATTTTTTGCTTCACTTTCGTTCGAAAGGCTGTCTTGACATACTCCAGCAAAAACAATACAAATAGAAAACCCAACGTAATTTGTGGTAAGATCCTTTGTTCAAGTTGCATTTTCGAAATTAAATAAATAGAAATCAATGTAGCAATCGCACAGAAAAACCACGTCCAAGCACGTCCAGCACCTAATGCCCTAAAGGAAAATTGTTTCACCTTTTCCTTTATACTTTTACTATTCTTCTTAGCCAGGCTTTGATAAACGGCAACACCAATTGTTAACAAGATCAAGCTATAAAGAATGACATTCCAAGTTCCAGTAAAGAAGTAAGTGAATGCAGAACCACGCGCTTCCCCTACCTGCATACCTTGTAATAATCCTTGCTCTGCAATTGAACCTAAAATAAATCCAAGCGCAATCGGAGCAGGAGAAAAATCAAATTTCTGCAAGAAAAACATGACCAGCCCTAAAATGATTACCGTATAAATATCAAAAATATTATTCTGAGTCGTGTATGCACCAATTATTGAAAATGAGATGATCACAGGAGCCATATAATAAGTCGGAATATGAGTTAACCTTGTCATATATTTGATTAATGCCAGGCCTAAAATTAGCAACAGAAGTTGAGCTGCAATCATACTATAAAGAAATGTATAAGCAACTTCTGCATTGTCTACAAATAAATTATTACCTGGCCATATTCCGTGAATCAGTAAGCCTCCTAAGAATATTGCTGCAGTTGGTGATCCTGGAATCCCGAGTGTTAATAAAGGAATTAATGAACCCCCGACCATTGCATTGTTTGCACTCTCGGATGCGATAATGCCTTTTTTTTCACCTTTTCCAAATTTATCTTTACCTTTTGAAAAGCGCTTGGCCTCATTATAGGCTAACAAACTAGCAATATTGCCCCCTGCACCAGGGATCATTCCGACAAATGCCCCTACACCACTACCAATCGAGACAGTTTTTGGTTTTTTGAAAATATCGGCAAATGACTCTTTTAGCGTTGACTTCGAAAGCTTATTTGAGGAGTTACTAGAGGAATCTTTCTTGTGAACCTGCTCTATCAACCGTAATGCTTGAGGAAAAGCAAACAAACCGATTAAAACCGCTACCATATGAAGCCCACCAACTAAGCTATCCATACCAAATGTAAAACGAGCTGTACCTGTTACTGTATGAATGCCTATAAAGGATAGGGCGATTCCAAGGCAACCACCAATTAAGTTTTTTGTAACAGAGCCATCAGATATAGCTGCAATCACCGTAATCCCAAATACAGCAATCCAAAAGCTTTCCGTCGGTCCAAAACGCAATGAAAAATCAGCAAATACCGGTGCAAAAAAGAGTAACAAAAACATTCCAAATAATCCACCTATGACAGATGAAATTGTTGCTAGCTCTAACGCTTTTCGGGATTTCCCTTGTTTTGTCATTGGATATCCATCAAATGTAGTTGCCACATTCGCAGGTGCACCAGGTACGTTAAATAAAATCGCAGGAATCGACCCTCCAAATACGCTTCCACAATAAATTCCACCAAGTAGAATTAACCCGTCTGTAGGACCAAGTGCAAAGGTAAAAGGAATCATCAAAGCAACACCCATCGTTGGGGTTAATCCTGGCAGAGCTCCAACAGCGATTCCAAGTAACAGACCGAGAAAAAGCACAAGCACGTGATACAACTCGAATGCCTGCCAAATAAAATCCATATCCTAGCCCCCATTCATTTTAGCTAGAATATGGTATTCACCTAGAAACCTATTAGTGTGTGTACAAATTAAAGCCTCAGAAAAGTGAGCTACCGTTTTCTGAGACTCAAACGATTATTCTTCTGCCTTTTTGTCCTTCACTTCTTCGTCTAATTCTACCTTCTTTCCACCAACGGATAAATATGTGTATACTTCTAAATCAGGCTTTAATTTCTGAAGTCCCTGTAAGTATGGTTTTACTAAATCTTTGAAGTCTTCATATACGCCTTCTTCTTGAAGTTGGCCATATACGTACATTTTCTTCTTCTCTTCTTCCATTAAAAAGGCCATATACCCAACTGGTTGATTATCGTCAGTCACCACATTTAACACTTGTGCATCTGCTTTCATAAATTCTGGAGAAAAGTAAATTTGCAAAGTAGGTTCCTCCTAGCTTTTATTCAGTCGTTAATTGTAATTTAGTAAATAAAGTCTTTGTTTCACTATCTTTGTTTGATTTCTTCTGATCCTTAACATGTATTAACAGAAGACATAATATGCCTAATAGCAACGTTAATCCTGCTGTTACTAAAAACATTCCCGTTCTTGACCAATTCATCAAAGTTTCAAAAACTGGTGGACCTGCTGCAACACCAAGGAATCTTACAGACCCATAAAGTGACGTTACAAACCCTCGCCTTTCTGCACTTACAGAACCGGTAATTAAACTGTTCAAACATGGTAGAACGAGTCCTGTTCCTATACTAGAAATAACAAGTACGCCAATAAATGGTACAAGTTGTGTGAAGAACACTAAGGTAGCAAAAGAAATCGTCATCAATAAAAAACCAACAACAATAAACTTTTTCATTCTTTTTATATCTTTACCAATTTTACTTCCTGTTACTAATGAAGTAGACATCATAAACAAAAGGGGAATCGCAAGTATTGCTCCTTTAAGTACACCGTCAATATTATATTGAGTCTCCAATGTATCAGATAAGTAAAATAAAATCCCAAAAAGTGTAAATAAACAAGTTGCCCCTGCTAAATATGCTGTAAACAGCCATCTTCCTTCATGTTTAAATACAGAAAATAATCCTTTGACATATTTTCCAAGTGGAGGGGCCTCTTTCTTTTTCTTTTTTTCTTTAACAAAAAACGCTGTTAAAAGGACAGATATTATTACAAATACAGGAAACCCCCAAAAAGGACCATACCATACCAATAATGCCAAAAGCGATCCAACAATTGGTGACAAAACTTTTCCAAGTCCATTCGATGCTTCAACAATACCTAATACCTTACTTTGCTCTCCACCTTTAAATAAATCGCCAGTTAGTGCCATCGCAATTGGCGTCGTACCAGCGGCTCCGATCCCTTGTAATGCGCGACCAATCATAATCCAAGTATAGGCTCCAGTAAACCAAGCTGCAGCTACACCCGCTAATAATCCACCGACCCCATATAAAATTAATGCAGGAACAATGATCGTTTTTCTCGAAAAGCGATCTGACATATATCCAAGAATTGGAATTGCAATAGCAGCCGTTATTGAAAAGATGGTAATTGTTAAGCTAGCTTGAAATGCCGTTACTCCTAATTCCGTTTCCATCCTTGGTAAGATTGGTATGAGCATTGAATTGCCCAACGTCATTATAAGAGGGACCGATCCTATCGCTACGATGACTAACCCCTTACCCTTTGTCGCCAATAGCCATAACACATCCTTTATTATTCAAATAACAAGCTCTACATGAAGGAAAAAACGAAACAATTGAACTATATCAACACACTATCCCTTCGTCTATTTTAAGATGCGATTGAATTCAAAAATTCATACCTGGAAATCGCTTATCATTGCAAAAAGGGGATGTTCCAAAAGGTTGACTTTTCCTTTTAGAACATCCCCGATGACATGAGTATAGTCAAATATTTTTTTAAAGCCTTGAAAGGAGTTAGCTTCTTCTTTCAGGACAAGTAGCGTGCGATCTCAAATTTTATAATTTTGAAAAATCATCAACCAATTGTCCGAATATCGCTAATGCATTTTGAATCGGTTCTGGCTTTGTTAAATCAACTCCAGTGCCTTTTAGTAATTCCAATGGGTAATCGGAACTCCCACTTTTTAGAAATGTGAGATACGTTTCAAGCGTTTCAGGTTTGCCTTCAAGAAGTTGGTCGGCAATGTGAATGGCAGATGCATAGCCGGTTGCATATTTATAAACATAAAACGGACGATAAAAATGAGGGATTCTCGACCAACCGTATTTCACTTCTTCATCGAAGACAATTTCATCGCCATTAAAATCTCTAAAAATAGACTCATATATCTCGTTAAAGACATCGGCATTCAACGGTTCACCATTTTCTGCTTTTTCGTGAGTCACCTTTTCAAATTCAGCAAACATCACTTGTGTAAATAAAGTACCTCTAAAACTGTCAATGAAATGATTAAGCAAATGCTTCTTCATCTTTTCATCTTCTGTTGTCTTCAACAAATACCGAATTAACAATACTTCATTCACGGTAGAAGCAACTTCCGCAACAAAGATCGAGTAACCCGCCGTGATCTGTGGTTGATGATTGGAAGAATACCATGAATGCATAGCATGACCACATTCATGAACAAGTGTAAATAAGCTATCAAGGTCATCTTGATGATTTAATAACACAAATGGATGTACGCCATACAGTCCTAAGTTATAGGCTCCAGATCGCTTACCAGGTGTTTCTCTCACATCAAAATAACGTTTCTCTTTAAAGCTACGAAGCGTATCGACGTATTCTTTGCCAAGAGGTTCTAAACTTTTTAGCATCGTTTCATATGCCTCATCAAAAGAAATGTCTTCTTTGACATCCTTTACCAAAGGAGCGTTTAAATCATACTGCCGTAACTCATCAAGTCCGAGCAACTTTTTACGAATCTTTGCATAGCGATGCAATGGTTCAATATTTGCTTTTGTTGACTCAATTAAGTTATCATACACTTCCTTAGGAACATTGTCTGAGAAAAGAGATTTTTCTAAAGCTGATGGGTACTGACGCATTTTTGATAAGGTTACATTGTTTTTGATCGCAGAAGATAGAGTAGATGCGATCGTATTTTTCAACTGGACATATGGTTTGTAATATGCTTTATAAGCCTCACGACGTGTATCACGTTGTTCATCTTCTATTAATTTTGAGTACATCCCTCTAGTCAGTTCGACCTTTTCTCCCTCTTTATTAGTAACCTCGCCAAATTTAATATCAGCATTATTAATCATACCAAACGTACTGCTTGGAGCAGATAAAGCTTCTCCTAGATCAGAAAGAACCTCTTCTTTCTCCTTTGTAAGGACATGTTTTTTATAACGGAAAGATTCTAATAAATCTTCTTCAAAATATGATAAGCCATCTACTTCTTTTATATATCCTCTTAGCGTACTTTCGTCTAAGCTCAATAAGAAAGGCATAAAAAACGATGTCGCTGAACTAAGTTTTACACCAAGTGCTTTTGCTCGATCTAACAATGCCTGTGCTTTTGAGTCTCTTGTATCAAGGTCCCCTTGTAGCATGGCATATACATAAAGCTTTTTGAAGGTGTAGCTCGTTTCCTCTGTTAAAACCAAATATTCATACAAAGACGTAGCATTAGTAATTTCTCCGTCAAAGGCTTTTAAACGTCCAACCCTCTCTTCGACCGATTGAAAGTCCTGGTCCCATTGTGACATTTCTGAATAAATATCATCCAAATTCCATTTTTCTTGTAACGGCACTTCATCCCTAGACTTATATGTTGCCATTTAATCAAACTCCCTTCAGGCTAAGCGTGTATACTTATATGGTATATGTTACTACATTTTCCTTAAGTATCAAAAAGCTAGAGAAAAAAGTTTGATTCTTTTTCTCTAGCTCGGATGTATTTACAATATAATGCTTCTATTCTTTTTATACACTATTTGCATTAAAATCTCCCTAAAAAAACCTTATTGATAGATCGAACCTCCTGAACTCTTAAATTGTTCGGCTTTTTCTTTCATTCCTTTTTCAATGGCTTCGCTAGTCTCGAGGTCATTCTCTTTTGCAAATTGACGAATATCATGGGAAATTCTCATACTGCAAAACTTCGGTCCACACATTGAACAAAAATGGGCGGTCTTTGCTCCTTCTGCAGGCAGAGTTTCATCATGATATTCCAATGCTCTTTCAGGATCTAATGCTAATTTAAATTGATCTCTCCAACGGAATTCAAAGCGAGCTTTAGACAGAGCATCATCACGCACGCGTGCCCCTGGATGTCCTTTGGCCAAATCAGCTGCGTGGGCGGCAATTTTATACGTAATGACCCCTTCACGGACATCTTCACGATTTGGCAAACCTAAATGCTCTTTAGGTGTCACATAACAAAGCATCGCTGTACCAAACCAGCCGATCATCGCTGCACCAATCGCTGATGTAATATGATCATAACCTGGTGCAATGTCAGTCGTTAAAGGTCCCAATGTATAAAATGGAGCTTCGTGGCACATTTCCAACTGTTTATCCATATTTTCTTTGATTAAATGCATCGGAACATGCCCTGGACCTTCAACCATTACCTGTACATCATGTTCCCAAGCAAGCTTCGTTAATTCTCCTAGCGTTTCGAGTTCAGCAAATTGTGCTTCATCATTGGCATCAGCAATGGAACCAGGACGCAAACCATCACCTAACGAAAAAGCAATATCATACGTTTTCATAATTTCGCATATCTCTTCAAAATGTGTATATAAAAAGTTTTCTTGATGGTGATATAAACACCATTGTGCCATTATCGACCCACCACGTGAGACAATTCCTGTTAAACGTTTTGCAGTTAATGGTACATATCTCAAGAGGACTCCTGCATGAATCGTAAAATAGTCAACTCCTTGTTCGGCTTGTTCTATTAATGTATCTCGATAAACTTCCCATGTTAAGTCTTCAGCAATTCCTTTAACCTTTTCTAATGCTTGATAAAGAGGAACCGTCCCAACTGGAACAGCTGAGTTACGAATAATCCACTCCCTTGTTGTATGGATGTTCTTCCCTGTTGAGAGATCCATCATTGTATCAGCGCCCCATCTAGTCGCCCAAGTCATCTTTTCCACTTCTTCTTCTATCGATGAGGAAACCGCAGAATTCCCAATATTCGCATTTATTTTCACGTGAAAATTGCGCCCGATAATCATTGGCTCCGTTTCTGGGTGATTAATATTAGATGGAATAATTGCTCTGCCTGTTGCCACTTCTTCTCTTACAAACTCTGGATCTACATTTTCTCTAATCGCGATAAATTCCATCTCAGGCGTTACAATTCCTTGTCTTGCATAGTGCAATTGTGTTACATTCTTGCCTTTTTTCGCACGTAGTGGTTTCCGTTTCAAGCTTGGGAATACATTATCATTCGCACGAGAATCACCCTCTGTTACATAACCATTATCTTCAGGCTTACTTTCTCGACCTTCATATTCTTCAACATCACTACGCTCTTCAATCCATCTTCTTCGCACTGTAGGCAAACCTTTAGTAATATCAACTTGGTAAGTATCATCAGTATACGGTCCACTCGTGTCATAAACTCTTACAGGTGGGTTCGCCTCTTTTCCAACCGTTCCCGTTGTAGGACTTAATTCAATTTCACGCATTGGAACTTGAATATCTGGTCTCGATCCCTCAACATATACTTTTTTACTACCTTCAAAACTGGACATAATCGAAATGTTTTTCTCGTTCAATGAAGATGTGGACATTATATTCTCTCCTTTTTTTAATAGAAAGGACGAGATCTAGAACACAAGAAGGAAGTATGTAGATACGCAAAAAAGCCGGGAACCACAAATGTGGTTGGACCCGGCTAATTAAAGAAGTAAATTCATAAAATGATGACTAATAAACTTCCCCACGCTGGTATGAGCCAGATCAGGTCCAAAGGGTCAACAATCTTTAACGCTCTTGTTTCTCAGCCCAGCTATTTGGACTCCCCTAGTTATTTCTATTATTTTTTTGATTTCGTTTCCAGTATATAACAAGAACAGTAATAAAGAAAGAGTTTTCTGAACAAAACGTTTTAGTCATATCGATTCGTGCCCACTTATAATGGTTTCACCCCACACTTTATGTTAATCTTTTATGGAATATGTAGGATAGGAGGAACTCTTATGAAGCCTAAAATCATTGTCTATATGAGAGTCGATGACCGAGTCGTTAAAGAATTAGAAAAAGAATTTGATGTTACAACATTTAAAAACCATGAATATATTGGTGATCCACATTTTGATAGAGCCCTAGAAGAGGCAGTAGGTATCATAGGGCTTGCGCTAAAAGTTGATAAAGCCTTATTAGACCGTGCACCTAACCTTAAAATAGTCTCTAATGTTTCCGTCGGCTACGACAATTTAGACATTGAAGAATTGACAAAAAGAAAAATCCTGGCAACAAACACCCCAGGAGTTCTGGATGATACAACTGCCGACGCCATTTTTGGCATGATAATTGCTGCAGCAAGACGGATTCCTGAGCTCGATCACTATGTAAAATCAGGAAAATGGGATATTTCCTTACAACCTGAGCAGTACGGGGTAGATGTCCATCACAAAACGTTAGGGATCATTGGGATGGGTAATATTGGTTCTGCTATCGCCCAAAGAGCTCATTTCGGTTTTGGAATGAACATTCTTTATCATAACCGGAGAAGAAATGAAGAAGTAGAAAGAAAATATAAAGCTAGCTATAGTGAATTAGATCAACTATTGGCACAATCTGACTTTGTCTGTTTAATGGTTCCAGCTAACAAGGAAACGGAAAAAATGATCAGTACTGATGAGTTCAAGAAAATGAAACAAACGGCGATTTTTATCAATGGTTCACGGGGCAAAAATGTCGATGAAGAAGCACTTTACTACGCCTTAAAGAATGGTGAAATTCATGCAGCAGGCATTGATGTATATACGAAAGAGCCAACCGATCCTAAGAACCCTCTTTTGAAACTACAAAACATCGTCACGTTACCACATATCGGTTCGTCGACAACTGAATGTGAATTTAATATGTCAAAACTAGCAGCTGAGAATTTAACAAAAAGCTTAAAAGGAATCAAGCCACCAAGCTTGCTTAATGAAGACACTTGGTAACTTCATACAAAATAAAAAAGGGTATAAATCATTTCTGATTTATACCCTTATGTAGTTAGTCATTCCATTGAACAATCCAGATCCTAGTTTGTCCTATTGTACAGTTCTCTTAAGCTCTTTTGCTAAATCATCAAAAGACTTCTCTAATCTAGCTTTTGCCTCATCTTCAATAGACGTACTTCCGTCTTCACCGCGCACCACACAAGTATCTAAGGTAAACACACCCTTGATTATATTTTGCGCTCCCAACGAAGACAATACTGGTTTTAAACTATAATCGATTGCTAGTAAGTGAGCCATTGTTCCACCAAGCATTAGTGGGAGGACAATTTTATTTTCGAGACCCTTTTGTGGTAATAAATCTAAGTATGTTTTTAAAATTCCAGTGAATGATGCTTTGTACACTTGGCTTGCAACGATAATCGCATCAGCTTCCGCTACCTTAGCGTTTGCAGCTTTAATATGTTCACTATCCCACTTAGCTAAAATTAAATCTTCTGCTGGAATGTCGATTACGTGTAATTCCTCAACAGAGAAGCCTTTCTCATTAAGAAAGCTGCTCGCATAATCAATAATTCCTTTTAACCTAGTTGTTTTTGAAGGTCCACCTGAAATAATAACAATTTTTGCCAACTTAATCACACTCCTGTCTTTTATCTTACCAACTTTTATCATACCAACTATTTTGTATTTCATAAAGGAAATAATTAACTTAAATGTAAGTGGAAGCTACGACTTATGTAATTTCAGCTTAACGACAAGGTTATAGGGGCTGTCTCAAAAGGTAAAAAACGAACAATCTTCTGAATGAATGGCAATGGCACGCTCGTCGCACGCCTGCTATAAGAAACCCACTCATAACTGGCTTAAAAGATTGCGACGTCTTAGCTCATTGCTTCGGGGCTGTCTCAAAAGGTAAAAAACAACCTTTTGAGACAGCCCCTCATAACTATTTCTTTAGTTGGCACATTTTCTATAAATTATCAGAAATTCCTTTTTTGCTTATTCTTTTTCAGAAATTCTGTGTAACCAATTGATTTAAAGTGCATAGTGTCAAAGTAATTCAGTTGGTCCGACTTTAAATTCTTTCTTAGCATCGCTATCATGCTTTTTATCAGGATCATTTTCCTCGCCCCTTTATTTACAACATATTCGACATAAAGGAAAAAGATCACTTGTTTCAGCTAAGTGTGTAAATTGTGTATTGTTGTTGTTAAAGCAAACGTAGGATAAATAATACTTTACCTTTAACGCTTAAACAAATAATTAATGGAGGGGAATGTTTCTGAAATATAAACATTATATTGTCGACAAAAAAATACTTGGAAAAGGGGCATATGGTCAAGTTTACAGTGCTTTTGATCCCCAAAAAAACAAAAAGGTTGCAATAAAGAAAACAAAGAGAGTTTCAATGGCTAAAAAAGAGGCTTCTATTATGAAGCAATATGCTAATTCAAAATATTTACCTACTTTTTATGATTTTAGTATAGATCATGGTGTTGCCTATCTAGAAATGGAGTTTATCGATGGTGATACCTATAACAACTACCCAAACAAAAAAAGATCCGAAAAAATTAGTGTAGAAATTACAATTAATATTTTAATGGCCCTTAAACAACTTCACCAAGTTGGCTACACACATAATGATCTTAAACCCAAAAATATTATGGTGAAAGATGATAACCCTAAAACAATCAAACTAATAGACTTTAATGTTGCAAAAAAAATTAATAGTGAAAATACAATTTTAAAAGATATTAAATATGCTGCACTGATGTGTATCTTCTTAATGAAAGGAGTTAGACCTAAAGAGACATCTAATTTAAACATAAAAAATGAAGAACTAGTGAAAACCTTGTGGAAAGCTCTAAACCCAACTGATACAGACAAATATCATTCAGCACAAGAATTTATTAATGCTTTAAAACCTTTAAAGCAAAAACTTCAAAGTTAGACTCCGGCTTTAAAAACTCCACCTCAGTCCAAATGAGATGGAGTTTCTTATTTTAAGATTCAACTACCCAAATGGCTTGTCCATTCGTAAAAGGCTCTTCAAAAACCACGTCATAATATGGACTTTCTGGCACATCAAACGCAACTTCTCCACGCAATGTTCTTCCAGGTCCAATCTCACCGTCCATACTTCCTTTTGCATCTGTATAACTAGTAGTTGTATGTTTATAATACTCTTCATCATAGACAGCGAAATTCATCATGGATGAAACATTATAGCTTTCATCAGATGTATTCTCTATGGTGAAGTCAGCCAATAGGAAAGATGCTTCGTTAGGTGTTTCCCAGTCGTTTCCTTGACTAAATACAACATCATTTAAAGTAATAACAATATCATTGAAATTAACACTTTCTCCAATCGATAAATTCTCTTCCGTTTCTTCTTCATCTTCTGGCTCTTCTTCTACTTCATCCAATTCATCTTGAAGCTCTTCAGCAGCGTTTTCTTTTTCCACTTGTTCTTGTTCCACAGGACTTATTTCCGCTTCGCCACATGCATTGAGTGAAATTAATAAGAAGAATAGAATAAATATTTTAACCATTACCTTAATCAGGTTACCTCTTTTATTATTTCTTCACACTTTTATTAATTTGGATAATTTGCTTTTGAAATTCATATCTCACTTTTGTATTTTCTGTAAGAAAGTAAAAAAATTACTAGTATACGTAAAGAAATTAATTTGAACAATAACCGAAATGCCGTTTTAGAGGTGAAGTTCATGACTAAAAAAATACAAGAAACAAAATGTACCTGTAAAGCTTGTGGGAATGTTTGGTATTACGGAAAAGAAGATGTTACAAAAAACTTCGGTGAAAAGTTACAAAACTTAGGAAACGAAATGAGTAATACAGGGAAAAACATGATGTGCTGTACAGGGTGCATACCAGCATTGTTCATTCCAGAAAAGAACATGAAGGTAGTGCAGGATTTAGATAAGTGTCCTAAATGTAGTTCGAAAGCTATTAAAAAAGAACAGATCGTACACGAGGTAGATTAAAATGATAAAAAATTTTATAGTCCTATGTATTAAAGCTTATCAAAAATGGATTTCACCACGAAAAAACTTTAAAACGAAATGTCGATTTTATCCAACATGCTCTCAATACGCTATTCTTTCGATTCAAAGATACGGAGTAATTAAAGGAATATTAAAAGTGATAGACCGATTGAAACGTTGCAGACCTGACAATTTCGATAGTTGTATCGACTATCCTTAACTGAGAAAGGAGTCATAACTTAAGGTTATGACTCGAATTTCACCCCCTCAATAGACAATAAGAAACACCTGCAAAAATTACAGGTGTTGGTCACAAATCATATAAGTTTTAGCTTAAAACCACCTTTACCTACCTCCCCACTTTCTTCAACACCTCATCCAATGGCTCTGGTTTCAAAAACTCCACTGGCGATACTCCCTTTTCAAACGTAAACGCATCCCCTTCAATTACAATGACATACTTCCCGTTTACCTTAGCAATATGAAGCGATTCACCGAAATCAGACAGCATTGCTTTGACATCAATGTGGTCAAGCTTGAGCTTTAACGGAATCTCTGGCTGATGTTCGATGATTGGTGCTGATGCCTCTACGACCTGATCAGGTGTCCACTTTTCCTGCATTTCCCGAACAGGGGTGTTCGACCATGCTTCAATGTATTCTTCCTCTTGAATCCGTTCAGGGCTTTCCTCTTGGTACGTTTCAGCAATGTGCTGCTGAGCCATTTGTACTACCTGCGTTTTGACAATCTCAGGTACGGATTGGTGGTACTCAACGAATTTCAAGAAATCTTCAAAATACCTCGCATGAGATGATTGATGGATTTTCAACTCCCATTCTTCCAGCATGCCTTCTTCTGGCATGTAGGGGTATTGAATCGATTTCATATTTTTAGTCGTTATCGCTCGTTCTACGTTTTGAATCATTGTTTTTTCATCTGTGATCGTCGCTACTTTTTGTTCAAAATCACATTTTAAAACAAATACAAATGGTTCATCGAAATATTTATTGAATTTAGCTCGAATAACGAGTAAAGCTCCACCACGTATCGCGCTTGTATCCATGTAGGCACGCACTAACTCTTCACTACTTTTTCTGAATTCATCTGTAGATTCAGCTGAACGAATGCGATGAAATAAATTGTAATTCGGATTTGTATCTAAATCATAGCCTGGCTCAACAATGAACCGACCTACCTTTGTTGGTACTGACTCTGACTTAGGGTTGCGTTCAACTTTACGCTTTGTTACCTTCATCAATTCTCCGTCAAGAAATTCTTTTAATGAACTCTCTGTGTATTTGTATTCATCTAGCGTTTGATAATGTTTAAATCGTTTATCTGCTTGTTCCCCTTGTCCTTCAACTTGAATCACGAAAAATGATAAAAAGTTAATGGAAAAGTCCATAGAATCACCTTACTTCTTATAATTTCATTCGAAATACCGTTCGTATTATATCATTGTTTGCTGAACCTGTCTTGAAATCCATTTCACGTTTCTCTAGGCAGCTGCATACGTTGTAATTGTATTTCTAAAATCCCTAAAAAGGAGATTAGAATCTATGGAATTAACAATTGCACATTGGTTATATTTAGCCGGAACATGCATCATTATCTTAACGATGCTTTTTCGGCAAAATGTTGTCGTTCCAGCTATCGTAATGAGCTTTCTAATTGGCTGGATATATAATGGCTCCTTCTTAAGTGGGGCCGAGGCTATTTTTAATGCAAGTTTAACAGCTGCAGGAGAACTGTTTAACATATTTTTAATCATCGCAATTATGACAGCGTTACTACAAGCGTTAAAATCAATTGCTGCTGACGAACAAATGGTTATCCCTTTTCAAAAAGTGATGAAAAACGGCCATTTATCCTTTTGGATTCTCGTTATCGTTACCTACGGAATTTCACTATTTTTCTGGCCGGCACCTTCTGTTCCACTAATTGGAGCATTACTCATTCCCGTTGCGATTAAAGCAGGCTTGTCTCCAATGGGTACTGCCTTAGCAATCTCTCTTGCTGGTCATGGAATGGCACTATCATCAGACTTTGTTCTACAAGTCGCTCCAGGCCTTACAGCATCTACATCAGGCATTGAGGCAGCTGCTGTTGCAGACCGGGCCCTTATTTTGTCAATCGTGACTGGAGTGATTGCTCTTTCAATTGCTTATTTTATGATTCGTAAATCGATTGTCCCACCAGCAAAACAGAACTTAGTTGATTGGGAAAATAGTGGGGATTCTGATAGTAAGTTAAACACTGATAAATTAGATATAAAAAAAGGGAAACATAGTACGTTATTTGCAATAGTAGTCCCTTCAGCATTTTTAGCTATAGTCGTCTACGTCATTGTAGCTACATTTTCTAATGCTGTGCCTCCTATTGAAGACGGGGCTGGCGCATCAATCATTGGTGGTATTGCTATCATCTTAATGATCGCGACCTCTATATTTTACGACTACCGTAAAACGCTAAAAGATGTTAGTAATCATCTTGTAAATGGTTTCGTGTATGCCTTTAAAGTGATGGGGCTTGTCATCCCCATTGCCGGTTTTTTCTTTATGGGTAGCGGAGATTTCTCTGCAACTATTTTAGGAATTGACGATCCTGACACGGCCCCTGCTTTTCTTTTTGATCTAGTCGAAGCTAGTCAGCATGCAATCCCTGATAATGTATTCGTAACTGGGATTGGCATTCTCATTTTAGGGATGATTTCGGGTTTAGATGGATCTGGTTTTTCAGGCCTTCCACTTATTGGTACGCTATCTGATGCATTCGCCACTTCTATCGGTGTTGACCCAGCGACATTAGCTGCGATTGGACAAATGGGAGCAATTTGGGTAGGTGGTGGTACATTAGTTGCTTGGTCACCAATTATTGCAATTGCTGGCTTTGCAAAAATTTCAGTCATCGACCTTGTACGAAAAAGTTTCATTCCAGTTGTTATTGGTTTGACCGTTTCTACCATCTTTGGTTTATTATTTTTATAAGAAGAGCTAAAACGCTTAGTTTTTGATGGAGTTCAAAACCACGTTTTTTCCAATTATTAATAAAAATCATGTTACAAATTAAATATTGAACCAACTAGTGAATAATTGTCTGGTAGTAAGAGATACTCAAAGTGAAAGGAGTGTTAACTATGGCACAAAATATTAGTGAAATCATGTCTAAAGACGTAGTAACGATTAATTCTGATCAATCAATTCAAGAGGCGGCTTCTTTAATGAAGTCACACGATATTGGGTCAATCCCAGTATTGAAAAATGGTTCCCTTGCTGGCATTATCACTGACCGTGATATAACTCTTCGTTCAACTGCAGATGGGAAAGACTCCAACGTTTCTGTAGAGGAGTGTATGACAACGAACTTAACAGTTGCCGATCCATCTACAAATCCTCACGAAGCAGCTAATATGATGGCACAACATCAAATTCGCCGTCTACCAGTAGTAGAAAATGGCCAAATTGTTGGAATGGTTGCAATTGGTGATTTAGCTACTGTTAATATTTATGAAAACGAAGCTGGCGAAGCTCTATCTGAGATCTCTGAACATCACCATAATTAATCACTACAACAAAGGGTGACTTAAGAAATATAGTTTTTCTTAAGTCACCCTTTTAGCATTTTGAGAAAGTAGCAGCTT
The DNA here is from genome assembly GCF_056619965.1 of Halalkalibacter sp. HAAS-P014. NCBI lineage: Bacteria > Bacillati > Bacillota > Bacilli > Caryophanales > Bacillaceae > Halalkalibacter > Halalkalibacter sp. HAAS-P014. The sequence goes on along the minus strand of NZ_JBWQTV010000002.1, from coordinate 97,778 downwards.
GGAATCCAAGCTGCTACATATATCCATAATATTTTATTTTTCAAAACCACCAAACTGTTGCTCAGCTTGCTGTACAAGACGCTTAGTGATTTCGCCCCCAACAGACCCGTTTGAACGAGAAGTTGCATCCGAACCTAGCTGAACACCAAACTCTTGTGCAATCTCATACTTCATTTGATCTAAAGCTTGCTCTACTCCTGGTACGACAAGCTTGTTGCTGCTGTTGTTTGCCATGTTTATCACCTCGCTTTTTTCTTTGTACTAGTTATCGTGTGTAAGGAGATCAAAGTTATGTATTTTGAAACCTGGTAATAATTTCTTCCCATCAGAAAAAGGATGACTAAAGGTTTTTGAACCTATAGCATCCTTTTTCTTAGTTAACTTAAAATCTAACTCACTACAATGAATTTCGCGCAAAGTGCACGCTTTTATATCGACTCAAAGCTCGAGTCATTTTTAATGTCAACGTCTTCTCTTATGTGTTCATGATTTCTTACTATGTTTTATTTGTTGTTTTTACGATTTTTACGGTTATTATGATTATCTAAGTCTTGTGCATCATTTTCTTCAGCAAATTCTACATTTGCATTTTCCACTTCTGCATTTTTGTTTTTATTTTTATTACGCTTTGCCATTTTTGTCACCTCCTTTTCCCAAGATTATTATTTCCAAAGTATTTTGAAATCATTCCTTATAAATTCTTAATTTAAATCTTATCCTTCAACTTAATAAGTATCTGCATTGATAAAGTAGTTGGTATATAATATAAAAGTAAGGAGGGTGTTTTAATGGGAATACCAAAACCACTAGTTCAAGCTAATCAACTTTTCATCGTGATATTGGTTCTTATCGCACTGTTTTTCTCGGCTTATGTATTAGTAATTCCATTTCTTATTGGTGTTATCACATTAGCAACAAAGCAAAATCCAATTATGCAAATAGGAAAAAAATTCTTAACAAAACCCACTAAGGAGTATGTACAAGAAGATCGAGATCAGCAGTTATTTAATCAATGGATCGCAACAATTTGTTTAGGTCTATCTTTATTATTCTTCACACTAGGATATGATCTGTGGGGGTATATTTTTGCTGTGATGGTTCTAATAGCTGCAGGCATAGCATTACTCGGTTTTTGCATAGGCTGTACGATTCGTTATCGCTACATGATGTGGAAACATAAACGAGCTAGTCAATCGTAAAAAATGAGCAGTTGAGGTATTTACGGGCTCTATAAAAAAATCACCATACAAGATTTCAATCTATATGGTGATTTTTTTTGTGTTTAACTAGTACATTAATATTTCATTACACCCAATAACTTCCATGTTATAATTGAGTAAATTTTCTTACAAGAAAGAAGGAATCGATGAATGCAAGCACAACAATCACAAGTCGCCAAGAAAATTCCTGAGCAAAAAACAGCTTATGGTATCTTGCTCATTATCGGTTTTGTTCACCTTCTTAATGATGCTATTCAAGCTCTAGTTCCTGCAATGTTTCCTATTCTAGAACGTTCAATGGGGCTGTCATTTACCCAACTTGGACTCATTGCTTTTGCATTGAACCTTACCAGTTCCCTAATTCAACCAGTGGTAGGAACCATTACTGACCGTAAATCTATGCCTTACGCATTGCCAATCGGCCTATGTTTTACATTTATAGGTGTGCTTGGGCTTGCCTTTGCACCATCCTTTTGGTTTGTTATCGTATCTGTTTTGTTTATTGGGCTTGGTTCTGCAACCTTCCACCCAGAAGGATCTCGTGTTGCATATATGGCTTCTGGAGGGCGCCGTGGCTTGGCCCAATCAATCTATCAAGTAGGAGGAAATGCCGGTCAAGCTCTCGCACCTTTAATTACAGCACTCATTCTCGTTCCACTCGGTCAATTCGGTTCGATATGGTTTACTTTCGTCGCTGCTTTAGCTATTATCCTGTTACTTTATATTTCTCGCTGGTATTCAAATGAAGTGTCGATGAGAAACCTTTCAGCTTCCCCGAAAACGAAAAAGACTAAACAAGTAAATGGTTACAACAAAGTGATCATCACAGCTATCTTGCTTCTTGTTTTATTAGTTTTTGCCCGATCCTGGTTCCATGCAGGTATTACAAACTTCTATGCTTTTTATGTAATTGATAATTATCACGCTACAATTGGTCAGGCACAAGTTTATTTATTTATCTTTTTAGCCGCTGGCGCCATTGGTACATTTGCAGGAGGACCATTATCAGATCGCTATGGGAAACGAAACATGATTATGCTCTCTATGCTTGGAGCAGCACCACTCACTCTTTTGCTTCCACACGTAGGAGCTTTCCTTGCCTATCCGTTAATAGGTATAATTGGTTTTATTATTTTATCAAGTTTCTCTGTTTCAGTCGTCTACGCACAAGAACTGGTTCCAGGGAAAATCGGAATGGTGTCAGGATTAATTGTCGGACTTGCATTTGGCATGGGGGCAATCGGATCTGTTGGTTTAGGAGTAATGGCTGACATAATTGGTTTAAACAATACTATACTATTTGCTGTAACCCTTCCGTTAGTCGGAATCTTAACTTTCTTTTTGCCTTCTGATAAATGGATTGCTGAAAATATAAAATAATAAAATAAAATGAGCTTGTCCCACTGATCAGGCAAGCTCACTTTAAGGAATTAAATAAGAATATTCTCTAAGTTTTTCAACTCTAATTCTTCAAACTTTTTCGACATCTTCATTCGATTAATAGTAAGTGCGGCCTGCTCTAACGTACAATCAACATCAACAGAACAATGTATGGTTGCAAGCTGTCTACATAGATGGAGCATTTCAACATTTTCTTCAATTTTCTTACGCTGTGCTTTCGTTAATGATTCGACATTTTCTAAAATTCCTTCAACCGTTTCATGCGTTTGCAGGAGCCTTATTGCTGTTTTCTCACCAATTCCTTTAACTCCGGGATAATTGTCACTACTATCTCCCATCAAAGCTTTTAAATCTATTAACTGTTTCGAAGTGATCCCTTTTTCAGCCTCGAATTTCTCTTCGTTATACTCATCATAGTTTCCATAACCCTTTTTTAAAAGAATGACTGATACGTTTTGATCTAATAATTGAAGGATATCTTGATCACCAGTAACTATTAGGACCTCAGAATGTTCACTAAGTTCTTTTGTCAAGGTTCCGATACAATCATCGGCTTCATAACCTTCTAGACCAATGTTTGGAATATCAAGTTCATCGACTACTTCTTTAACCAAATCAAATTGTGGGATTAACTCTACCGGTGGCTCTCCTCTATTGGCCTTGTATTCAGGATATAGTTCTGTACGAAACGTTTTACTTCCCATATCCCAACAACAAATAACATGTGTTGGTTTATACGTATTGACAGCAGTAAATAAGTGTTTCACAAATCCGTGTATAGCATTCGTTGGGATACCTCTACTATTGATCATAAAGTACCCACTCATCGCCGTAGCATAAAACGAACGAAATAATAAAGCCATTCCATCAACTAACATCACTTTATTCTTGTCCATGTCTTCCTCTCTCCCAGCTCTCACAGTATAAAAGACATGCGATTCAAACCACATGTCTTTATACCTTTACCTATTTTTTATTATAAGATGGCCACCAATGAAATCCATCATTAGCCAGTAACTGATCTGCTTGCTTTGGACCAACTGAACCAGCTTCGTACTTTGCAACTTCCACATCTCTACTTTCCCATGCTTTTGAAATTGTGTCAATATAACTCCATGAGAGATCTACCTCATCCCAATGAGCAAAGTTCGTTGCATCACCTTGAATACAATCATAGATTAAACGTTCATAAGCTTCTGGTGTATTATTGGTATCAACACAATCATTACAATAATCTAATTGTACTGGATTTGTCTCACCAGATGTGCCTACTTTCTTACCATTTAAATGAAGGGTCATCCCTTCATCAGGTTGAATCGAAATTTCTAGTAGGTTCGAGTATCTATTTGAACTCTCACTATAATATAAATTCATTGGACGATCTTTAAATTGAATTACAATTTTCGTTGATTTTTTATTCATTCGCTTTCCTGTACGAATATAAAATGGAACGCCTGCCCAACGATGATTATCGATTAAGATTTTACCGGCAACATACGTTTCAGTAATCGAATTAGGGTCTACATTTTTTTCTTCTCGATACCCTTTTACCTCCACACCATTAACAATACCAGTATCATACTGTCCTCTCACGAAATATTGAGGTGTTTCTTCAACAGAAAAATGCCTTAAAGCACGTAAAACTTTAATTTTTTCACTTCTGACCTCATCAGTCGTTAAACGAATCGGAGGATCCATTGCAAGCAATGACACCATTTGTAACATATGATTTTGTACCATATCACGAAGAGCTCCTGAAGTCTCATAATAGCCTCCACGATCTTCTACTCCTAACGTTTCACTAGACGTAATTTGGATATTTGATATGTATTGATTATTCCACAACGGTTCAAAAATTGTGTTAGCAAAGCGTATCACTTCAATATTTTGTACCATATCTTTCCCTAAGTAATGATCAATACGGTAAATTTCATCCTCAGAAAATGCATGTCGTATCTCATTGTTTAATTTCTCGGCTGATGGGTGATCCCGACCAAAAGGTTTTTCAATAATAAGTCTTGTCCAACCTTTTGTTTCTGTCAACTTTTCTGATTTTAAATTTGAAGCAATAGTACCGAAATATTCTGGTGACATTGCCATGTAAAAAATCCGGTTCCCTGGTATCATATATTGTTCATCGAGCTGTCCAAGTAGCGTGTCAAGCTCACGATACGATTCTTTATCTGTCACATCAAAAGGGAGGTAATAGAAATGAGAACAAAATTCCTCAATTAACTCCTCTGCCTCATCAGTCGGTAATGAACTTTTAATATTTTCACGTAATATCTCATCTGACCAGTTTCTTCTTGCAACACCAACTACAGCAAAGTGGTCAGAAAGCTTCCCTGCTTTATATAATTTAAAAATAGAGGGAAATAATTTTCTTTTTGCTAAATCTCCAGTTACACCAAAAAGTACAATAGCTGTTTTAGGGTTATCTATGTTTTTCATTCGTCCTGCCTCTCTTTACACGATTACTCTTCTATAAAAAGTAACGCAAACTAACTAAGTAAGTCAACTTACTTAGTTTATCACAATATCATTCTTCCCCACCAGTAGATAAAATAACCTTCTTATTTGGAAGCGCTTCCCCCTATCATCAACTGACTCATCCACTATTTTTCCTTACTAATCATCTAAAAAAGATCTATGTACAGTGTACATAATGTACACCTTATTATTTCCTACAACGGACTATCGCATTTCCAATCTTCCCCTTCAACTCTTTTTGAAGCGCTTCATGCTCATCTAATATGTCCAGTAATCTTGGGTCTGTATTCGGGGTCAAATGTACATTTTGAGGTTGTGCTTCAATTTCCTTCGTCACACGAAGTTTCTCAACTTTTAAAAATCCCACATCAAGCAATTTCACTTGCCAATCTTCTTTGGAATTCACTTCTTTAATATCATAGAACTTTTTGAACCTTTTCATTTCCTCGTCTGTTAAATTGTCTTCATATGTCATTTCATTCATTATAAACACACCATTATTTTTTAATACTCTATAACATTCTTTCAGTGCTTGATTAGAATTTACAAAACTTAGTACTGATTCACAAATAATATAATCATATGTCGCACTATCAATTGGTAATTTTTCAATCGACCCTTCTATTATGTTAAGCAATGGCCCCTCATCATCAAATCGTCGCTGTGCCTTTTTAAGCATAACTGGGTGATTCTCTATACCATCAACTGCACAATTAAACGTATGTGTCAGATAGACCGACGTCTCTCCCGTACCACACCCAATGTCTAAAATGCGCATATGCTCTTTAATTGGTTCTGATTGCAGTATTCCAATTGTTGATGCCATCCCCCCCGGGTGCGCACTTCCAATCCCGAATTCAGCTAGACAATCTAAGTAACTGTATTCTTTCATTCCCTTACCCCTCCTTTACTATTCTCTACATGTTATGTTCATTTTCCATTCGCGTTCTCCCGTGATAAAAGCGTAATTTCATTAACCATAGGCCGATTAACAAACAACCTTATGATTTTTAAATAGTATAAAAGTGAAAGCTTGTTAATTTTAGAAAGGAGAGATTAAAATGGGTTATTATGATCTTTGTTGTCGCTACAAAGGTAAGGTTGTAACAATCACTTGCCTTGATGGAAAAAGATATACAGGAACGATTACGCATGTAACAGACTCCCACGTATACCTTCAACCAACTGGTTCACAATTTGGTGGCTTCGGTTACGGCTGGGGCTGGGGACCTCGTTGGGGTTGGGGATTCGGATTCCCGATCGCTTTAGGATTTATAGGTGGTTTAGCGTTAGGTTCAGCTTTGTGGTGGATTTAAATATAGAACCTTTATGGAAAATACAAATTTAGAAAGGCATCTGCTTATTTTCAATATACACATGTCTGAAGAAGCATTCTATTCGAGGTTTCAATTTAAACTCACTAAAAAAACTTGTCGAACAAAATGTTCGACAAGTTTGTGAATCATTTTAACAGCCACAACCACCGTGCCCGTATCCATATCCATATCCATAAGATGGTGCTGCTGCATGCCCAGTACCTAACCAGCTAGCACCCACAATAACTAATAAAATAAACAAAACAACGATTAAAGAGAATCCTCCTACCATATCAAACAACACTCCTTTTTACATTCATAATACCTGCTAACACTTACACCTTATGTTAAGAGTGTTTTTTTGTTTGGGCTAATCACCTAGTTTCTTGAAAAAGATCACTTCACATTAGTTAAAAGCACACTCAAAACAAAATCGGCAGAATACTATACTTAAAAGAAGATGGATATTTGGGAGGGTTTTAAGTGGGGGATCAAGAACAACAACTTAAAGAATTAGAATTAAAACTTAAAGAAATTAAAGCAAAAATAAATGCGATCGAAATAGAAAGCGAACATCAACTTACGAAAGAGGAAGTTAATACAATAGTCGACGATATTGTTTCCGAAAAGGAATTTGCTTTAAAAAAAGAATTGGAGACCAAAGTACAACAACAACAATTACAGCTAATAAAATGGTCAGCAGGTACAGGAATCAGTGTAATTGCTGTCGTAATTAGTATCTTTAGAATCTTTTTCATGTAAGGAAAACTACTCGTGTAATAGTCAGAACGAGAAAATAACTGCTGCTTACCTTGATTCAACTTCAACTTGATCTACATGTTTCATTTGCTTTATAGCATAGTATATATCAGTCGTATAAATCTTCTCGTCAACTAATAACAATAGATCCATTTGCTTGATGGGGGGCTCTCCAAAATCCTTTACCCTAACTTTTCTAGCCTTCATTTGTTGTTGCTTCAATTCCTTTAGAATAGTAGTTAGTTCCTCGTCAGATTTCACTACAATCTTTACTTTTAATTCTTTTTCCCTTAACGTTTTTGGACCTACAAACTTAAATAGAAAAGGTAGGAGTTCCACACAAATAAGTAATAGAACAGTTGCTACTACTGCTTCAAGCCAAAAACCAGCACCACAAGCAACTCCAATTCCACCAGCTCCCCAAATCATTGCTGCCGTCGTTAATCCCGAAATCATATCATTGTTTCGTCTTAAAATAACTCCTGCACCTAAAAACCCGATACCAGAGACGATTTGTGCCGCAAGCCGTAAAGGGTCCATCGGCTTACTATAAGCTGCAGAATAAAGTTCAGCTCCAGTAATCGAAACGTATGTAAGCAAACAACTCATAATCCCAATAACTACACAGGTTTTTAACCCTAATGGTTTTCGCTTTAATTCACGTTCTAATCCGATCACCGCACAGAGAATAGTGGCTACTGTAAGATTGAAAATAAAACTATTCGGTTCAATTTCAATGTACATTTTCACACCCCCAAACCCTAGTCTCCCTAATAATAATTCGCTGTTTCTAACAGAAAATCCTTTATTTAAAGGGGCTAGAAAAAAGAAGGTACCCATAGAGACCACATTAAGTGGATCAGCCTCTAGGGTACCTTCTGGTTTTTCCTTTTATCTAGCTTTTATAAACATTTGAACCCACGCACCATGATAAAAGCCAACGCCAATTGTATCATATTCCGGTTTCAATATATTTTGTCTGTGGCCAGGTGAGTTCATCCAATCTCTCATTACTTGCTCTGGTGTTGTTTGACCTTTAGCTATGTTTTCTCCAGCTGCTTGATAATTAATACCGAACGTTCGCAGCATATCAAAAGGCGAGCCATAGTTAGGACTGTTATGTGAAAAATAGTTAGAGTTAATCATATCCTCTGCTTTTTTATGAGCAACATTTTTCACGTCAGCGCGATGTTGAAGTGGGTTTAAACCACGCTGTCTTCTTTCTTGATTCACCAAAGCAACAACTTGATCTTCAAATGCACTATGGTGTGATGCTTCAGGCTTTAAACGAATAACTTCTCCTACCTGCATGTTAGTAGGAACGACATCTGGGTTTAACCTCATTAATTCACGGTAGTCCAAACCATAACGCTGTGCAATAAACCAAAATGAATCTCCTCGTGAAACTTTGTAATGAGAAAACGGTGGTTCATTAAACATTTTAATTTCAGCATCCGCTGAAGGTTGGACAGAGAAGATCGTCATTAGTACAACTGCTACCATCAATACATGTAATCGCTTCATAATAACCTCCGAGAAATTTTTTTACACTTTTATTTTCTCTTGGTTCAAAAAAACGATACATAAAAACAGTAAATAACTTCTCCTCTTAGTGCTTTTTATTAAAAATCAAAATTATCAGGGTCTGGACCAATACGCTCATTTTGGTTTAATGAATCAATTAATTCCACATCAGCTTGAGATAACGAAAAATCGAAAATGTTGGCATTATCTATAATCCTTTGTTCTTTTACCGATTTCGGAATCGTCACTACTTCATTCTGTAGGTCCCAACGTAAAATTACTTGCGCAGGAGACTTACCATATTTAGTCGCAATTTCCTTAATGATTGGATTGTTAAACAATCCACCTCGCTTTAATGGTGACCACGCTTCTAGTTGGATTCCTTCCTGTTTACAAAAAGCATGCAATTCCTTTTGCGTTAAACTTGGATGATATTCTACCTGGTTGACCATAGGCTTAACGACCGAGCTTTCTAACAAGTCTTTCAGATGATGAACTTGAAAATTACTTACACCGATCGCTTTAACACGACCATCATTATAAAGCTTCTCTAAAGCTCTCCACGTTTCTCTATATTTTCCTTCTACTGGCCAGTGAATAAGGTAAAGGTCTAAATAATCTAGATCGAGCTTTTTAAGGCTTGTTTCAAAAGCTTTAATTGTTGAGTCGTATCCTTGATCAGAGTTCCACACCTTTGTAGTTATGAAAAGGTTTTCGCGAGATATCCCCGATTCCTTGATAGCTTGGCCAACCCCTTCTTCATTATGATAAAAAGCTGCAGTGTCGATGCTTCGATATCCAGCTTTAATTGCTGATTTCACTGCTTCGATCACTTCTTCACCATTCTCTGCTTTGTATACACCTAAACCGAACCAAGGCATCTTGACACCATTATGTAATGTCGTGGTTGCTTGTAAACTTAGTACCATTTCTATTCCTCCTTGTTTTCTTCGCTATAACTTTAATTATCCGTCTACCTTCAAAAACATCTAACAATTTTGTTCTATAAAAGTATCTTGTGATATGGTATTTAGCAGCGAACTCATTTTAGAAACATAAAAGAGATCTAACGAGTGCATTGCCCTTGTACAAATCGTGTAAAGAAGTTTCCGTTCTCTATCCTTGTAATAAGAATGTTCGGAAGCGTTGTATACAACGACTGCATCAAACTCTACTCCTTTTGCTAAATATGAAGGAATAATTAACACACCTGATTCATATCCCGTTGAATCTTTCTTCATCAACCGTACTTCTAACTTCCCTTTAATTTCCCCATACAGTTTTTCACTTTCAAGTGCTGTCTTACAAATAATCGCTATTGTCGAATATTGTTTGGTAAGTTCGATCACCCGTTCAATTACCTTATCATTCATTTGATTCATCATGGAAGCTTTAAAAACTGTTGGTTTATTTCCCTCTCTATTAAAAGGGTCAATATCAGCTTGGATAATTTGCTTAGCAAAATCAATGATTTGCCTAGTGGATCGGTAGCTTTGTGTTAATTCGTATCTTTCAATCTCACTAGATAGATATAACGACTCAAGAGAAGAAAAACTGTTTCTATTCGAGTGCGCATAAATCGACTGATTCACATCACCTAAGACCGTTAGTTTGGCTCGAGGAAACATGTTTTTAATAAAAGAAAATTGAAAAGGAGAATAGTCTTGAGCTTCATCAATAAACACATGACGAATCGATGCATTCACTTGGAAGCCTTCTAGTTTCCCTTTTAAATACAGAAATGGTGTTCCATCTTCATACGGAAAGATGGAATTCCGAATTTTCCTTTCAGATTGTAGATAGAGCTTTGATGGAAGTTTCTTTTTCATAAATTGTAAATACATTTCGATCACACAAAGAAAGTGCAGATCTTGAATGTGTTGCCGAACTCGTTTTAATTTCCTCTTTACTACTAACCCTTTTAAGATTTCTTGTTCTCGTTCATACTCATAAAATGAATCAATGTCCTTCTTTTTTTCTCGTTGGACTTTGTTATGTACCTTTTGCAATACTTCATTATCCAATAAATCGATCTCTTGTTCGACCCATTCTGCCTTCCGTTCTTCAAGTTCAAATTGTCTAACTTCTTTTAATAACCTTTCCACTAATATTGTAAACCGGTTAGGAAATGAAATAGACTCGTCTAATTCATAGAAATAGTTACTAATCGTTTGCTTTGAAATTAAAACATTCCCTTTAAACATTATATCTGTAAAAATCAGTCCCTCTTTCTGGAGCCCGTCAATATATTGATCAATTAATTGAATGTATTCTAAAGAAGATTTCAATTTTATACTTTCGATCTGCTCTTCATAAGCCGGTTCATCCGTAGCCGTTAATACATACTCCATTTGATTAAAGGGGTCTTCCAGAAGCCAGTCCCTACCGAGTCGGTACTCCAAATACGCTTGAAACGTTGTCTGCTGCATATTCTCTTCTCCTAATTCCGGTAAAACGGTAGAGACATAGCTATTAAATAGCGGATTCGGCGAAAATAATACAATTTGGTCTGCCTCAAGCGTATCTCGAAATCGATATAATAAATAGGCAACACGTTGCAATGCTGCAGAGGTCTTGCCACTGCCCGCTACACCTTGAACAATTAACAAGCGACCACGATCGTTTCGAATGATTTGGTTCTGTTCTTTCTGTATTGTTGCAACAATGCTCTTCATATGTGAATCGGAATGGCCACCTAATACTTCTTGGAGCAATTCATCACCAATTGTAATACCGGTTGTAAACATATGTTCAATAGTGCCATTACGTATAATGTATTGCTTCTTAGTCTCTATCTCTCCTGAAATCGTCCCTGATGGAGTTTCATACCCTCCAGATCCGGGCCCATAATCATAATACAAACTAGACACAGGAGCCCGCCAATCGTATACATAAAAGTCAACTCCATTTTTGTCAACGAACGAAGCTGTTCCGATATATACTTTCTCGGCTTCGTGGTCTCCCTCTTCTAAAAAATCAATTCTTCCGAAATAAGGTGATTCCTTTAATTTATGTAAGCTTCTTAGCTGTTTTAAGTCATGTTGGTGACTTCTCTCTCTTTCAGACATTAATTCTGCCTGTTGTTTTATACTCGCATGCGTCTCAGCTGCTTCCTCGGCATTATCAAAATTGACCGTTACATCATCCCAAAACTTTTTTCGAATATCAATGACATCTTCTTTTATTGTTCCAAGCTTCTCTTTTATAACTTGCTCTCTTTCTTTTATTTCACCAACAACAAGATCCACGCGTTGTTGTTCCTTTTGCCAATCTGAGTTTTTGCTCATCAGCTCACTCCTCTTGCACATTTAATTATTCAAAAACTTATTATTGCCTATAAAATGATATATACATACTTCCATAAAGTTATGCCAGTATCCTCTTTTCCTTCCTTTGTCTCGTATAAACAACGAATAATGACACACCTTAACAATAAAAAAGATAAAGGGGTTACTTTATGGCTTTGCAAGATAATATTGAAGAATGCATTTACCGCATACAAACAACTGTAGACCGTGCATTAACGGAATTAATGGAAGTGAAAATGGTACGTGAAAATGACCCGACTGAATTTTCTTTTTTACAAAAGGAGTTAGCTGAATTAGAAGTGGAACTAGAAAGGCTATTAATAAATAAGCATGAAGAAGCGACACTTACACGTTTAATTGAAGCTCAACAGCGATTACATGAGGTACGTGAAATTATGGTAAAAGGAATTTAATAAAGGAACGGATAGGGGTGTTCTTTATCCGTTCCTTTACTATGACATTCTTAGATTTTACTGATAAGTATCCTCATACCACTCTTTTGCTTTTTCAACCTCTTCTCGAACGAGTTGATGACCACCCTCCACCCAAAATTCAGTAACATTTGCTTGGGCATTTTCTAGGTCTTTCGCTAATTCCTTAGTTTCTGGTAATGGAATGAGTGGGTCACGCTTTCCGGCACCGATGAATACCGATGTTCCTAATAAGCTAGGAAGCTTTACTCCACGTCGCGGAACCATTGCATGGAATAAAATTGCTCCATATAATGCATCCTCATGATGATACATCATACTTGCTGCAATATTAGCTCCATTTGAATAGCCAACCGCTATTACTTTTTTACGGTCAAACCCATATTTTTTTGCACTATCTGTCACAAAATCATTCAACTCTTTTGTTCTAAAAATCAAATCTTCTTCATCAAATACACCTTCAGCAAGTCTGCGAAAGAATCTCGGCATTCCATTTTCTAATACGTTTCCTCGTACACTCAGAATGTTTGAATCTGGAGCAATCATGTCGGCTAAAGGAAGCAAGTCATGCTCATTTCCCCCCGTACCATGTAACAATAATAATGTTGGTGCATCCGACTTTTTTCCTTCAGTAAATATATGTTTCATCTAGCATTACTCCTTTGTACCTAATGGTTTTAATTTTGCTTCAATTTGAGCACGGTCCGATTCAAAGTACGGTGGTAACGAGAGAGTTTCACCTAAGTGTTCAAATGATTCATCCCCTTCAAACCCCGGTCCGTCTGTAGCAAGTTCAAACAAAATACCGTTTGGTTCACGGAAATAAAGAGAACGGAAATAATATCGTTCAACAAAACCTGAATTAGGTAGACGAAGTTCTTTTAAATAAGCAACCCATTTTTTTAACTCTTCTTCTGTTTCTACCCGAAAAGCAACATGGTGGACACTTCCTCTTCCTGGGCGTTCTCTAGGAAGATCCGCACGCTCTTCTAAGAAAATCTCCGCTCCCGTTCCTCCTTCACCCGTTTCGAAAACCCGAATGAAAGAGTCGTCCCCACTAGAAGATTGATAAGATACTTTTTCCTTATAGCCCAATACATCAGTCAAAATTCTTGCTGTAATTTCTGCTTTCGGAACGGTTAATCTCACAGGGCCAAGACCGATAATTCCATATTCTACAGGGACTGGGCTCTTGTCCCATGGTTTCCCACCGGCAATCCCTTTATTGGTTTCATCCGAGACAAGTTCAAGACGTTGCCCCTCAAAGTCACGAAATGAAATGGTTTTACGTCCATACTTCAATGTAATATCATCATGATCAATTTGATATTCCTCTAAGCGTTTTTTCCAATATGAAATTGCTTCATCACTACCAACTCGTAACGACGTTAATGAAATGCTATTGGTTCCGTAATAGGTCTGACCTGCATGTGGGATTTCAAAGAACGTTAAATCAGTTCCAGGGTTTCCTCTTTCATCTGCATAAAATAGATGATATACCGATGTGTCATCTTGATTTATCGTTTTTTTCACCAATCGTAGTCCAAGTACTTTTGTATAAAAGTGGTAATTTTCCTTCGCGTTCGCTGTAATCGCTGACACATGATGTTGCCCTAGTAATGGCTTTAAGTCCATCTTTGTCACTCCTTTTCTACACATAAGCGTTCGGTTTCATCTTGCTCAGCAACTTCAAGTTTTTTTAACAAATTAAGCAATTGTTTTTGTTCGGCCTTTTTAAGAGTAGAAAATTGGGCAGCTTGAAACCATTCTTGTTGTGGTACTACTTCTTCTAAGAGCTGTTCGGCCTTGTCTGACAAGCTAATTAGCTTTGTTCTCCACTCTTGCTTCCTCTGGATCCAACCTACCTTTTCCATCTTTTTGAGCATTTGCGTAATATTGCCTTTACTCACAAGTAACTTATCAGCTAATTCTTGTTGAGACAAAGGTTGATGCGTTTTAACTTGAATAAGTAAATCAAATTGAGCAATTGTTAATCCCCATTTTTTTAAGTGTTGAGTTGATAATCGATTACTTTGATGATAAAAACGGGCAATACGAAACCATAATAGCAATCCAAGTCTGGTATCTTTCGATGTTCCAAGGTTCTTCTCTGACAAAAGCAGTCCTCCTTTCCCTAATGGAACTGAGCTTTGATAACATCTTATTTCGAATAAAGTCCAAGCGTTGTCCCTTAATTATGATCATTCTAACACTTAGCTTCTACTCTAGTTCAAAACTTTACACGTCATCAGTTTATACCTAAACTGATGACGTGTAAAGGGTTCAATCTTAGTTATATCCTTCTGCAACGGTAATTAGATTTAACTTTAAGCATAAAAAAGAAGGGAGCAATTCATCCCTTCTTTGTTCAAATTTATTTATTTAATGTATCAATGATTTCATACAACTCTTCTAAATGCTTAATTTCAAAGTCTGGTACAACTTCATTCCGTTCCTTATCGTGGCGGTTAATCCAAACTGATTTCATCCCAACTCTTGATGCACCAAGGATATCAGTCATTAAATTATCTCCAACCATAATCGCTTCATCTTTTGTAAGCTCCATCTTCTCTAGAGCATGTTCAAATATTGTCGGATCCGGTTTACCTCGTCCAAATGCACCGGAAATTATGATCTGGTCAAAATACGGCACTAGCTCTGGTGTAATCTCCAGTTTAGTGTTTTGCAAATCAGGAGAACCATTTGTCAGAAGCAATAGCTTGTACTTTCCTTTTAGTTCATCAAGTACTTTAAAGGATTCCTCATATACAAACGGGCTCTTATGACGTTCAACTGGAAAACGCTCTGCTAATTCTAACCCAAAATCAGAATCATCAATACCAACTGCTTTTAACCCTCTTGTCCAAGCATCTTTACGGTACGTTGGAACGATATCTTTCATTTTTCGGAATTCATCATGGTCATCTAAGAAATTTCCCCATAAACCTTCAAATGGATTAATACCTATCATTTTCGTAAATTCAAATGTTTCATAGCCTGAGTATAACTTGCGTGCTTCTTCGCGAACTGCCTCTTCTAAAGCAACCGGATCAACATTGTATTTTTCTTTTGCCACTTCACAGGTTGCTTCAAATGCCTTCTTAACACTACGTTGATCCCAAAGTAATGTATCATCAAGATCAAAAAAGATTGCTTTTATCACGATGAATCCTCTCCCCACTGTTGTATTCACTTATTAGATTACCTTTCTCTTTTTAATAAGTAAATAGTATCTATCATCGCATTTTCTTTAAATTAATACCTTTTGGAAATACTTCTTCCAATCGCCCTACCAAATCGTTATCTCGATATAATTCCTCTTTGAAAATTGTAACGATCCCTTGATCGTCATGAGTACGAATTAAGCGACCAATTCCTTGTCGAAGTCGTAGTAGCATATACGGTAGATCCACCATCATATATGGATCCTTTGCTGCTTTACGTTTTGCAGCGAATACTGGATCATTTGGTGGAAATGGTAGTGACCAAATGATGACATTTTTCAGTGACTCACCAGGGATATCTAACCCTTCCCAAAGGCTATACGCACAAAGAATGGAATTTGTGTCCTCTTGAAAAATAGAAATTAACCTGCTAATCTCCTGATCACCTTCAAAAAGGATATTCCATTTCGCATAATCTGAATCTTTTATTGTTGCAAGTTTGAACTGTTGAAGTTCTTCTTTGCTAGTAAAAAGCAACAACGCTTTTCCGTTCGTTTCTTCAAGTGATTTTTTAGCATAGGATATTTTTTCACGATAATTATTAATAACAGGTGCATACAACTCCATTTGCTTTTTATAGTCAAATGGTGATTCTACAGAAAAATCGTTGTAATTTTTTATCCCTAAACTTGTCGCTAAATATTCGAATGAATCGTTTGTAGATAAAGTTGCTGAGGTGAATATAAATGGCAGTTTCTTAGAGAACACTTGCTCTTTTAGCACTTCTTCTACTAGCCTTGGCATAATTACAAGGGTAAGCCCTTGTTTATCTTCTTCAACCCAAGAAACAACATTATCTACACCAACAAAAACACCCAAAGCATGATGAATCATATCAAGATGCTCTTCAACAATCTTTAATTGATAAGCGTCAATCGTATACATTTCACTTTCAAATACCATCTCATCTTCCAGTTTTGCAATTAAGTGAATGAGTCGCTTCGCTTCTTTAAGCAAACCAGAAGTGATTTCAACTTCTTTTCGTGTTGAGCCTTCTACATTTCTCGAATGATCACGCAATATAAAGGAAAAATGTAGGCTTTGCGATATCAGCTCGTCAACCAAAACAGCAAATTCTTCTCGAACATCATTTTCTAGTAAGCGAGTTAATAATTCCTCAACTACATCATGACGTAACTTATACGTAAGAGCTTTTTGCGCGGCTACCTCAAGCAAATGTCCTTCATCAAAAATAACCGTACTTGCTTCCGGTAAAAGGGGAAGCTGCCCTTCACGTATTCTCGAATCGTATGTCCAAACATGCTCCATGTAAAAATCATGTGAGCAAATAATAAGGTCTGTTGACTTTCGGTAATGTTCGCGCGATAATGTTTGACCACAGCGATGTCTTTTATCACAGACGAAACAATCCTGAAATGAATCCCATCCAATTTGATCCCACTCTTCATTATTTAAATGAGAATAATCTTTGCGATCGCCGTAATGGTGAAACGATTGCAGCGTGTCGCTAGTATGAACAAATGTTGGCAAATCAACATAGATTTGATCATATATGTCATCATACTTGTCTGTAGAACGTACATCATCAAGCTTTTGTAAACATAGATACTGATCTTTTGATTTCGCCAATCTAGCATCAATTGCCAGTCCAAGAATATTTGCCAATTTATCAATATCTCCACCCTTTTTAACCAATTGTTCTATCAGCGATTCATCAGCACAAGCTATGATCGCTGGTTTTCCCGTGTATCTTGCATAACAAATTGCATACAGCAAATAGACAATAGTTTTCCCTGTACCAACTCCTGCTTCTGCAAACATAATGTTTTTATCGATAAATGCTTTTTCAAGCTGAAACGCCATATAAATCTGCTCGTCACGAAGTTCTAAACCAGCTTCTGGTAATATGTCATAAAAGACGTCCCCAATCCATTCATTTAATTGGTCAAAAAAAGATTGGCTTCTGTCATAAGAAAAAGGTAGTGGATGATTTGTTTTCAAGTATAATGCCTCCGTATCAAAGTAAAAAGTCAATAGATAATTATCTTAGAAAAAGGTTCTTTTGTCAAAAAAAGTTTGTGTGTTTTATCCAAAATTGCTCATTCGCAAAAAAGTGGCTTTTTCCTAAGTTATGAAAATAAAAAAGTTGTCTCAAAAAATAGGAGGAATCTCCTCATCATTTGAGACAACCTGTTCTAAATAGGGTTAATTTTTTCCCCATTCATGCAACTTCAAACTTCTTACCCCATTTACAACATATGGATCAGCTTCAGCTAACTTTTTAGCTTCCTCAAAAGAATCGGCTTGATAAATAACTAGTCCACCTTCTCCATCGATGAAAGGTCCTTTAGCAAAAATTTTCCCTTCTTCTTCAAGCTTTGCAAGATGTTCAAGATGTTGTGGGCGATATGTAGCATTTAATTCAGGTTTGTTCATGTAAAGCAATGCAGCAAAATAAGACATAAAATCTCTCCTTTAAGAATCCTAATTTATTCAATACTCTTTACTAGTTTCAAAGAATTTGTTCAAAGGTATCCCCTTATTCAATGGAGTTCGCATAATACTCAATGATTTCTCTTCTGCGAATAATCCCGATAAAAATACCATGATCATCAACAACAGGGATAAAGTTTTGAGAAATAGCAAGCGTTAACAAGTCTGTTATTTTGGACTCAATTCGAACCGGTTTATTTTTGAACCTTCTTTTAATATCCTGTAATTGGATTTGTTCAGCAACCTCTATTGAAAATGAAGGCGTATCTTTGATTTGCCAAAGCAAATCACCCTCTGTTAACGTACCAACATATTTCCCTTGATGATCAATGATAGGAACAGCCGAGTACTTGTGATATTCCATTTTTTCTAACGCTTGTCTCATTGTTGAATCTAAATCTAAGTACGCAACTTCAGCTTTTGGCACTAAGAAAAAAGAGATATTCATAGACGTCCTTCCCTTTCACAAAAGAATCAATTCTATTATACTTCATATCTTATCGATTTACCAAAAGTGAGAAATTCTATAGTAAAATGACGACTCTATAAGATAAGCAACGCGCTAAGGCGTCGCTTAAATCAGCAATTTTTCGTATACTCCATTTAATTGTTCAACACGCTCTTCATCTTGCTCACCTCTAGCGTAGTCCAACTCATACTGCAAAATTAAATTAAGAATCGTTGCTTCATTTTCCTCTAGATCTCTAACAAATTCATCTTCATCTTTGTACTGATTTTCTTCTAACTTTTGATAAATTCTTTGGCAAATTTGATGGTTGTCAATATGATTTGATAATGACTCACGTAAATAACCTAAATTCGAGTCCAAATTATGTCATCCTTTCCGAAACTGAATCGTTATCATGAATAGGATGTGGAATAAATTGAAAATCATTCACAGTCTTTTTTATTTTACCTCAACTGTCCAGTTATAAGAATCTTGAACCTTACCTGTTTGAATGCCCGTTAAAGTATCATACAAGCTCTTTGATAATTCTCCGATTTCACCATTATTAATATTCATATTTCTTTTGCCCCAGTTCAATTCACCAATAGGCGAAATAACAGCTGCTGTCCCTGTGCCAAAAGCTTCTTCTAACTGACCTTTATCATAGGCATCATACAGTTCCTCAAGTGAAATTTTTCGTTCTATAACTGGAATTCCCCAATCTTTTAATAACTCAATAATTGACATACGTGTTATTCCTTCAAGAATACTTCCATTCAATTCTGGTGTAACGACTTCACCATTAATTTTAAAGAAGACATTCATGCTCCCAACCTCTTCAATGTATTTCTTTTCTATGCCATCAAGCCAAAGGACTTGTGAGAACCCCTCATTTGTCGCTTTCTCCTGCGCCTTATAAGCAGCTGCATAATTACCGGCAGTTTTCGCTTTTCCTGTTCCTCCACGGACTGCTCTTGTGTATTCTTCTTCCACATGAATACGAACCGGCTGAATTCCCTCTTTATAGTAAGAACCGACGGGAGATAAAATGATAATAAATTGATATGTTTTCGATGGGGCTAGGCTTAAGTTTGGTTCTGTTGCAATAATAAATGGTCGTATGTATAAAGAGTTGCCTTCCTTTGTCGGTACCCACTCTTTCTCAATTTCAAGCAATTTTTTCAAATAAGTTAGTGCGAGCTCCTCACTTATTTCCGGTATACTCAATCGGTCACTTGAAAAATTTAGCCTTTCGAAGTTTTTATCTGGACGAAATAAAAGAATTCGATCATCTTCTGTGCGATAAGCTTTTAATCCTTCAAATACCGTTTGGCCATAATGAAAAATCATCGCAGCAGGATCTAACATAATCGGTTCATATGGGACAATTCTTGGCTCATACCAACCTTTATCAACTGCGTAATCGATGACAAACATATGATCAGTAAAATGTTTGCCAAATGCAATTTTATCTGCATTTGGTTTTTCCTTTCGTTTATTGCTGTCTAGCAAGCTCAACGTTAGCTCAGTCATTTTGTAAACACCTCTGTTGAAGAATTTGGTAAATACTATGTAATTATTTTAAATAGTTCCTGCCCTGAATACAAGGAGTTCAAAAATAAGCGAGAGTTTTCAATTTTAACTCTCGCTTCGCTTATTACTTTTTTGATCTTTTGTCCAGCTCGGCTTGTACATCTTGTTGTAAAGCTGTTGATTCTTTTACTGGTAGAGTCGTTGAACCTTCTTCTATTACACGCTCTAATAGCTTTTTGTTTTTATAGAATTCCTCTTTATCAACATTATAGTAGAACCTCACTGAGTCTTCGTCCTTAAAATATTTTTTTCCGAGTTTCAAAAGAAATGTTACTGGCAGTCCTTTAACCGACAAAGCAGGTTGCAATTTTTCAGTTTCCTGTACTTCTTTTTGATCTTGTTTCTCTTCCACCGTCTCACCTTGAACCATCAATAAAATTTCTTTTGCTACCTCCTTTTGTGATAATGCTCTTTTTAATGCCTTTTGACGAATACGTTTCTTCTTAGATTTCACATTCATTTTCTCTAAGCTGATCGCAGCAAACTCCTGATATTTTACACCACTTTTTTCAATTGCCTTTTTTAACTCTTCATTTTTCATTTCATTTGCACGTTTTAACAAATCAAAAACCCCTTACTTATTAATATCTTAAGATGTATTAGTAAATTGAGAATGCAAGATGACAGATTTTCTCCCTTTACTATAGTACCAAAATTCGTTATTCTTTTGTGCGTTATTCAACATTTTTTATGAATGCTAGTCAGTAACCCACTATAGTCAACTAGTATAAAGCCTTTCTATTAAAAAAGCTGTCGTAAATTGTTAAGAAGCTGAATTTTTGACTCTAATTTACGAAAAATGTAAAATACAATTCTATTCTACATACCGAAAGGGGATTAGTTATGGCACAATCACTTAATGGAAAAGTGGCTTTTGTCACAGGAGCTGGCAAAGGTATCGGCCGATCAACAGCAATTGAATTAGCCAAGGAAGGTGTGAAAGTCGGTCTATTAGCTAGAACCGAGGCTGACTTAACAGCTGTTGCTAATGAAATAGAGGCAATCGGAGGAATAGCTTCTTTTGCAACTGCAGATGTATCCTCGTTATCAGAAGTGGAGCAGGCAGTTGAGCATTTAACGAAAGAATTAGGACCTGCAGATATCCTAATTAATAATGCTGGTACTGGAAAGTTCGGTTCGTTTTTAGAACTAGAACCTGAAGAATGGAAGCAAATGATTGATATCAACCTTATGGGAGTTTACTATGTGACTCGCACAGTCCTTCCACAGTTAATTGAGAAAAACAGTGGAGATATTATTAACATTTCTTCAACTGCTGGACAAAAAGGTGCACCGGTAACTAGTGCTTACAGTGCTTCAAAATTCGGCTTACTCGGATTAACAGAATCTCTCGCTCTTGAAGTAAGAAAACAAAACATTCGTGTTACAGCCTTAACACCTAGCACAGTTGCGACAGAACTAGCCTTTAGAGAAAATTTAACTGATGGTAATCCTGAGAAAGTGATGCAACCAGAAGATTTGGCTGAGTATATTGTTGCACAACTTAAATTACACCCACGAATCTTTGTTAAATCAGCTGGCCTTTGGTCTACAAACCCATAAAAGACTTATTAAGGCTGTCTCAAAGTAGGTTACTTAAGACAGCCTTTAATTATCAATTTACCTGTTCGATAAAGCTTTTCGTTCGCATCCCATCTCTTCTTATATAGACAGTCGCATCCACTGTGATAGTAGCATCTTTAAAATGGTCATCCCAGTCATCAATGTGCTCCTTAAATTGTTTGTAATGTTGCTTGCTTAAATGTTCTCCAAAACCAAACACATCGACACCAAATTCCTCTTGCACCTTCGTTATTGTTTTCGTCAATTTTTCTTCAAGATGTTCACCCATAATACTCTGATACTTTTTATATGTTTCGATTTCATCGAGTCCATCTGGACATTGGTTGTCGTGAATATCTCCTTCTACTATAATTCGAACCGTCATTTCTGGGACTCCATTTTCGAAATTTGTGTCAACTTTTGTATGTGAATTGTATATTTGCAAAGCGAAATAGCCTTCTTCTCCACATGGAGCAGTCGCTGTCGTTTGACTTAGATCTTGCGTCCACATAAAATTTCTCGTTTCTTCAACAGATAAAAAGCCGACTAATTGGTCTTTATTAAAAAGTGCCATCCCGTCATATTGGACAATTGCATCTAATTCTAACTCTGTAGCATCACTCATATCTGTCATCGCATCATTTGGCCCTCTAATCGTAACAGCAGCAGCTACCGGGTGCCTGCCAGGTGATGTGATTCCGTAAACAAAATCCGGTAAAGAAGATTCTGGGAATCCTCCCCAATTTTCATAAAGTGTTTGAAATTGGGTATATATTTTCAATGAAGGAATCTTCGGAATTGGATACGATATTTTCAAAACATCACTCGCTTTTGCTCCCCTTGTAATAACAATTTGAAAATCATTTCGAAACTGCCCACTCTTTTCAAGAAATTGTAAGAATTTCGAGATACCTTTTTCAGCTACTTGCTCATCTATAATCAACGTACGAGTATGAGAGAAGTTGAGTTCCCTTGTTAACCCCATATTCATCTTTGTTAGTAACTCAGCCATTGTTAGCCCTTTTAGTTCATACGTAACAACTGGGGTTAAGCCTTCAGACATTTGTTGGTTTTGTTCGCTTGAATTAACTGCTTCTACCGTTAAGCTAAAGGCCTCATCATCTTCACTTTTTTCTAGAGCAATTCCTGATATCATAGTAACGTCGTCTAGTTCTTTTCGATCCCAGCATCCTGTTGCGATGATTAATAAAGACAGACTAATCAAAATTGCTTTAAACCTCATATATTCTCCTCCTTCTTTTTAGAAGGTATGGGTGGAAGGTTCTCATCTTTCACATCTGCCTTAGGTTGTAAGTAATTCGGCCTTCTTTTCATCAATTGGATAGGTAATCGCACAAGTACATCTTTTTGATCTTCAAAAATGAACGGACCCATTGGTGCAAGATAAGGAACGCCATAAGATCGTAAATTAGCGAGATGGCTAATAATCAGAAGGAACCCAATTAATGTACCAAATAAGCCTAGTGCAGCTGTCATTAAGATTAAAGCGAAGCGTAGTAGACGAGTCGCATTCGCAAATGAATAAAGAGGTGAAACAAATCCAGCCATTGCCGTTAAAGCGACAACAACTACAAGGAAATTGGAAACAATTCCCGCTTCTACAGCAGCTTGTCCGATCACAAGTGCACCAACAATCGAAACCGTCTGTCCAACGACTCTAGGCATTCGAACACCAGCTTCACGTAGAATTTCAAATGTTACCTCCATTAGGAGCAATTCAACGACGGCTGGAAAGGGAATACCTTCCCGTTGTGCTTGAAGGGAGACAATCAATCCAGTAGGGATTAACTGATGATGGAATGTTGTTAAGCCAATATAAATTGACGGTAAAAGCAATGCGAGCAGAAAAGCTAAATAACGAATAAGGCGAATCATTGAAGCCATCATAAATCCCTGATAATAATCTTCACTCACTTGGAAGAAATCAGTAAAGACAACTGGAGCCAATAGTACAAACGGACTTCCATCGACAAGAATTGCTACTTTTCCTTCAACAATATTAGCAGATACCATATCCGGCCGGTCCGAATGATAGAGCATCGGAAATGGCGTAATGACTTTATCAGAAATGAACTCTTCAATATTGCCGGAATCAAAAATCGCGCTGCTTTCTATTGCTTTGACTCTTTTCTTTACCTCATCTACAATTTCTTGATTCACTACATTCTCTAAGTACGTAACACAGACTGTCGTTTGTGTGTCTTTTCCAACAGTAAAATTTTCAACTTTTAAGTACGGGTTTTTAATTCGTCTACGAATTAGACTAATATTTGTCCCTACAATCTCGGTAAAGCTGTCTTGTGGTCCACGGATAATCGTTTGGGTTTCTGACCTAGCAATTCCTCTTGATTCAGTCGTAACTGTACTAATTGCAACCCCTTGATCTAGCCCATCAACAAGAATAACTGTATAGCCTGATAAGATGTACCATATGATTTCATGATTATATTGAATATTCGCAATATCACTACTTGCAATATATTGTTTCTGAAACTCTTTTAAATCTTTAGGAGTTGAAAGATCTACTTTTTTCGTATAGGCATTTGCAAGCGCAGGCCGTACCGTTTCAGATACATTTGATAGGTCGACCATACTAATTAAATAAAGAATCAGTCCTTCGCGATTCCCAACAAATACCTTTTCTATATAGAAATCAAAGTCCCCTTCAAAAATTTTGTTGAATGCTTCCTCATTCTTTTTAATCGATGGAGATATTTTCGTTTTCCCTTTTTGCTCATCGATTAAGTCTTCAGGCCTTGTCGTTTTATTATTGGAGTCCTCTACCTTCATTGAAGAGATGATTTGCTTAAATACCTTTTTCATGATGCCACCCCTCCTGAAACTGAATTACTCCTTTTCTTACGTAACCAAATAACAATAAATAAAATAAGAGGTAATCCTAATTGTAATGGGAGATGAAGAACATACGGAACAATGTCTAAGCCTTCATCAAAATGCTCCACTACATTTACTGAATTTAATATGGCCATAAATGGGATTAATGTAGAAATCGGAAAAATAAACTTACGATATGAAATAGAGAAGATATATTCGAGTCCCTTCAACCCTGCATAAAAGAACACGCTAACTTTTATATAGACCCCTGTCATAACGATAAAAATAACTAAAATATCAACCCGCTCAACGAAATCCAAAAGCATGATTTCCCTTGCAGCAGTCATTAAAGGGTAAAGTGTGCGAACTTTCAAATCTACTCCTAATGTTGTTACTTGTATGATGTTGGAGTATGCAATCAAAAGGCCACTAAGTAAAATTGCAACTACACTAACTTTTCCTACATACGAAAACTTGCTTATATTGGTCATGATGACTGTAAACACAATAACTTCTCCATAAGGAAATGTAAGCAGCGTCGGAAATACAGCATCAAAAACGGGACCGAATCCATCACCTAAAATTGGTAAAAGGTGTAGAAATTCTAACTCTCCACTAATAAAAAGCAGAACACCAACAAGAATTAGCATTCCTAAAATATAAGGTGAAATGATTTCTGTTACACGCGCCAACACTTCAAGCCCTTGATAAACCGTATACAGAACCGGAATCATCATCACGATGACGATCACTTCAATTGGTGTGATTGGTAAAATTGTCACTTTCATTAACTCGCCAAAATCACGGATATTACGCGAGGCAATATAAAAAAAATAAAGAGAATAAAAGATGCATAACATTGGACCAATCACTTTTCCGAAGGCAAAATACAACATTTCATAAAGGTGCTTCTGAGCAGCAATTGAAATAAGCTTGTAATAACTCCATACGAGAATGATCCCAAATGTCATAGCAATAAGCTCGGCAATCCAAAGGTCTTGTCGCGCTTCGTCACCTGCACCTACTACAACTGTCGTACCAATTGTAAAAATCATTATCAAGATAAATAATTGCCACAATGAAATTTTGTCGTTCCCATTAGTATCCATAGTTAGCCTCACCTATTTGTTGCCTGTTGTGGCTTCTTTTCTTTTCTTGCTTTGTAATCGGTATATACAGCAAAAAGAAGACCAGTAAAAGCGAAAGCTGTTACAATCGTCCGTCTTGTTCCAAGTTCAAATGGGTATATTAACATAATGCTCTGAAGATACGATCTATCGTAAATAATCGAATCAAACATTGCCATCAGCAGCAACATTAACGTTAAAAGCAGTAAAAAAATAAAAGTTACCACCAAATCACCTCAACTTATCTAAAAGTTGACTCTATTTTCTAGCCTTTCCATAAGATGATAAATTATGTAAAGGGGTCTGACCCCTAAAAAAGAGTAGGCAAATCGATCTAATGAACGATTTGCCTACTCTTTCTTTGATTTATTTATCTTGGCTGCTTTTTCATCTTAACACAATTTCTCTCTCAAATTGGACACCCTATTCTCAATCAATAGGTTATACAATCGTTGCCATCCTGCTTGTCATTCGTTTAATTGCCTTATTAGCTTCTAATAATACAGTCTTTTTGTCCATCGTTTTCATTAAACGGTTTTCCATCACAATCATACCATTAATAATTGTCGTCATGACATCTGCTCTCGTCGCTGAATAAACGATACGAGAAATCGGATCAACATCAAACGATGGATACGTATGGAAGTCGTGTAAATCTAATAGGACAAGGTCTGCCTTTTTCCCGACCTCAATACTTCCTATTTCATCTTCTAGCCCAATTGCCTTTGCTCCACCGATTGTTGCCATTTCAAAGACGGTTCTCGCATTCATAGCTGTTGGTCCGTGGATTGGCTTTTGGATTAGTGCTGCTAGACGCATTTCATTAAACATATCTAGATTATTGTTACAAGGGGCGCCATCAGCTCCTAGACTGACAGAAATATTATCATCTAGTAAGCTTGGAATCTCAGCAATTCCTGAAGCTAATTTTAAATTTGAACCAGGACAATGGCTAACATGAATTCCTTTTTCCTTAATGATCTTTTTTTCACGTTCATTTAGCCAAACACAATGAGCTAAAATTAAGCGATCGTTCGCTAATCCTAAATGATCTAAATATTCTATGTTTCGCATACCCGTTTCTTGCTCGACAATGTCAATTTCACCCCGATTTTCTGATGCATGAGTATGTACATTTACCCCATAGGCAGATGATAGTTGTGCTACTTCTTTCAAAAGTGTTTTACTACAAGACACAACAAACCTAGGAGAAAACGCATATTTTATTCGACCATTGGCATAGTTATGCCATTTCTCAAGTAAATCAACACTTTGTTGTATCGATTGATTCGTATTCTCTTGTAGAGCTTTTGGTACCTCTTCCCCTTTATCCATCATTACCTTTCCTGATAACGCACGAATCCCACTTGATGCAATCGCTTGAAAGGCATAAT
This sequence comes from Halalkalibacter sp. HAAS-P014, assembly GCF_056619965.1. Lineage (NCBI taxonomy): Bacteria > Bacillati > Bacillota > Bacilli > Caryophanales > Bacillaceae > Halalkalibacter > Halalkalibacter sp. HAAS-P014. Next base: position 70,670 of record NZ_JBWQTV010000002.1, on the reverse strand, counting down.
CAGTATGATGAACCGTTTCCATATCTACAATCGAAGTCGTACCACTTTGAATGAGTTCTCCAATTCCAAGTAATGCTGAGTAGTAAAGTGACTCCTCATCATGTGCAGCCTCAAGTGGCCAAACCCTCTCTTTTAACCAATCTAGTAGCTCTAAATCATCCGCTCTGCCACGAAAAACGGTTTGACACAAATGTATATGTGTCTGAACAAAGCCCGGAATCACAGTCTTATTTGTAGCATCAATCATTTTATCAATTCGTGGTGGGTTCAGGTTGATCCCTATTTCCTTAATCCGATCATCCTCAGTGTATATGTCCCCAACAAAAATATCCTTAGTTTCATTCATTGTAACAATTTCAGCATGTTTGATTAAAAGACGATTCACCCGACATCACCTCTAGCAGAATGTTATACGCAAAAAAAACCACGAAAAAATATGCAATCATACGCACATTTTTTCGTAGTTAGGAATTTACGGTTCCATGTAGATACCCCCGGTCCATATTACGCGAGGTTATACGAAAAAAGACTAATCAAAAAATGTAGTATATTTATACTATAAATAAAAAATTAGTTACATTCTATTCTAACGGAAGATAATCTACCAGTAATAATTATGCTAAAGACTCTCTCGCTACCACTATTGTCTCTTCAACATCTTTCCAATCCCCTTTTCAATCATCTCTAAATAGTTACGATCCTTTGATGCGACAAATGTAAAAGCATGCCCAGTATCCCCAGCACGACCAGTACGGCCAATACGGTGAATATAGCTTTCAACATCATGAGGAATATCATAATTAAATACGTGAGTAACCCCTTCAACATCGAGCCCTCGTGCAGCAACATCCGTTGCCACTAAATATTGAATTCGGCATTCTCTGAATAATTGCATCACATTTTCTCGTTTTGCTTGCGAGAGGTCTCCGTGAAGTTCATCTACGAGATACCCCTTCGACCGTAATTGTTCTGTTAATTTACTCGCACGGCGTTTCGTACGACAGAAAATAATCGCTAAAAATGGTTGCTCCTTTTTCATCACTGCTCTTAGTGCCTCTTGTTTTTTACGATCGGTTGTTTCTATTACAATTTGGGTAATATTTTCAACGGTCATCTCTCTATTCTTAATTTCGAGTATTTCAGGAAGTCGCATGTATTGTTTTGCTAACGTACCAATATCGTCTGGCATCGTTGCTGAAAATAACAAGGTTTGTCTAGTGGTGGGTGTTTGTTCAATCACTTTTTTAACCTCTTCTAAAAATCCCATATGTAGCATTTGATCGGCTTCATCTAAAATGAGTAATGATACCGTACTTAGATCAACTGTCTCTCGACGAACATGATCAAGCAACCTCCCTGGGGTTGCTACAATGATATGAATCTCTCCTTTTAACTTATGCAACTGCTGCTCTACGTCCTGCCCTCCATATACGGCAAGGACATGAACATCCGGAAGGTGAGCCGTTACCTTTTTTGCTTCTGTCGTAATTTGCAAGGCAAGTTCTCTCGTGGGAGCAACAATTAATGATTGAAGTCCTTTTGTTTGATCAACTCTGTCAATCATCGGCAGGAGGAAAGCAAATGTTTTACCTGTGCCTGTTTGAGCTTTTGCAATTAAATCACGACCTGATGTCACAATAGGAATTGCCCTTTCTTGAATAGGGGTTGGCTTCTCAAATCCGAACTCTTTTACAATTGATACTACTTTTTCACTAAAACCAAATGATTGAAACCCTTTCATATGTACAACCTACCTTCCACCTAATATGAAGAAACCTTCGTAAAAATAAGAGGTTTACTCTTGCATCTTTTTTCATCCTAACAAAATGAAAGATAAGATTCGAGCAAACCTCTTTTTTCATGCTTACGTTCCTGAAGACACAGGAATAGAATCGTCACTATCTGTTCTTTTATTTTTTCCAAATAAGATGGCTCGATCACGATACATCAGAGCACTTGCGAGAAGACAAGCTGCTAGATCAGAAATCGGAAAAGCCAACCAAACTCCATACACCCCAATAAAGTGGGGCAAAATTAATACAAGTGGGATTAAGAAAATTAATTGTCTTGATAGTGATAAAATTAAAGCCTGCCTCGTTTTTCCTAAAGCTTGATACAACCCACCTCCAATAACTTGCACTCCAATTAAGAAAACCGCAGCAAACATAATACGTAAATAGTCAACACCAGCAGAAATAACCTCTGGATCAGACGTGAAAATCATCATAAACCATTGTGGTACCGACATGACAAGAATAAATACGAAAACAGAAATCATAATGGTTACTTTTAATCCAAGAATGACAGTTTCACGCAATCGATCAAAATTCCCGGCACCATAGTTATAACCAACAATCGGCTGCATTCCTTGCATCACACCCATCATAGGCATGAGAGTGAACATAATGATTCGTTGAATGATCCCAAAGACCCCTACATGAAGATCACCGCCAAAGCGAATCAGCATCGAATTAATCGCAATCATCATGATGCTACCAGCAGCTTGTTGGACAAATGCTGGCAACCCAACAGCAAACACTTCTTTAACAATCGCAAATTTTAGTTTTAAATCAGCAAAGCGAAGCTCTAATGAACTTTTTCCTGTTAAAAAGTAATGTAAGATAACAATCGTTACAGAAGCTTGAGAAATAACAGTCGCAATCGCAGCACCTTGAACACCCATGTTTAAACCAAATATAAAAATGGGATCAAGAATGATGTTTAACACTGCCGGAATAATCATCGTCATCATGGCAAACTTAGCATTACCTTCAGATCGAATGATATTGTTTGTTGCAAATGCAAAAGAAAAGAAAAACGTTCCTAACATGATGGGGAACATATAATCGAAGGAATATCCTAAAATCTGTGGTGTTGCCCCGAACAAAATAAGAATGGGTTCGAGTATTGTGAAGCCGGCAACCATTGATAACACACTGATAACCATAATAACAGTTAATATATTACCAAAAACTTGATTAGCGTCTTTTTCTCTTCGCTCGCCAAGTCTTCTTGAGATAACGGATGCCCCACCAATTCCCATAGCAGCTGAAACAGCCATCATAATCATCATAATGGGAAATGCTATGGTCACTCCTGCAACTGCGTCAATTCCCACTGCATAAGAGATAAAAATTGTATCAACAACATTGTATAAAGCCATAACAAACATCCCTATCATTGCAGGGATGGATAAACTTTTCAAAAGCTTCGGAATCGGTTCGGTACCGAGTCTCTCGCTTTGCATTTTTTGATTCATATAATATGACCCAACTTTCCATTTATCTGTAGTACTTTTCGATTTTTTTTAAACAAGTGACGAAGAATAGTTTCTCATCCTCAGAAAAATTCGCTACTAACTTTGCATCCATTTTGCTCGTTTCTCTCCAAAGGGCTTCTTCAATCTCTTTGCCTTTATCCGTTAAATGGATTACTTTTGAACGCCTATCAAGATCGCTCTCTTTTTTTATAATTAAGCCATTCTTCAACATCGATTCAACTATACCATTCATCGTCGATGCCTTAATGTACAAGCGTTTTTGAAGGTCTAACTGTAGCATTTCATCGTATTCACATAATAAATATAGTACTTTAAACTGGGCACTTGTGACTCCATATTCAGCTAATTTCTTGTTTAATTGATTTTGCATGAAGTGGGCTACTACTCCAATTTGATACCCAATGTGCTCCTCTAGATTCCTTCTCATTACTTAGCCCCCTAACTATTCCACTAAAGTAATATACACTTATTTCCCCTTACAATCAATCATTTATTTCGGTTACCTAAATAGTTACATAGTTTTTTACTATTTAAGATAAAAAAACAAACAAATCCTATACACCCTTGCCCAAATTACTTCATATATTACTCTATGCATCGGTTTATTCCCGACGAAAGGAGTCAATAAGATGGAACTAACTGCCCCTCATTGGATCTATTTGATTGGGACGCTTATTATTATATTAACAATGCTTTTTAGACAAAATGTCGTTGTTCCAGCTGTTCTGATGACGTTTTTAGTTGGCTGGGTTTATACAGGTTCATTTTCAATTGGTTTACAATCGATTTTTCAGGCTAGTTTAACTGCTGCCGGAGAGCTATTTAATATTTTTCTCATCATCGCCATTATGACAGCACTGCTTCATTCACTAAAAGCTATTGGTGCAGATGAACAGATGATTACACCCTTTCAACGGGTCATGAAAAATGGTCATATCTCTTTTTGGGTTATTGTTGTTGTAACATATGCCATCTCAATCTTTTTCTGGCCAACACCAGCTGTACCTTTAATAGGTGCGTTACTTATTCCGGTTGCAATCTATGCTGGTTTACCTCCAATTGGTGCAGCGATTGCGATTTCACTTGCTGGTCAAGGCATGGCACTATCTGCAGACTATATGATCAAAATTGCACCGATGTTAAATGCAACGTCTGCTGGTATTGATGTTGGCCCAGTAGCAGATCGAGCTCTCGTATTATCACTCATTACAGGAATTGTCGCATTAACATATGCTTATTTTTCGATTAGGAAATCAATACAAAAACCTTCTCGAGAACACATAATTACTTGGGAAAGAAATAGCAGTACGAAATTTGAGGAAGAGACAATCACACCGAAACAGTCGAAAAAACAACGAATTTTCTTTGCATTATTTGTACCACTTACCTTTTTGATTATCGTTGTTTATATGGTCCTTTCGATGTTTAGCAATACAATCCCAGATATGGAAGGTGGCGCTGGCGCTGCACTGATTGGGGGGACTGCTGTTCTTTTATTAATAGCAGCATCAAGCTTTTATAACGTAAAAAAATCTCTTTCTAATGTTAGCGATTTTTTAGTGAAAGGGTTCGTTTTTGCCTTTAAAGCAATGGGACCTGTTATCCCAATAGCAGGATTCTTTTTCATCGGGAGTAGTGAATTTTCAGCTAAGATTTTCGGAACAGAGTCAGATCAAGCACCCTCCTTATTATTTGACCTCGTTCAATCAGGCCAGCAAATCATACCTGAGAGCACCATTTTTGCTGCATTTGGTATTTTACTAATTGGGATGATTACTGGGCTAGATGGGTCAGGCTTCTCCGGCTTACCATTGGTAGGAGCACTTTCAGGGGCTCTTGGAGGAACAGTCGGCATTGACGTCGCTACACTTGCTGCAATCGGGCAGATGGGGTCGATTTGGGTAGGTGGCGGTACATTGATCGCTTGGTCCTCACTCGTTGCAGTAGCCGGATTTGCTAAGGTTCCTGTCATGGAACTTGTTCGCAAAAGTTTCATTCCCGTCATGCTTGGCCTTGTTGTCTCGACAGTTTCAGCTATATTCTTGTTTTAGAATATATAATCGAAGTAACTGAAAGCAGTTGAGAATTTAATCTCAACTGCTTTCAATAATGGCTTTTACTCGACCAACTTGACCATCCTGTAAGCGAACTTTAATGCCGTGTGGATGATTGGCTGATTTTGTTAAAAGGTCTTTCACAATTCCTCTTGTTGTCTTTCCTGTTCGTTGATCTTGCTTTAAAACAATATCAACTTCGATTCCAGGTTGAATGTTTTTCCGTTCTTGTCCTGATTTTGTCATGGGAAACTCCTTACTACATAGGTTTGATTAAATTTATATACTATTATATCACGTCGCCAGCTTAGAGATTCGCAAATATTAATTGAGGGGCAATTTCATCACACATAAACGAATGCCTCTATCTTTTTTGTCGAACTTTTTGTACGATTAAAATAACTTAATTAATTAAAGGAAGTGCTAACATGAAATTAATTTCCCTATGCCCGAGTAATACCGAGTTGCTAGGTTACTTAGGCTTAACTTCATCACTACTAGGGGTTGATGACTACTCAGATTGGCCCGAGGAAGTTAATACATTACCAAGATTAGGTCCAGATTTACACATCGATATGGACAAAGTTGAAACATTACAACCTGATTTAGTATTAGCCTCACTCACTGTCCCTGGGATGGAACGAAATATTGACGAGTTAAAGAAAAGGAACATCCCTTATGTGATTGTCCCTAATCCCAAGACACTAACAGAAGTTGGCGAAAGCTTATTATTTGTTGGAAAGGCAACCAATACATATGAAAGAGCGGAAAAACTATTTGAAAAATATACGAACATTCTTGAACAATATCGTTTGTTAAGCAGTCAAATAGAAATGCGTAAGACACTCTATTGGGAATGGTGGGCTAAACCCATTTTCACTCCTGGAGCAAATAATTGGTTAACAGAGATAAGTAGCTTAGCCGGATGTAGGAATCTATTTGAAGACCGAGATGAGGCAAGTGTGCAAACAGAATGGGAGGAAATCATCCATAGAAATCCAGATGTTATTTGTATGGTTTGGGTAGGAGTACAGAAAGACAGAGTGAATCCAAAGGTTCTCTTAAAACGCTCAGGAGCAGCCGACCTTGAAGCGATCAAGAACAATCAATTATATGTTTTGGAAGAACCTCTATTTTGCAGACCTTCCCCAAAACTGTTAGTTGGGTTAAGTAAAATTGCGAGTATTATTCATCCTACTGTATTTCCTGAATTTAATGATGTTCATGATCCTTTATTAGATGATGAATAATAGGATTGTAATACTTTTACTTCTTATCAAATAGATATAACAACTCTACCTGTATAGAGAAACTAAAAAAGTGACTCAATTGGTGGTGACCACTCTAACTTTAGAGGGCAGTACCTAAACGGAGTCACTTTTCCAATAGTTAAATACTTTTATCTTCAAACAACCCTTCTACTTGCTTTAATAGCCGATACATCTTTTGATACGCATTGTCCCCATCGCGATCACATATAGCTTCCATTACTGCTTTATGTTTCAACAACACTTCTTCTGTATTGCCGTTTGTTTTTTCCTTATGAGCCTTGAAGGTAATATGCCGGCTCTGGAGCAGTGCATTATGTAAAGTTTTAACTAAGCTAATCATTAATTCATTATGAGAGGCTAAAATTATACTATTATGAAATTTAGAATCAGCCCTAGCCCACTCTTCCTCACTGCCTACGGATCGTTCGAGTTCTTCATAAGTACCTTGTATTTTTTTTATATCTTCATCATTTGCATTTTTTGCTGCTAATTGAACGGCTGCTGGTTCGATCGCTTGGCGAATTTCCGTTAACTGTACTAAAAATTCCTGGCTATTATTAGATTGCGATGCCCATAATAATACATCTTGATCCCACCATTGCCAGTCAGTCCTTTGTTTCACGACTGTTCCAACCCTTGTAGAGGATTCCACTAATCTTCTAGCTGTTAATCCTTTGAGTACCTCTCTAACAACAGTGCGACTCACACCCTTCTGTTCGCTTAGCACTTCCACTTTTGGCAACACTTCACCAGGTAATAGATCTCCATTAATAATTTGCCTTCCTAATTCATGTAGTAATTGTCCACTTAAATTCTGCATGGTTGTCTCCTTCCCAACAAACGTATTTCAATTTAACTATCTATTTCGTAGATTAAATGTAAATAAATTTGGTACCTTATCCGTTATCAACCCTTTTACCTTCACTTTTAAATACAAGCTATTTGTAGAAGAATTCTGTTTCAATACTTATAGATAAATAATAATATTAGATTATTATTTGTTTTTTGTCAAATCTCAAAAAACTTTTTCTACGTTCAATCACTAGGACATCATAGATTTGAGCTCTATGATCCTCGCCTAGAAATGTACATTAGGAGCAGAAGGATACACTGTACAATGGGAGCCAAAAGAGAAAGTAGTTTTTTGTTGAACTCATCTTGTCGCAATTTGGTTAAGCTTTAAAAACTCACCTAAATAAGTCTAGAATATAAAGAAATCACATCTAAAAGAAGGTCAAATTTCTGTAACCAACTCTTATCGAATTTACGAAAAACAAAGACTCTTCTTTTTCATTAACGTCAAACAGTCTACCAGTTCACTGTCATATTCAACATGATAAGTAGATTAATAATCCCCATCTAAAATAGATGGGGATTATTGAACGTTTACTTATAACCCTACTCATTCGAGAATAAGTGAACCTTTACTATATTTTAATTGTTTTTTCAACTGTTCAACTAGTAATGGTAACTTTTCCACCTTTGATGCAGCACCATAAATATAAAAGTCTGGACGATTAATAATGACTTCCATATTCTCATCTTTAAAATATTGTGCATACGTACCTTCAACATCAAGGTAAACGTTTTCATTTTCTTGTTTATTTGAAACATGAATAAAATGAGCTCCTATTTGGTTAAGGAAAGTTAGTTGTTCTTCATTAAGTACCGTTCGTGGATCAACTTTGTTGCTAACAATCGTCCATCCTATACCAACCAAGTCATCCAATAAGCCTATATTGCCCTGATACTTGACAATTCCTTGTAACGATAATCTCCCAGTTAAATGATGATGACTTTTTCCAACATTATCAAGGATTCCATTTGTTACATGTGGTAACGGAGGAAACGGTTTTATATTGCCTTTTAGGAAGTTTTCATCTCGTTTAGCCGCTTCATCCGGATCAGTGATACAAATTACTTTTCCTAACTGAGTCGCCATGTCGATATAACCTTGAATATTAGGATTTCTTTCTTCCGTATAAATATCTAATAGTTTCTCATCTACTACATTTCGAAGAACTAGATCAAGTTTCCACGCTAGATTCCATGCATCCCTTAATCCCGATCCCATCCCTTGACCTAAGAAAGGGGGGGTTAAATGAGCAGCATCACCAGCAATCATCACTCTTCCTTTTCGCCAGGTCTCAGCCCATGCACCTCGGAAAGTATAAACTGCATGACGGACCAATTCACAATTTTCTTTATTATAGCCCCATGGTTCTAATAATTCCCAAGTTGTTTCTTCTGTGTTTAATTCTTCAATGGTTTCACCTGGCATAGCCATAAATTCCCAACGTCTTCTTCCCGGTCCACCTGGTACGATCGTAGTTGGTCGTTTAGGATCACACAATTGCCAAAAAGACGGGCTGAACTTTTTATGTTCATTTGGGATAATATCAACAACTAGCCATGTATAGGCAAAGCCTAAATCATGAAAGTCCGTTCCAAGGCATTTTCTCACAAAACTATTTGCCCCATCGCAACCAATAACATAGGAAGATGAAAAGCCTTTTAATTTACCTTCTTGATTTCGTACTACAACTTCAACAGATTGTTCCTTCTCAGTCAAATCCACAGCTTCATAACCTCTTACTACAGTTATATTCGAATATTTGCTACAAACCTCATCAAGTAGTAACTCTAAATCTGGTTGATTAAAAAAATTATGTGTTGGCAGTCCAGATGGTCCAACCTGTGGACGTTCAATGCTTAATAAAATGTCATCATTAGCATTACGCCATTCATAATTCCCTTCAATATTCTCCGTAATTTCTTTGATTTTTTCGTTTTCATCTACAAGTCTGATCATTCTTGCAATCTCATCATCATACACAATTGCTCTAGGTAGGGGATAATGACTAGGCCAACGTTCAATTACCCCTACCCTATACCCTTTTTTTCCTAATAAAATTGCCATCATGCTACCTACTGGACCAAAGCCAACAATAGTTACATCAAAGTCTAGTTTCATAGAATTCACCACTTTCAATTATTTGGTTAGTGAATAAATTTATTTTTTGATGATATCTTTGTTGAGATTTTTTGCAAGTTCAACAAAAAAGGGAAGTGAATCTGGGTTACTCATCGAATCACGATTAATAACTTCCTCCAACGGTTTTCCAAGTAACAGTTTGCGTATAGGCACTTCCATCTTTTTACCATTTAATGTTTTCGGTATTTGATTTACTTGGAAAATTTCATCAGGAACATGACGTGGTGTAGCGCTCTTTTTCACTTTATTTTTTAGATTGTTTACGAGCTGACTTGTTAATTCATAACCTTCCTTTAGAACGATAAACATCGGCATATACGAATTTCTTCCTAAATACTCTAAATCGACAACCAACGTTTCTAGTACTTCCTCACAAGATTCAACAGCTCGATAGATTTCGCTTGTTCCCATTCTTACTCCATTTCTATTAATGGTTGAGTCAGACCTCCCATAGATAACACAGCCTCCACGCTCATTTACGCTAATCCAATCACCGTGGCACCAAATTCCTGGATAGGTCTCAAAGTAAGATTCGTTGTACCTCTTACCCTCTCTATCACCCCAAAAATAAAGTGGCATCGAAGGCATTGGTTCTGTAATGACTAATTCTCCCACTTCGTTGTTCAAAGAATTTCCTTCTTCATCAAAAGAACGGGCATTTACTCCTAACCCTCTACATTGTAATTCTCCCATATACATCGGTATTAGTGGTGAGCTTATAATGAAAGCTGTACACACATCTGTACCGCCACTCGAATTAATTAACCAAATATCTTCACCTAATTGATCATATACCCACAAAAATCCATCTGTTGATAAAGGAGAACCTGTGCAGGCAATTGACTTTAAGTTGGAAAGGTTATATTTTTCTGGTTGGATGCCTACTTTCATGGAATAATGAATGAAACCAGACCCCACTCCAAAGAATGTCATTTTCGTTTTTTCACAGATTTTCCAAAGAGCGTCTTTCGTCGGATAGGTTGGGCTTCCATCATACAAAATGGTTGTAGCACCAGTAAGCAAAGACCCTACTGTTATATTCCAAACCATCCAACTCGTTGATGTGTGAAAGAAAAATCGATCATTAGCTGATATATCCTTGTGCAAATGAAACACTTTCAAATGTTCCAATAAAATCCCACCATGCCCTTGAACAATGGCTTTTGGGTGGCCACTAGTTCCAGAAGAGTACAAAATCCATAACGGATGGTCAAAAGATACTTGCTCGTAGGTTAGTTCCTTCTCTACTGATTCTATATCATTCCACTTTATAGCACTTTTAAATTCTTTACTCGATTCATTTTCAATATTTGAAACGACAACTGTTTTCTTTAATGTTGGTAGTTTCTCTTGTAAATTATAAATCTCATCCTCTATATCATGAACTTTCCCGTTAAATTGATACCCATCTACGGTAAAAAGTATACTAGGTTCGATTTGTTGGAAACGTGCAACCACACTCGAACTTCCAAAATCAGGACTCACACATGACCAAATCGCACCCACACTCGAACAAGCCAAGAAAGCTACGATTGTTTCCGGAATATTAGGCATATAGGCAACGACACGATCACCTTTTTTGATTCCTTGTTTTCGTAAAAAGTCAGCCACTGCTGCTGTTTGTTCATATAATTCTTTCCAACTAATTTCTTCCGTTACTGTTGTCTTTTCGTTTAAGAATAATAGTGCCGGATTTTCCGTTTGAGCATTGCGAAAAATATGTTCAGCGTAGTTTAACCGTGCACCAGGAAACCAAGTAGTACCTGGCATATTTTTATTTTCTATAACATTTGTATAGGGTGTGCTTGATTGGACATTAAAATAATCCCAAATAGAGCTCCAAAACTCTTCTAAATGGTCTACTGACCATTGCCACAGCGATGAATAATCTTCTAACCCCAATTGTTTCGATTCATTTAACCAGTTCTTATATAAAGCCATATTAGACTTAGTTAACATTTGTTCTGAAGGTTGCCAAAGAGGTTTATCTTCATGAATATCTTTCATTATATCTCCTCCCGTTATTTAATAAGTAGTTAAAGCAGTTTACTTGTAACCTTTCGTTTTCTCAACTTCTGTCCGGAAATCAGTATATTGTAAATTTAGAGCTTTCCTAAGTCCTTCGCAAATTCTGTCTCCCATGAACTTAAAACTTCCCATTGTTTCGGTTTTTGTGGCATATCTTTATGCCAAGGACGTGGTTCAAAGATGCCTATTTCTGGAATATAGACATCCATATCAATATACAATTCAACTACATTTTCATCTGGATCATAATGATATGTTGCAATATTATGTCCAGCTGTATGGCGAGAAGGGCCCCATAAAATAGGAAATCCTTTTTGTGACAATAAGTCCGAACTTGCATATTGATGACTCGCATCTTTTAATTGGAACGCTATATGGTGTAGTTTTGTTCGATTAGATTGCACGATATTTATAACATGGTGGTCGGAATTACAAGTTAAGAAGTTTGCTACCTCAGGACCAATCACATCCGTAAAGTAAAATCCCAATCCCTCTTTGTAGAATTGAATGGTTTTTTTATAGTTTTGAGCTTCAAAAGCTACATGGCCCAATTTAAAAGGAATAATTCCTGTTTCTCCAAAACCGATAGTAGATTGCTCCATTTTGTTATATAATTGAATCGTATTTCCAGCAGGATCTTTGAGTTCTAATAATTCAGATAACCCTGGTTTTGAGTCATGCTTCATTTCTGATATAATCCCCTGATTTTTCAATAATCCCTGTGCTTCTTCTAGAGTGATCTGACCATCCAATTGAAACCCATAACTGTGTGCTCCATTTTCATTAGATGATGTAATAATGATATTATGATGATCTAAGCCATTACTTAAATAACTCTTCTCATTGACTTCTTCAACAAGTTGGTACCCCATGATTTGAGTATAATACTCCTTCATTCTTTCTGGATCTTTCGAGGCAAATTCCGTAAAACCTAATCTAAATGCTTTAACTTTTGACAAATGAATCATCCCCTAACATTGTTTATAGAATTAAGTCAACCTTCGTCAGTAAGCGTTTTCAACATACCCCCAAAATAATTAATAATATTTAATTATTATATTATTGATTCAACAGCGCATTGTCAACTGATTATTCAAAAAAATCCGAAAATAAAGTTAGGTATTCCATCTAAAGCATTCCTTTAGTGCAACAAAACCTAACTCTGTTGTTGTGGTAAATGAGGTCATTTGTCGTACAAAAAAGGATAGGCAAAGCAGTTATTCTCACTGCTCTCCTATCCTTCTTCTTTTACCCTTTTAAATGTGTAACATTTTATAAATAAACTACAATATAAAAGGTTTTAATCATTTACTTGACTTTTAATAAAATTTTTAAAAGTGGGGTTTCTTTTTTGACTTCACTTTTCTCTATAGTAGGCTTAGGCTTCAAGTTATAATTACACTTTTAAATCAATTCATTTGTATTAGTTTACTGTCATGTAGTAGAGGATCAATATTGAAAGGCCTTTTTAAACTATCGTTGTCTTTAAAAGAATGATTCCACTGAACTGTAACTTTTTTCACTTTTAAAAGTTCATCGTAATGATCAATATTTAAATAAAGCGACTTTTGATTATTGAAAAATACAACTATGCATACAGCCTCAAAATCTAGAATTCCAGCCATTATAGAAACGTTGTAATAACCTTGACAAGGTAACAAATAATAGTTATCTATCTCGATCTGTACCATTCTATTGGCGTAGACTTGCTTTAAAACACCATCTGTTTTATAGTGTTCTCCTAAAAATCCAGGTATCTCTTCAACAGTCCCTTTCCTTATTAATTCGCGAATTTGACTAGATCCGATTTTTTGACGATTGTGTTCACATTTTTGAACTGTCGTTACATCAAATCGTCCTTGACTATCTTCTACCAATGTAGACATATTTCCTTGACCTAGATTGCCGTATGAAAAATCAAAGCCTGCGACCACATGTTGGCCATTTAATTTACATAAATATTGGTTTACAAATGATGCACGTGATAAATTAGCAAAGTTTCTATCAAATTTGATAACGTACAACAAATCCACACCTAATTCTTCAAATTTTCTTTTTTTCACTGGTAGTGGAGTTATAAATTGTTTGATCACCTTCTCAGGTTTCACAATTTCACTTGGGTGTGGGGTGAATGTCATCACAGCTAATTTTATCTTTTTTTCCTTTGCTATAGTCTTCGCTTTCTTAATAATTTGTTGATGTCCCAAATGGACACCATCAAAGAATCCTAAAGCTATGACACAAGGTTCATAGTTAAATAGTTTCGAGTAAATCATTTCGTCTGTAATATAACGTACGTGCAACTTACTCACTCCTAACTGTGCTGCTCCTTAACTAATCTGATAGTATTTACCGGAGAAATAAGTTAATGGTTTGACCTCTTCTTCTAATTTAATATCGCGTACTTTACCAACAAATAGAGTATGATCTCCTTCTACATGAGTATTATGAAGCTCACAAGCAATATTGGCTATTGCTCCCTCTATTACAGGTAAGTCATTGAGCGAATTGAAAGAAATATCACGTTGTTCTTTAATCTGGCCAGCAAAGTACATTGACATGTCTTCCTGTTCACTTGACAACAAACTGACTGCGAAAGTCCCTGATTGCTGAATTAATTCTTTCATTGTTGCATTGTTTGCAACCGAAATTAAAATCAGTTTAGGGCTGAGAGAGACAGACATAAATGCATTGGCTGTCATACCATGAATTTTACCATTAATTTCAGTTGTAATAACAGTAACACCAGTTGCAAATTTCCCCATTGCTGTTTTAAATGTACGATCTTCCATCCTCATAACTTCCTTTCCAAACGATTTTAACCTAAAGTGAGTGTTTCAAAACCAAATAATGATTTGCCATATGCATCTACTGAATCTTCATATAGAGATGTCTTATGAGTCGCCGCTGATAAAAGATCTCTGACAAATAATTCAACAGTATCCCCTTTACCAATCGCTGCTCCTCCAAGTGTAAGGAGTACTTTCACTGCGATATCGGTCGATGTTTGAACAATTTTCGCTCTCATTGCACATAACTCTTCTATCCAAGCCTTTTCATTTTTGTGATTTTCCAATAGGGTAATATATTGATTCAATAATCCTTCAGCTTCCAAATATTTCACTCTTAATTCTGCTAGTACTCTTTGACTACGTGGCGACTCCATCTCTTGATCTCCATCAATCCGAACTCTACTTTTTGTACGTACTTTAAATTCTTCTAATAGCCGTTCAGCTCCACCAAGCGCTACACTTGGAAATCCGATATAAAAAGCTGAGAAAAATGGAACATCATAGTAAGGATAATCCTGATCGTAACTTTCTTCCTCTGGTGGTCTGCCAGATTCATTGATAACATTTAGTCGTACAATTCTTTCCAATGGAACAAAGACATCTTCAGCAATCACTTGGTTACTTCCAGTAGCTCTAAGTCCCATCGTATTCCAATTCTTAACAACTTCCACTTCAGAAACCGGAACCATAAACATACAAAACTCTGGTTGCTTACTATCTGGTAGTTCCATCATGACCCCTAATCCAACCCAATCACTATAAAGAATTCCACTAGCAAAGTTATAAACCCCTGAAATACGGTAACCACCCTCATCCGGAACAACTGTCCCTACAGGTGCAAAAACATCAGAAATTAATCCACCTTGACTAATAATCTCTTCTCTCCCCTTTGCTGGTAGATATGAAGGTAGTGTATTATGAAGTGGATAAAGGTATGTTAACCAAGCAGCGGAAATATTGTGTTTGGCAACTGTACGAATGATTTGTGAGAACCCTCTTATATCTACTTGTGGTCCACCATATCTTTTTGGAAGGAGTAATTTAGTGATTTTGGTTTCCTTCATTGCTTCAATTACTTTTTCAGATAACGTTGCATTAATGTCTGCTTCCTGTGCTTCCTTAGCAGCTAACTCTCCTACTTTTTTAGCTCCGGCTAACAATTCCTGAAGTGTCATTTTATTTTCTTTCACCATATTTTTCTCCATTCTTCTACACCTCTTTCACAATATTAAGAATATTACTAAAAAAATGGCAGACATGTAGCATACCCGTGGACATATGCCTTCTATATTACGATTATTTATGAATTCAATCTTACATATCCCCACTAATAAACTGACGTAGCATATTTATAAAACGATCTCTTTTTTCAATCTGGATCCAATGGCCACACCCTTTAAACAAATGCACTTCGGCATTAGGTAAATGCTGTAATAAAGAAAGACTACTCTCTTTTGATACAAAACGATCTTCAAAGCCATGCAGTAGTAAGAATGGATGGTCCATGCGCTTTAAAGCCGATGGAGGAATAATTCCTTCTCCAGGTGCAGTTGGAAACATATTACTAAGATATGACTTCCTAACCTCCGGGCGCATAATCGTTTCATAGCGTTCTTGTAATACTGATTCCAATTGATCTCCGAGAGCTCTTTCATCGTAAACAAACCAATTCGTCAGATTTCTAAGTGCATTGAGTGTTGGATTTCGATAGAACCCAACCATTCGACCAATTTCAGGTGTTGGAACAGTCTCACCACCAGCACTCCCCATTAGGAGGACTTTCTTAAAACGCTCAGGTGCAGCCATAATTAAGTTAAGTGATACATATCCCCCCATTGAGTTTCCAACTAAATTCACCTTTTCAACCCCAAGATAATCGATTAATTCTAGCACTTGTTCTACTCTTCGATTTGTCCATTCCCAAAAACTATTCGGAGGGACTTCAGGGTGCTGTGTATTACCAAACCCAAACATATCCGGAGCAACAACATGAAAATTATTAGTTAAGGCTGGGAGAATATTTTTCCAATTTGACTCTGATGTTGCCCCAGGTCCAGATCCATGTAGGAATAACAATACTTCCGAATTCGTTTCTCCTCCTTCGCAATAGAACGTTTCATAACTGCCAGTATTTTTTGTCTTTGTTTCATAACCACTCATCTTAATCTCTCCTTTTTAATTCTATTAGGCTTCAGTCGAATCCTCATTTCCTGCAGTCGCATTTTCCCCCCAATATGTTAAGCCTCGCTTCATATCTTCTTCTGTCCATTCAACAGGCTCCCAATCCGGTTCAAAAATTAGATAACTATTCGAAAATAATTCGACACGATGACCACTGCCAGGGTCTTTCACATAAACATAGACAGCTTGAGTAATTCCATGCTTTCCAGGTCCTACAAACTTAATTTCAGACTCACTTAAAATATCAGAAGCTCTCAATAGATCCTGGGCATTGTCTAACCAATAAGCAAGATGATGTAGTCTATTAGGTCCGGAATTTGTTTGATCTCCCATTACTGCAACATCATGGACAAGGGGCGTTACACTCATCCAGCCGGCAACGACTGGTCCATTCTGAACCTTGATATATTCGCGCATTTTAAAACCTAATTTTTCTGAAAGCCATGTGTGAATACCACCTGGGTCCATATTTGTTGAGATATTTACATGATCAATTCTGCGAGGAGATATCCCTTTTCTCCAAGATTTATAAGCTTGATTTTTCAAGACAGATTTTAAGTCATCAGATACTTTGGGTTTTTCCATATCGTAATAGATTTCAAATCGGTGCTTGCTTGGCAACTGGAAACGAATTGCTTTTCCTTGTCCAGCTTCTCGACCAGCTTCAACCCACTCTACAGTAGTCCCAGCCTCCTCTAATAGTGTTGCAAATCCCTCAACGTCTTCTTGACGTTTCGCACGCCAACCAATATGATCAACATGTGCGCGATCTCCTGCGGTTAAAGAAAGTGAATGGTGTTCAAAGTCCCCCCATGCTTTCAAGTAATGAGTACCATCTCTTTCCTCTGTTTCCTCTAATCCGATTACTTCACGGAAAAACCAAAGCGACTTTTCAAGATCCGGTGTTACTAGAGCAATATGTCCTAATTTAGCAATTTCAGGTATAATCAAACGAATTACCTCCCATATTTTTGAATTATTATTTTTTGTTCTATGAATCTATTAAATTGATGCTTACCTATTTAGTGTAACCTTAAATGGTAGCATCTTATTGAGATGCTAATTCCGCTGCTACATCAACAATCATATCTTCTTGACCACCAACCACTCTTCTCTTGCCTAGCTCTATTAAAATGTCCCTCGAATCGACAGAAAATCTTTTTGCAGCCTTCTTTGCATGAAGGAGAAAACTTGAATAAACTCCTGCATATCCAAGTACTAAACTATCACGATTGATTACTTGTGGTTGTTGCAAAATAGGCGCTACAATCTCCTCTGCTATATCCATCATCTTGTATAAATCAATTCCAGTTGAGATTCCAAGACGATCTAGTGCAGCAACCAATACTTCCGTCTGCGTATTCCCTGCTCCTGCACCTAAACACCGAACACTCCCATCGATTCGAGTAGCTCCTTCTTCAATAGCTACTAACGTATTTGCCATCGCCAAAGATAGATTATTGTGTCCATGAAAGCCAATTTCGCAACCCAGCTCTTTTCTTAAAACACAAATACGATCTCTTACTTCATGCGGAAGAAATGCACCAGCAGAATCTACGACATACACGATATCAGCTCCGTAACTTTCCATTAATTTCGCTTGTTCAACCAATTTATTTGTCGGAACCATGTGAGACATCATCAGAAAACCAACTGTTTCCATCCCTAACTCTTTTGCAGCCGCTATATGTTGGGCAGAAACATCTGCTTCCGTAACATGGGTTGCAATTCGTGCCATTTTTGCTCCTAGATTAGCTGCCTGTTTTAATTCTCTAATCGTTCCAATCCCCGGGATGAGTAATACAGCTACTTTCGATTGTGTACAGGAATCTACCACTGCTTCAATTAACTCCATCTCATTCGTACGGGAAAAGCCGTACTGCAAAGAAGAGCCTAATAATCCATCACCGTGTGACACTTCAATAAATGGAACATTCGCCGCATCCAAGGCCTTTGCTACTTTGATAACTTGATCCACAGTATATTGATGTGAAATGGCATGGCTTCCATCTCTTAATGCAACTTCTGTAATCGATATCTTTCTATTTACTTCCATTGATATTGCTCCCTTCCTATTAAACCGTTCTAATCTCCACTTGCTTCCTGGCCATTTCCTCTGCTACTTTCACCGCAGCAGCCGTCATAATATCTAAGTTACCAGAGTAGTTAGGAAGGTAATCGCCAGCACCTTCCACCTCCAACAAAATTGTTACCTTATTTCCTTCGAAAATTGGATCTGTTCTCAAGCGATAACCGGGTACATATGCTTGAACTTTTTTTACCATTTCATAAATGGAGGCTGTAATTTCTTCTTGCTTATTCACATCCTCATCAATTAATACATAAACTGTATCCCTCATTAGGATAGGGGGCTCTGCCGGATTTAAAATAATAATCGCTTTCCCTTGTTTTGCACCACCTATTTCTTCGATGCCTCGTTTGGTCGTATAGGTAAATTCATCAATATTTGCCCGAGTTCCTGGACCTGCACTCTTACTAGAGATAGTCGCAACAATTTCTGCATATTGAACAGGACTAATACGATGAACTGCATTTACCATTGGGATAGTCGCTTGCCCACCACATGTGATTAAATTGACATTGTCTGCTTCTAAGTGACTTCCTAGGTTAACTGGTGGCACCACAAATGGCCCTTTGGCTGCAGGTGTCAAATCAATCACTTTCTTCCCAGCTTTTTTTAACAATTTTGCATGACGTATATGAGCTTTAGCAGATGTCGCATCAAATATGATGTCAGCCAGTTCCGAATTTTCTAAAAAACCAGTGATCCCATTATCAATGACTTCCAATCCTTTCTGTTTAGCCTTTTGTAATCCATCTGAATTAGGATCGATACCAATCATGGTTGTCAATTTTAATACATCTGATCTAAGCAGCTTTAACATTAAATCTGTCCCGATATTTCCCGAACCTAATATCCCTACTTTAACCTCTGACAAAGTAATAACCTCCTTCCAAAGTTGGAAATATTATTTAAATGATATTTCCACTATCCCTAACGCTTTAAAATCAGCCGTGAAACGATCCCCTTTTGTAGCCTCAACAGCAGCAGATAATGCACCTGAAAGGATGACTTCCCCTGCTTTTAAAGAAACATCAAATTCAGCTAATTTATTGGCTAACCATGCGACACAATAAGCTGGATGTTCTAATGCTGCTGAACCCCTCCCTGAATTGAAGACCTTCCCATTTCGCAACAAATCCACTTCCACCTCAGGTAGAACAACTTCTGATACCGAAAACGTTTCTTTTCCTAGAACGAATAATCCGGAAGAAGCATTATCAGCAATCGTATCTTCAAGTTTAATCTTCCAATCTTTGATCCTACTATCCACAATTTCAATGGCTGGTACAATATATTCGGTAGCTTTTAAAACGTCTTCAATTGAAATGTTAGGACCTTTCAAGTCACTTTTTAATATAAAGGCAATTTCTGCTTCGACCTTTGGTTGAAATAACCGATCAATTAAAACACTACCGCCATTTTCTATTTTCATATTATCTAGTAAGTAACCATAATCTGGTTGGTCGACTCCCAGTAGTTCTTGCATTGCGACTGAAGTTAGTCCGATTTTTTTACCAATAATTTTGTTTCCACTTGCTATTTTCTGCTCAATTATTTTCAATTGAATTTGATATGCATCTAGAACTGTCAATTCATTAAATTGATCTGTTAACGCTTCAACTGGTTGACGTGTCTTCTCAGCTTGCAAGAGAGTTTTATAAGCGCTTACATTTCTATTTACTTGCTGTTGACTCAAATTAAATCCTCCTTTACCAATTATATGAAAGGTATTTATGTTCATAAATCTTATAAATCCTTCCAGCAAATTCAACGTTACTCGTAACACCTCCAGGTGAGTTTATAAATAGAAAATTGGTGTCTTGTTATTAAAGTGTGGATCGCTTTTCTATAACTAAAGTTTAGATAAGTTACAATTATTCGACTATACAAAAAACTAATTAATAATTTATTATTTTCCGTAAGTTTTTATTGGTTTTTTTACGAATTCAAACAAAAAAGACCAGACGTATAAAACGCCTAATCTCTAGAGGGTAAATCCAAACTATTTTAAATTTTCTTAATACAATTATAACTCAAAAAATTATCAACTTGATATTTCAACCTTTTTTTGTTTATTAGTAAACCAGTCTTGTACAAATAAGAATGTAGCAAGAGAGATTCCTACGAGATTCACGAGCAGTTCTAAATCAATATTTTGAATTGGGAAAAAGAATAGGACTGCACCAATGGCAAAAAGGAAGCGCTTAATCATACTTAAATGACCAAATAAATAGCCTTCTAAACTAATGGACAATAAAATACAACCAACTAAAACTGACAAAATTGCCAATGTTACACCTAGAATCGAAAATTCCATGTTATAGCTTAATAACAGACGTGTATCATAAACAAATATGAACGGTACAATATACGCCATAACTCCAAGTTTCATTGCTGCTAAACCTATTTTATAAGGACTTTCTTTCGCAATCGGTGCAGCTACAAAGCAACATATAGCAATTGGTAGAGTAATACTCGAAATATTAGCAAAATAAAACACAAACATATGTGCAGAAATTGGTGAAACCCCTAAATTGACTAGCGCTGGCGCCACTAAAATTCCTACTAATGAATAAGCAGCAATCCCTGGCATACCCATTCCTAAAATAATACAAACAATAGCACAAGCTAATAGTAAAATGAACTTTCCATACTGTCCAAAATCTGTTAGTACGAGAGCTAAATTAAAACCAAGTCCTGTAATACTAACAATTCCAACAATTATTCCAGCTCCGGCAAGGACAATGCCAATTTCAAGACACGTTTTCCCTGTATCCTCTAGTATTTGGATAATTCTCTTACATATATTCTTTCTCATATCTTTTTGAACTAACAATAGAATCAATGCAAATCCCGAAGCATAAAGTCCTGTCGTTGCCGGTGAATACCCTTTAAAAAATAACAAATAAACCATCAGACCAAAAATTGGTATAAGTAACCAACCCGTTTTTATTACTTTTGACATAGATGGCATCTGTTCTTTTGAAATAATACCAATTTTTCTCTTAGCTGCACTAATATCTACTTGGATAAATAAGCACAAAAAATATAATAGAGCAGGGATAAGCGCAGCAAGTGCAATTTCACGATAAGGAACGTTTAGCGTTTCTGCCATGATAAATGCAACGACCCCCATAACAGGGGGCATGATAGATCCACCAGTAGAAGCTACCGCTTCTATTGCACCTGCTTGGGCTCTTGAATACCCACTTTTATGCATTAAGGGTATCGTCATATTCCCAGTTAACATAATGTTCACTACTGGTCCACCTGTAATACTTCCTACCATACTTGAGCCAACAATAGAAGCTTTTGCAGGTCCACCACGGTATCTTCCAAAAAAACGCATGGCAATATCATTAAATATATTTGCCCCATTTAAACGAATTAGTGTGTGTCCAAATAAAATGAAAGCCAAAGCAACTGTAGCTGCTAGTTTTAATAAACTTAATATACTATTTGCATCAAGGTAAATATAATTCAGCAGCTGACCAAGACTCGTGCCTTCTCCTTGAAAGGATCCTGGCATATAGGGTGCTGCAAAAGCATAGCCAAGGAACAAGCCCACAATGATGACTAATACCCAACCATAAATTCTTCGTAACCCTTCTATAATTAATACAACTGCTGTAAGACTCAAGAAAAACCTAAGAGGCGTAATAGAGGAAAAGTTATATAACAAATCTACATAATAAAATGCAATGTATAATCCAACCAATATACCTAACACGCTTAGAACCCAATCATACCAAGGTACATATAGTCCACTTTCTCCTTTATTACTTCGAACTCCAATAAATACACTAGCAAATAGCAAAGCCATAAAGATTCCTATATATTGCTCTGTCATTAAATATAGTCCTACTAGTGGAAAGACATTCAATATAAACATTATACCCATTAGAGGAATAAGAATTAAAAGAACACGTAAGACATGATGAGTAGGACCCGATAATGTTCTAAATCGTATCGGTTCGATACTTTGGCTCATATATTTTCAACCCCCAAATCTACTAGTCCATAAAAGAGATATTACATCATAATGGTGATTGGTAAATAATTATTGAATGGAAGGTGGAGACATGCCCTATTTGATGGATTCAACTAAGAATCACTACATGTCTCTACTCCCTTAATTATTACTTGATCAATTTAGTCATATTGTATTCACTTCACCATATCGATCAATTCTTGATTCCTTTTTTCAACATCATCATTCCACTTTCCAATCTCCTTTAAGTATCGGATTGTCCCTTGATGATAAGGGGTAGGAGGATTAGAATTAAACATTGAGTCAGTATCCCAACCTTTAAACCAATCATGCATCTCATATAAATCTTCATGATTTTCCCAAATGTTTTTTGTGATTTCATACACGGTGTCTTCATCTAGATGAGCTGACACAGCAAGAATTACAGGAGTTTGAATAATAACGGTTTCTTCCTCGGCATAGCCACCAATTTGAACAACTGGTTCAATTCCTTCCTTTAAATCATCTATTTTCTTTTGAAGTTGATCCGAATGTTTATCGAAAGAAGATGCAGAAACATCTCCAAGATTTAACGGACGTACGCCAACTGTGTTATGCAATTCCAAGACAGGACCTCCTGTTGTTTCTCCCCCCCAAACTGCATCAACTCTTCCTTCTCTCAGTGCATCAACACCGGCAATGAAGTCGGATACCGGGACTTTGACCACATCATCCCATGTTAAGCCAACAGAATGAAGAAAAATTTCAATATATTCGTTTATCGTTGTTCCGACCTGTAAATAGGCGACTCTTTTCCCTTTTAAATCCACTATATCTTCAATACCTGAGTCTGCTTTAACAACGGGACCTGTTATTTTCGTCTGTGTTCCAAAAGCGATTGTACGGATATTTTCGAGTGGCCGACCATGTATCTTTCCAAGATATGCATCTCTTACTTCATAAAGAGAGACACCCATGGCAATGTCACCTTTGTCCATTAAATCTTGCCATGGTGGGGCACCTGCGAACGGTCTAACCGTTACGTTATAATCTCCTTTTTCTGTTAAAAGGCTCGCCAATCCAGAACCACCCGTATATAAAATTGTTCCTGATGGGTGGGTTCCGATACTTAAGTTACTTTTTTCCTGTTCGCTTGATGCAATAGATCCCTCATTATTACTACCACACCCAGTCAAACTAAGAATCGATACTATTACACAAATCAGAAACAAACTTTTTCTCACTTTTATTTGTTCTTTTCTCACCATGATGTACTCCTCTCTCCGTGTTCTAACTCTTTTTGTAAGCAGGACCATATTGCTTTTAATCAAATCCTTATTATTTGTAAGCGTTAACAAATAACTCTACTAATATTAAACATCCCCCCTAACTGTAGATAATTTCACTATTTTTTATCTTGTATAAAAGTTTAAAGTATACTTTATTTTCTGACTATAAAAAAAACAGTTGAATTATTTTAGTTAATTAGTAAGTTTTTATTGGTTTTTCATAGCTCTTAGTTTGAAATAAAACAAAGGTTATTCAATTTTCAGCTCTCCTAATGCAATTAAAGATTCCAAAATTAATAATAACTGGTACCCGCTTTTGGGGTTACGAAGATCTTGATCTATGATCTTTTCTATATTCTTTATTCTGTACATCAAACCACTCAACGATAAAGCAAGGTCTTTCATTGTTTGCTCAAGCTTCCCACCATTTTGCAAAAACACATATAACGTTTTGATAAGTTCGTTTTTTTTATGGTCATCCATTTTATATAATAGTCCCAATTGTTGTTCGGCCATCATTTTAATTCCACTAATGTTATTTGAGTCTATTAACACGCCTACAATCCCTAAAGAGGCAAAATTAACAACCTTTTCTTTGGTAGTTAAACGTAACACAACCTTTGCTTCATTATGTTTTTGTACTGCTTCTTCTATTGCTTTTCCTTCATTACTTATTCCTACTTTAAATTCACACTTCGGATGTTGACTCTCTAAAAATTCAATCAATTCCTTGAAAATCTCTTTTATTCTTGCTGCTTTTGTTGACTCTTTTGTAATTAACATCACAACTTTTCCATCTCTTTGCCCTATGAGGATATTTTCTTTTTTCTTATTAAAGTACTCGAAGACTGTTTCAAGTATTTGTTCATGGTAAATCCACTCATTTTTATTCATGTTATTTCTGTTATGATATTCTAATATTGCAATATTAAATGGACTTGAAAGATCAAGGTTAATATATTTACCTCGGTTAATTATCTCTTGATTAGATGTAAATTGTGAATTTAATATTTGATCTAAGAAATTCCCTTTCATCCTTTCAAAAGATTCAAAGCTTGTTTTTTCATTTAATAAATAAAGGGAAGAAGCATTCGCAATTCTTTCTAAGAGATGAATATCACTTTCTGCTTTTGGAATTTCATCTCGACAATAGACAAAGGAACAATAACCCACTACTTTTTTTTGTATTTTAATAGGGATAACAAGCCTTTCTTGAAATTCGGTTTTATACCACCTCTTTTTAAAAGGAAGTTGTTTAAGTACATGTTTGTTTGAGGTGTCAAACGCGAATTTCACTCGCAAATATTCATGCATGTCTTGCTGCAAATGGACAAATTCCTTTTCATCAAATCCGGAATGTGCGATCGTATTAAAATCTAAATCTACAATTACTAACGGTATTTTGGTGAGATCGAAAACCATATTAGCAATCGTCTCCAAATTACTTCCATTTGTAATTTCTTCTGTTAAGGTTTGGTGAAAACTAGATATTCTTGCAATATAGTTTTTTTGTTCCAAAAGTTGGTCATACGTATATTCGAATTCTTTTATTAACGGAGCTTCATGATAAAACTGTAATTCATCCTCAATTTCCGTTCCCCATTCCTCCTTTAATTTAAATTCCCAACGGCATTCATCGTCTCCTTTTGCTACACAAGTAACTTCTTTTGCAATAGCTGTCTGGTTAGTCGCAGTTGACATAAAACCACTTGCATATCCTAATAACGTATGACAAACTTGAGTTTTTGAATATCCTAATCTACTCAAGTGCTCCATCGCCTCGTATGAGCCTTCCCAAGTACCATACCCCGTTAGAGAGATTATATTTTTATGTTCATCCAACTTAATTTGTCCTTCATATTTTGTTCCTTTTATATGACCACTTTCTATATGATAAATTGGTCCTTGTGTTATTATCTCTTTAATGGTTAAGTTGCTATTCAATGCTTTCTTCGCATCACTCACCCCCATTTTCCATCCGTATTGGATAAGAAACCCTTTTATCCGTCCCATACCAATATTATTGATAAGTACTTCTCGCAGAAGACCAAAAGCCGAGGATGATGTGTAAATTTGACGATTAGCATCACTTAATTGCTGATTGTAACTTTGCTCGGAAAATTGAATTAGCATTCTACCCCCACCTTTATTAATATTTAAGTTAGCACATTTCTAATCGTATTTTCATTAATGTAAAGAGTTAACAGTATTTTGACTTTTTTTAAAATCGAGTTAAATACAATTACACGTCTATCCTTTAACAGCAATAGATTTCTGTCTGTTCACTAACCAATCCTGTAAAGACAATAATATTGCAATGAACAAACCAATTCCTGCCACACTAAGTGAGAGGGTGACACTTTGAACTGGAAATAGAAAAAGTGCCGACGTAACAGCAAACAAAATTCGCTTCCCCCAATTCAACGAACCAAATAAATATCCTGAAAGACTGATCGATAATAGAACACAACCAATTAGAACCGTACCTAAAGATGCTACTAGACTCATTATCGAAATTTCCATGTTATAGCTTAAGAGAATCGTAGAATCATAGATAAAAACAAATGGAATAATATATGCCATCGCTCCTAACTTCATCGCAACCATTCCTATCTTATTAGGACTTGCTTTTGCAATTGGTGCTGCTGCAAAACAAGCGATTGCAATCGGTGGGGTGAAATTAGAAACATTCGCAAAGTAAAATGCAAACATATGAGCCGCAATTGGTGGAACTCCGAATTCGACCATTGCTGGTGCTACTAAAACGGCAACCAATGAATAAGCGGCTATCCCAGGCATTCCCATCCCTAATACAACACTTACCAGAGCAGAGAAGAAAAGTAATACAAATAATCCATAATCAGCAAGTTGCGTTAGTGCCATAGCAAGATTAAAACCGAGCCCTGTTATACTAACAATCCCCATGATTACGCCCGCAGCTGCTAAAACAACACCAAGTTCCATACTTGTTTTTCCAGTGTGCTCTAATATCCGGAAGAGTCTAGTAAATAAATTTTTCCTTACATCCTTTTGCAATAGCAATAAAATTAGTGCAGCAAAAGAAGCATAAACACCCGTTAACGCAGGGGAGTAACCTTTTATGAATAATAGATAGATAACAAAAGAAAAAATCGGAATGATTATCCAAGCCGTTTTCATTACTTGACGTACTTTTGGAAGCTCACTTTTTGAAAGTTTTGTAGTACCTTGTTTTGCTGCACTTAAATCTACTTGGATGAATAAGCACATAAAAAATAATAAAGCTGGAATAAGGGCAGCGAGTGCAACTTCCCTATATGGAACACCCAAAAGCTCTGCCATCATAAAGGCAACGATCCCCATGATTGGTGGCATAATTGCCCCCCCAGAAGATGCCACTGCCTCAATGGCCCCAGCTTGTTCCCGTTTGTAACCAGTTTTATGCATAAGTGGAATGGTCATTGATCCAGTCATCATAACATTAGCGACAGGGGCTCCCGTAATACTTCCAACAAAGCTTGACCCTACAATAGAAGCTTTCGCCGGGCCTCCACGAAACCGGCCAAATAAACCCATTGCCAAGTCATTAAAGATATCTGCTGCTTTCATGTGTAAAAGCGTTTGACCAAATAGAACAAATGCCAATCCCATAGTAGCTGCTAACTTTAAAAGACTTAGCAAACTATTCGCATCCAAATAAATATAATTTAATAATTGACCAGCACTGTTTCCATTTCCCCTTAATACACCAGGCATGAAAGGTGCCACGAATGAATAAGATAGAAACAAAGTAACTATAATTACTAAGATCCAACCAAATACTCTACGCAGTGCTTCTAATATTAAAAGAACAATTGTTAGACTCAAAAAAAACTTAAAAGGGGTAATCTGTGCAAAGTTATATAAGATTTGTTGATAAAAAATAGTAATATAAAGCCCTACCATAGCCCCAAGACAAGCTAAAATCCAATCGTACCAGGGAACTTTTTTGCCTGACTCCCTTTTTCTACTTTTCGTACTAATGAAAACACTTGTAAAAACCAATGCGATAAATAAACCAACATATTGTTCTGTCATCATGTTGATCCCTATTGAAGAGAACACATTTAAGATAAACAGCATTCCAATAATTGGTATCAAAAGGAAGAGGGCCTGCCTGAAATACTTAACAGGCCCTGTTAATGTTCTAATAATCTGATGTTCTTTCTCATTACTCATTGTAGTTCCTCCCCTACATTAAACTACTTATGCAGATTAAGTAATTCCTCATTGTTCGCTTCAGCTTCTTCATTCCATACACCAATTTCTTCAAAGAGACGTATGGAACCTGGGTGATAAGGTGCGGGAGGGTTATTTCTAAACATTGTTTCTGTTGTTGTTCCCTTAAACCATTCATTCATACTTTGGAGGTCTTCATGGTTTTCCCAGATATTTTTCGTTATTTCATAAACAGTTTGATCATCTATGTGTGCCGACACAGCAATCAAATATGGGTCACGTACAATGACAGCTTCCTCTGACATATAACCACCTTGATAAACACTTGGTTCAAAACCTAGAAGTGTTTCATGAGCTCTCTTTGTGAGGGCTTCCTTTTCACTCTCGAAGTTTTCTGGTGTAACATCTCCAAGACTTAATGCTTCAATATCAACAGCGTTATCTAATTCTAAGAAAAGGCCCCCTTCTGGACTCCCTCCAAATACAGCGTCAGCACGTCCTTCACGTAAGGCATCCAAACCTGCATTAACCTCTGAAACTGTAACTTTTTTAACGTCATCCCAAGTAAGTCCAACTGATTTTAAATACATTAAAATGTGATCATTAAGAACGTCATCTCCTTGATAGAAAGCTACATTTTTGTCTTTTAAATCAGCTATTTTTTCAATACCTGATTCCTTTTTTACTATTAAAGGAACTACTGGGTTCGGCGAAAGAAATGCAAGTGTTCGTAAATTGGTTAATGCCTTATCATGAGCAACCGTTTCACCATTATAAGCTTTGTATAGTACATATCCACCTATTCCCATTTCAATTTCACCTTTATCCATTAGATCTCGCCAAGGTGCTGAACCTGCGTAAGGACGAACGTCTACATTAAAATCTGTATGTTGAGTTAATAGACTTGCAACGCTCGCCCCTGCAACATGAACAATCGTTCCTGATGGATGCGTTCCGATACTTAAATTACCACCAATTTGTTCACTATTCGAAGCATTTGTTTGCTCACTATTCCCACCATTACAAGCAGTTAAAACAAGTATCAATGTAACAATAACAAGTATTTGCCACCTTCTAGCTTTTTCTATTACCCTCATCACTTTTCCACCTTTCCTATTTAAATTGACTAGACATATTACTCTACCGCTAACTCACGATTTATTAATGCTTCAATGTCTTCTTCGTATCCTCCTAATGTATAAATAACTTTATTAACTTCCCCTTCGAATGTAAACGGTTCCAAATATGAAGTGCAAATAGGACTTCGATCATTTTGACCTATATGAAATGGTCCTGTAAAAAATCCGAATGACTGGGTATCTCCCATTTTCCCTTCACCAATTTGTTCGTTATTGACGAATAATTTACCAATACCCTCATTATCCTTCGTTTTTATAAACAAGAAGCGTATCTTCAGTTTTCCTATTGGAATTTTCTTAGTTGATTTAATTACATAATGGTTTATATTCGACGCATTATAATGAAAAGTCAGGTGATTATTTTGAATAAACATTGTATAACCTCCTGCATTATCACCGTGACCAACAAGAACACCATCATCCGTTTCATAGCTTCTTTCTAAGTCCACATCTATACAAAATGATTTATTTCTTAAGTCTGGGGCTACCGAATTATAAAAACTCGTTTGCTTGGCATAAAAAACTCGGTGAATCGGTCCATTCTTCCTTCTGCTTCTCGTCTCCAACATTCTATTACGCATCGATCTTCCGTCTAATGGCAATACATCATATTTCTTCGCTTCCTCCCACCAGAGTTGTATCAATTGGTTTAACTTATCAGGGTATTTACTTGCTAAATTATTTGACTCTGTAAAATCATTTTCAATGTGGTATAATTCCCATTCATCCTCCTCAAAAGAGGTGTCCGGTTTATGATGAACTACCGCTTTCCACCCCTCTTCCCATACTCCTCGGTTACCAACAATTTCATAATGCTGTACCGTTTTCTCAGTTGGCCTATCTTTACCTTCAAATGTGTAAGCTAAACTCGTACCGTGAACCGGTTTCTGAATAATGCCCTTATAAACATCAGGTGCTTTCGCATTCACCAATTCTAAAATGGTTGGAACTATATCAGTTACATGGTGATATTGTTCACGCAGTTCTCCTTTGGTTTTTATTTTTTCTGGATAGTGAATAATTAACGGACATCTTACACCACCTGCATGAGCAAATGTTTTGTACCATTTAAACGGAGTATTTCCTGCCTGAGCCCATCCAGCAGGATAATGGTTATTGGCCGTTGGCCCTCCGATCTCATCAATTCGTTTGTACATATCTTCAAATGTTTCTTGTACTGGATTTAATCCTTTGGCCCATGAATTCATCGAACCTGATTCTCCTCCCATAGCACAAGCGCCGTTATCTGATAAAAATACAATGATTGTATTATCAAGTTGGTCCATCTCTTCTAATGATTTAACAAATCGACCTATTTGTTCATCTGTATGCTCCATGTAGCCTGCAAAAGCTTCTTGCATTCTCGCAAATAAATGTTTTTCCTCCACATTAAGTTCATCCCATTTTTGTACACCTGGATTAGATGGGGGTAACGTAGCATCACGAGGTATAATACCAAGCTCTTTTTGACGTTCAAAGCATTCCTCACGAATTCGATCCCACCCTTTATCAAAATGACCTTGATACTTATCAATATACTCCTTCGGGGCGTGGTGAGGCGCATGAGGTGCAGCATATGATAAATACATAAAGAATGGTTTTTCAGGCGCCGTGGATTTTTGTTCTTGAATATATTCGATCGCTTTATCTGTTAGATCTTCACTTAAATGATAGCCTTCATTAACACTTTTCGGTTGTTTTATTCGGTGGTTATCTTCCACTAAGTCTGGATGAAACTGACTTGTTGCTCCACCAAGAAATCCATAATACCTTTCAAATCCTCGACCAAGAGGCCATCCAGCAAACGGACCTACATTCGATTGTTCTCTTCCAGGATTAAGGTGCCACTTACCAACTGCAAATGTGTTGAAACCATGTTCTAACAACATTTCACTAATCATCGCTGTATCTTTTCTAACTTTCCCACGGCAGTTCGGAAACCCATTATCAAAATCAGTTACAATTGAAACTCCAGTTGATTGAGGATTTCTTCCTGTTAAAAGAGATGCTCTTGTTGGAGAGCACATCGCTGTAGTATGGAAATTGTTATATTGTAAACCTCCTTCTGCTAATCGGTCAATATTCGGTGTAGAGATTGTTGAACCGTAACAACCTAATTGAGAAAAACCTAAGTCATCAAGCATGATTAAGGCAACATTTGGCCTCTTTTTAGACTGATGTTCTTCTGGCCACCATGGGATTGACTCATCTATTGTTTCACCAATTACTCCTTCAAACTGATCTAAATTTTCTTTAGAGCTCATAAGTACCTCCTTTTTTTATGAAGTATAGCTGGAAAACCTTCCATTTATTTGATTACACAATTGCTTTTTGGTTTAAATTTCCAACCATCACCTCCTTGAATTCTTCTATGACCTTTATCTTAAAATGAGATAAAGTATTCAAAGATTGTAAATTAATTTCGCGAATCTTTCTTCCAGTTAAGTTAAGACTAAAAAATATTTGAGGTATATAATCATTCAGTGGGGTAGATTGCAGTTAAATTGGCCGATCATAATTGAATGCACTTACACAAGGAATCTTGATAATTATTATTTATCATAATATAGAATATAAAATAGAATATAAAACAGATGTCAATAACCATATTCATAAAAAGGATCTAAAGAACTCGCTTTCAAAGCTGGCGCTGTCTCAAAACAAATGCATAACACAAGAAAAATGCATTGTGTACAAAATCATGTTCAGCAACTTAAGCATGAAACAGCCCAAATAGAAGTTCAAACTTATTCACATACAATACTCAAAGCTTAATTTTGATTAATTAAACTGAATCTATATTTTTAAAGTACGAATCGAAGAGGACAGTTCCCAAACCAATCTCGAGAAATTTCTCCTTAAAAAAGCCTTGAATAAAACTTACATTTCGCTTTCTAAAAATATGTTTCGCTGCAGTCTGACTAGCAATTTCAAAATAGTGGGGATAACTCCTCATAAGTGGACCTCCTATGATAACCACTTCTGGCCCTGCAATATTAACCATATTAGCGATACCAACGCCAAGATAATGTGCAGATTGTAATACAACTTTTTTGCTAAGTTCAAAGTTTTCTATTAAAACTTCAATGACTTCTTCAGTTGATAATTCACTCCAATTAATTCCAGCAAAGTAAGAATGACTTTTCTTCAATAAATCTATTATAGAAAACAAAGAGGTGTATGCTTTTAAACACCCCTTGTTTCCACAAGAGCATACTTGACCATTTAAATCAATAACCATATGTTCAAATCCACCGTTATTCTCTAAATTGTTACTGGTAATATGCCCATTAACCATCGTCCCACAACCAATTCCCCAACTATTATAAATAAGCAAAATATTTTTAGCAGGCAATGATGAATCAAGATATTCTCCTAATAAACCGACAGTAGCTGCATGCTCTATTAGAACTTTCACCTTAAAATAATTTTGTATTATTGTCGCAATTGGTACATTAAGCCAACCTTCAGAAAAAAAACCTTCAGTTTCTAAAATGATTCCATCGTCTTTATTTAAAGCACCGACCGTTATTACGCCAATTCCAAGAATGTAATCTAGTTTAATAGAATACTCATTAATAAGTCGATGAATAATTCCAATTATTTTCGGTAGCACAACCTCTGGAGTGTGTTGTCTCGTCATAACAAATGACTCACTTTTTACTGGATTAAGACCCAAGTCTAATAAGACAACCTTTGTTTCTGCACGTATAATTTTTACTGATATGAAATATCCAGCATTAGGAACGACGTCATAAAGAATTGGTGGACGACCTCCTTCTGATTCTCCAAGTCCAGCTTCTCTAATGAATCTAATAGCTTTGAGTTCATCAAGAATTCTAGCTAATGTAGCGCGTTTGATTTTTATTTCTAACTTTTTTGAAAGTTCTACTTTTGTGATGGGACCGTTACCCCTAATTATTCGGAAAACTTCTTTTATTGAGTGATTTTTCTTTGAGGTGTCTAGTAAAAATTCCTTTAGCATTTTTGTTCACCTGACATTTTAAAATTAGTTAGTTAAATATATGAAAATAATAAACTAACCTAAGATCATACTTAAAAGAATATTCTTCATAATTAGCAAGATCCCTTTTATTTTTTTGTTATTAGAATTGATTTATCTACTATTTCAGAAAATTTCTGAAGCATAAATAGACAAAATTTAACCCTCGCGTTCCAGAAGCACTGAAACTCCTTGGCCACCGGCACAACAAAAAGTTATTAACCCAAACCGATCTTGTCGTCTATTAAGTTCTGAGACCATTTTAGCGACTAAAATTCCACCTGTAGCAGCAAGTGGATGTCCCAAAGCGATTGCACCACCATTTACATTTAATTTACCTTTATCAATCTCTAACTGTTTCACAACTGAGATAGCTTGAGAGGCAAAAGCTTCATTTAATTCAATTAAATCAATTTCATTAAGAGTCATTTTTTTGTTATATAATAGCTTTCTTGTTGCTGGTACTGGTCCTATTCCCATTATTGCTGGCTCTACCCCTGCTGCTGCATAACCTCGAAAAGTTGCCAGTATCGGCAGTCCCAATTTTCTTGCTTTGTTTTTTTCCATCACAACCATAGCACTTGCCCCATCGGAATATGGAGAACTATTTCCTGCGGTTACTACACCACCTTCGACACCACTTACAACTGGAAGCTTTGCCAATTGTTCTAGTGTAGTAGTTGAACGCATTGTCTCATCTCTTTCGATTAATACCGATTTCCCTTTCCCTAAGTTCACTTCAACGGGAATAATGTGATCCGCAAACAACCCCTTTTCCCAGGCACGAGCTGCTTTTTGCTGACTCCACAAAGCAAACTCATCCACCTCTGCCCTTGAAATATTATATTTATTTGCTAGATTCTCTGCTGTAACTAGCATATTCACTTCTCCAAATTGTACAGGTGAAGTAATTGGGGCATCAATTGAATTCATAGGTGACATTGAATAAGCTTGATTGGGCTTCTCAAACATTACTAGCCTTTGAGTATCTGAATTTACACCACCAACAACGAGACAATCATGGTTTCCCGACTCTATAAACATTGCTGCATACGCTAACCCATTTATTGACGTTCCACATTGTCTATCAATAGTTATAGCTGGTACTTCTATTGGTATACCAGCTTCTAATGCAGCTACTCTCGCCATATTATTATATTGTAATGCAGTCAAATTACCAAAAATTACTTCATCAATTATAGTAGGGTCGATATTTGCTTGAGAGACAGCTTCTTTTATTGCTATTGCAGCTAACTTTTCTGGTTTGACTGGCGTAAAACCTCCACGATATTTCCCTACTGGTGTTCTAACAGTGGATACAATTACAGCTTCTCGTTTCATAACTATTTCATCCCACTCCACTCTAAACTATTAAATTAAATATTATAACTGAATGCAATTACAAAATAATTCTAGTTCATTCAGTCATCTATTAGCAAAAAACAGAATGAACTAGGTTACGATCAAATTTCACTTTTCACTAATGATGGAACGACACAATTTTCTAACACCCCTAAATTAACGCTTCCATCTGGTGTTCTCACCTCACAGCGAATCACATCTCCATCTTTTAAGTATCCAGGGTGACTTTTCTGTTCTTGAATAATCTTTTTCTTCACTTCTGGATCCGTATGGGGGCTTGACAATTCCCCTAACTCCTCAAAGGATAGTTTCATCCCTACGCCACCCGGAGTTCCAGTCATTAACAAATCACCAGGAGAGAAGTCCATAAGATCAGATAATTCCGTCAATGTTTCTTCTGGTTTATACATTAGATGAGAAGTGTTTGATTGCTGTCGCACTTCTCCGTTCACTGTTAATTTGACATCTAAATCGTGAATGATAGACAATTCATCTTTGTCGAATAAATAAAGATATGGTCCAGTTGGACAAAAAGTCCGGAAACTCTTTCCTTTATACCACTGGTTTTGTGAAAATTGAAAGTCCCGAGCCGTAATGTCGTTTGTAATTACCATCCCTGCGACATACTCATGAATATTGCTTTCATTCACTTCAACCTTTCCCTTAATTTCTTTACCGATCACTAAACCGACTTCAATTTCATAATCTAACAGTTCTACATATGATGGACGTATAATATCATTCTTAGGCCCAGTTAAACAACTATCCGCTTTTGTAAAGATTAAATTAAATGGGGAACGCTTTTCATCTAATCCAGCTTCCACTCTATGGGCAGAATAATTGGCTCCTTGGCAAATAATACGAGCTGGTTGAGTAATAGGGCTTAATAATTCAACTTCACTTATCGGTAATGACTCACTTCCACTATTAACTGCGTGCTTCAATTCAGAAAGTCCTTTACTTAATAATTTATTTAAGTTTTCATAATTACTTCGAATAGGGTAAATACTTTCTCCCTTTAGTACACCCCACTCATAATTGCCTTCATTTTTAAATCGAACAACATAAATCCCCATCTCTTTTTTCCTCCTAACAATTATTCATACAACTTATTAATATTATTATATTATCAACCTCGAGCAACTGTCAACAATAAATAATATTAAATTATTTTAAAATGAATAGCACTATTATTTTTACGAGTCAACTAAAAAAACAACTCCAATATGAGAAGTGTTGTTAATATTTTATAAGTAAATTAGAGTAAAGCTTTCCAAGGGATTTCAATTGACTCCACCACTTTAAGTAGGATTGCGAGCATTATTCATCCCACTGTTTTTCCAGAATTTAATGATGGTTATGATCCATTACTAGATGGTGATCAATAGGTTATATGTTTTACAACTCCTGCTGAGTAACTAAGAAAAGTGACTCCGTTATAATGGAGTCACTTTTCCAAACCAATAACATTGAAACTTCAAACAAACCTTTTACTTGTTTACAATACTCCATTGTATTCTTACATATGATTCGGTAAAAACAATACAATCTCTGGGAATACAAAAAGCAACGTAATGAGTAAGAAGATAGGGATTAAAAACAAAATTGATCCTTTATATATTTCATTCACCTTTAAATTCGGAGCAACCCCATTTAAAACAAAGACATTCATTCCCACTGGAGGTGTAATGAGACTAGCTTCTACTAAAATACAAAGAATGACACCAAACCATATCAAATCGAATCCAAGAACTTCTACAACCGGCAGTACAATAGGTGCTGTCACTGCTACAGCTGCCATTGCATCCATAAATGCGCCTAAAATAAGATACAAAAGGACAATGAAGAGAAAAACGATTAAAATTGGCATTCCCGTATCGGACAAGAAAGAGGAAAGCATGTTAGGCAACCTTGAGATTGTTAATAAATGACTTAATGTCATAGCTGAAAGCAAAATGGCATATGCAAAACCCGAGACACGAATTGTACTTGATACAATCTCAGCAAATGTGTCTCGATCTAACTTTCTTTTTAATACGGCAATAATCATTGCAAAAAATGCACCTACTCCTGCTGCTTCAGTTGGACCAAACGCTCCAAGATACATTCCACCTACCACGACAATAAACAATATTACAATCCAAATCACACTTCTTAATGCTAATAGTCGCTCCCTCCATGTAAAAGACGTAATGACAGGGGCAGAATTTGGACTTACTCGCGCATATACATGCACGAGAACCATATATAAAATAGCTAAAATGATTCCAGGGATCAGTCCAGCAATTAATAACTTTCCTATGTGTTGATTTGATAGCATTCCATACACAATCATGAATGTACTCGGTGGAATTAGAATGCCTAACGTACCTCCTGCAACAATTGAACCTCCTGTTAAAGGTTTACTGTATTTAAATTTCAGCATCTCTTTCGATGAAATAACTCCCATTGAGGCAGTCGTAGCAATACTAGAGCCTGAAGCTGCAGAAAATACAGCTGAGGCTCCTACTGTCGCCATTCCTAAGCCACCTTTTGTTTTACCGAACCAATTTCGAAATGCTTCGTAAAGTTGTCCACTTATTCCTGTTTTGTTTAAGGTTTCACCCATTAAAACAAACATTGGAATCGTAACAAGCAAATAATTAATACTCTGATTCCATATAACAGATTCTACAACCGCAAATAGTACATCTCCACCCTTTAAATACAAAATTCCTAACATTGCCGGTAAAAACATTGAAATTGCAATCGGTACCCGGAGAATCATAAGGGTAAACATTATAACCAAAGTAAGGACTCCTACTAATTCTTCACCCATTTAACTTCACCTTCTCCCCATAACTATTGACATTTGGCATTTTTCTAATATGAAAAATGATTTGATTTAATGCTGCTAATGCCCATGTTAAAAATCCAAGTGAAGCAATAAATTTCAGTAAATAAAAAGGGATTTGGAGAAGAAGTGTTGAACGATTTGATTCAATAAGGTTGTGCAGAGCGCCATTAAAAAAAACATAAGCAATTAGGACACAAACGAAAAAAGTCATTATATAACTAGAAAGCTCAAAAATCTTTTGAACTCGTCTAGGCATTCGTTCTACGACAAACTCTATAGAAATATGACCTTTTTGTGTTTGCGTATAAACGACAGCAAACATAATTAGTACAAATTGTAAAACTTCAATAATTTCTACATTTCCTGTTAATGGATAGCCTATTAGACGAAATACAGTACCAATTGTTATTACAAACATAATTAGAACTAAAATAGTCATTGAAATCCATTTTAACAGCAGGGTCAACTTTTCAATGATGCTCGAGATAAAATGCATCCTGATCACCTCATAAAATTAATAGGCTGGCTACAAGTAATCTCTAGCACTATATTACTGTGATAAAGATACCCTACAGCCAGCCGAAAACACTATCGAATCATACTAAAACGGAACTTCAGATCCATTTTCTTTTAAAATTTCTTTAAATTGATTGACCATCTCATCACCTGGATAGCCTTTCTCATTAGCTGTTTTCACCCAACTTTCCCATACTGGCTCTGCATTCTTTTGAAGTTTCGTTAATTCATCCTCTGTTAGCTCAATGAATCCATCATCATTATTCAATTTCTCTTCACTTGTTTTCGCTATATCTTTAATCGCAATTTCATCGTGTTTTTTCGAGCTTTCTAGTAGAAGTCTAGCAAATTCTGGATTAATCTCTTCTTCAAACAACGTACTCAATTCATTAGGAAGTGAATCATAAAAAGCTTGATTCATAACGGGAATCGTTTGAACACTCCTAATTGGCACATTTAAGAAATACGGTGCTACTTCAGGCAAATAAAGATCACGTGCAGTCACCGTTCCTGTAAGCACAGAATCGATTATACTTTTATCTAAAGCATTGTATAGTTCTTCTAATGTAACTTGTGTTGGTACTGCTTCAAGTTCATTATAAAGCGCTACATCACTATCACTTGAAGCTCTTATCTGTACTCCTTTAAAATCTTCTACTTGCTTGATCGGTTTAGTACTTAAAAAATACGATGGTGGTCCAGTTGCAATTCCCATATAGAGGACATCTGACCAAATATCATCTTGATATAATGATGAGAATTGTTGTATAACTTTAGAATCAATCTCAAGATCTCCTGTGCTAGCAAAAGGTAGATCAGCTACGGTAATTGGGAAGAACTCAGTATCTTGATAATAAAGAGAAACCATTAAACCAACATCATAAACACCATTTGAAACATCTTCTAGTACAGTATTTGAACTCCCTAGTGTTCCATTGTGATACAATTGCACTTCTACTTGCCCATCTGTTCTTTCTTCTACAAATTCCTTCCACGGTTCAAATACATCCTTAGTTATATCGGATGTGCTTGGATAATAATTTCCTACACTTATAGTAATTTTTTCTTCAGAACCTCCCTCACTAGTTGAAGTGTCACTCCCACACCCTACAAGTAATAGGCCTACAATACTAAGAACGCTAACTACTTTTAATAGACTCCATATTCTCATCATTCGTTCACCAACACCTTTTTATCATGGTTTGAAAAAAAAGAATTATATACTAGATTTTTCGAACTGCCCCAAAATACCACAGCGCTACTTTTTGAATTTTGCGATAAATAAAACTATTATAATGCATTACACCACCTTCCAATTATGTGGTGATTATTATTTCTCCTTTTGGAGCAATGGAGAAATTTGACTATCCATTGTGAACTTAGCTGCCATACCAAAATCGACATTTATATTGACACCGCTTACATAATTAGCCATTCCACTGTTCAAAAACAACATAACCGATGCCATCTGTTCTGGATCAGCTTCATAACCAGCTGGAGAAACGGCCATTTGACTATCTCTACTTCGACCAACAATTTCATTGAAATCGTCATGCATTGGTGTTCTAGTTGCTCCTGGACTTATCGTGTTAATCCTGATTTTATCTGCAGCTAAATCCCAAGAACGAAGAGTGGCGTAGATAATCATGCACTCTTTCGCAAACACATATGGTTTATTGGCCGTTGTAGGTCCCCCAATAAACAATGGGTCCTCTCCTCGTTCCATCACATAGTTTCTAGCTTCTTGCCAATCGTCTAACTGAACAAATTCCAAATAGTCACTAATATGCGATTCCCAATTCCTACCAGCCAATGAAGAGACTAATACGATCGAAGACCCTTCTTTCATCTTCGGAATCGCTTTTTCAACAAAATACTTCGCACCTATAAAATTAATGGTGACGACATCCAGAGGATCGAAGTTGTTTCCTAGATAAGTAATTCCTGCGATACCAGCACAATGGAAGATACAGTCTATATCATTTGGTAACTGTGCGACAGCAGCATCTATCGAATCTTTGTCTCCTAAATTTATCGGAATGTACGTCTCAATATTTCCTTCTACTTCCTTGATATCTAGTGCATAGATTTCTGCACCTACTTCTCCTATTAATTTCGTAACAGCTTCCCCCATACCGGATGCAGCACCGGTAATGACTACTTTTTTTCCCTTATAATCAATCATGTTATAATTGTTCATTCTTTAACCCCTTTCACGCATTAGTTCTTGCCACAAGATAATAGACAATTTAGATGTCTTCTTCTTTATCTACATGCCATAGACCTTATCATGTAGACTATTACCATTTCACCCCCTTTCACGTATTTCGAGATTTTCTACAATGCTAATGATTTACCTAATAGTCCATAGATAAAAGGACTTTTGTAACCCTAATTCTTTCAACAAAGGTTCAGAGATGCCACTTCAAAAGTAACTTATTGTGGCTATCAAACACTAAACTTTTCTTAACCTCCATGCAAATGAATATAAATTTACTACATCTCCTTTTTAATTGATAACAAACTTATTCCTATTAATCAGTATGCTGATTAATAGGAATGAAAAACTTTTAGATCATATTTTCTGAAGGAGTAATTTATCTAGTTGACGTAAAGTTTGCCATAATTTCTTGACTATACATATTAATCAGCATACTGACTAATTGGCGTTTTGAACCTTTTTTACTGTTTTAGTGTAACAAAAGGTTTAATTAAAATCAATATTTTTTTATAATTCAAAAAATTCAAATGATTCATCTTGGAATAACAACAAAAGTGGTAGAGTTCTGCATTAAACCCTACCACATATAACTTAATTTAGATCACAAACTTATTGTCTCTATTGTACATGATTAGACTCATTACTCGTATCCACCTTATACCAACTATGTTCTTTATGTGTTTCCTTACTATCACTTTCACCAATAACCTTATAGCTCACAATAATAACAACCAATATCGCAATCGCACTCAATACCCAAGCTGAGACTAATTTCGTCATCATCTACAATCTCTCCATTTCTTTCATGGAAAATTTTGTTTTTTGTAACCTCAATGCGTTTAAAACAACGGAAACAGAACTGAATGCCATCGCTGCCCCGGCTACCCAAGGAGCTAATAACCCTATAGCTGCTACCGGAATTCCAAGTGAGTTATAAACAAAGGCAAAAAATAAGTTTTGCTTGATGTTCACCATCGTTTTTCGACTCATTAAAATCGCATCAGCGACACTATTTAAATCTCCACGCATCAGTGTGATATCAGCTGCTTCAATTGCAACATCAGTACCTGTACCAATTGCCATACCAATATCAGCTACAGCAAGGGCGGGCGCATCATTTAAGCCATCCCCAA
Organism: Halalkalibacter sp. HAAS-P014; assembly: GCF_056619965.1. Classification (NCBI taxonomy): domain Bacteria; kingdom Bacillati; phylum Bacillota; class Bacilli; order Caryophanales; family Bacillaceae; genus Halalkalibacter; species Halalkalibacter sp. HAAS-P014. Next base: position 29,317 of record NZ_JBWQTV010000002.1, on the reverse strand, counting down.
CCATCGCAACTTTCTTCCCTTCTGCTTGGAGCTTTTCAATTACTGCACTCTTTTCTTCCGGGAGAACTTCAGCAATAACATGGTCAATCCCCACTTGACTAGCAATTGCCTTTGCTGTTCTTTCGTTATCTCCAGTTAGCATGATTACTTCTAATCCTATTTTGTGTAGTCTAGCTATTGCTTGTTTGGACGTATCCTTAACTGTATCTGCAACGGCCACAATTCCAGTGTATACACCATTTACTGCAATCAGCATAGCTGTTTTTCCTTCTATTTCAATTCGCGTCATCGTTTCATTCGCTGCTTCATAAGAAATACCTTCATCTTCTAATAACTTCCTCGTTCCGACTAAGATCCTATCTCCTTTTACAATTGAGCGAATTCCATGTCCTGGAATTGCTTCAAATTGCTCTGAATCAGATAAGCTTTGTCCTGCATCTGTTACGTGGCGAACAATTGCTTGTGCTAATGGATGCTCTGATTTACTCTCAGCTGATGCCACTAAATCAAGGAGCGCATCATCTTGCAGCTTGCTTTCATTTATAAAATCCGTAACTGTCGGTTCCCCTTTAGTAACTGTACCCGTTTTATCAAGAACAACTGTTTCAATTGATTGAGTACTTTCAAGATGCTCTCCCCCTTTAAAAAGCAATCCGAGTTCAGCCGCTCGACCAGAGCCTGCCATAATCGATGTTGGTGTTGCAAGGCCAAGAGCACATGGACATGCAATGACGAGAATCGAAATGGTTGGAATGAGCGCAGCTCCTAAATTTCCTGGAGTAACAAAGAAATACCAAACAACAAATGATAGAATTGCAATCATGACAACGACAGGAACGAAGATACCCGATACTTTATCGGTCATTCGCTGAATATTGGCTTTTGACCCTTGAGCATTTTCAACAATTTTTATAATTTGTGATAATGCTGTATCCTTCCCAACCTTTGTTGCTTCCACCGTTAATGAACCATTTTTATTAATCGTTGATCCGATCACAGAGTCGCCTTTTATTTTGTCAATTGGAATACTTTCTCCTGTGATCATCGATTCGTCAACAGCAGAATGCCCCTCTAAAATAATTCCATCAACTGGAATTTTTTCACCGGGCTTTACAAGTAAATGGTCACCTACTTGAACTTCTTCAAGGGCGATTGTAACCATCTCACCTTCTCTTAACACCGTTGCCGTTTTTACTTGAAGACCAAGTAATTTCTGAATCGCTTGGCTCGTTTTTCCTTTTGCTCGAGCTTCAAAAAGCTTTCCTAATACGATCAATGTAATAATGACTGCAGATGTTTCAAAATAGAGATCTGGCATCATAATTCCTTGTTGCATTGCTTCAATGCCTAGATAAATACTATAAAAATACGCTGCTGATGTACCGAGTGCAACGAGTACATCCATATTGGCGCTTTTATTACGTAATGCTTTATAGGCTCCCACATAAAACTGCGCACCGACAATAAATTGAACTGGAGTCGCTAGCGCTAATTGTACCCAAGGATTCATGAACATTTCCGGCATCCAAATAAACGCTGTGAATTCAAAATGAGTAACCATTGACCAAAAAAGTGGAATCGTTAAAATTGCTGCAAATAAAAACTTCCCTAATTGAGCTTCCATTTCTCTTTCTTTAGTATCTTTATGCGCAGTAGTATCTTTTTTTTCTTCTAATCGATACCCGACCTTTTCGACAGCCTCTATCATCTCAGATGGTTCTACGACTCCATCAAAATATTCAACTGTAGCGGTTTCAAGGGCTAAATTGACCGTTGCCTCTTTTACACCATTTATGCGATTTAACTTTTTCTCTACACGAGTGGAACAAGCAGCGCAGGTCATACCACTCACAACAAAATCAGCTTTCACCACTTGAACATGATATCCGAGTTTCTCTACCTTTTCGTTAATTTCAGATAAACTAAGCTTATCTGGAATATACGTAACACTTGCTCTTTCTGTAGCAAGATTGACATTAGCTGTTTGTACCCCCTCCAAGCGATTTAACCCTTTCTCAACTCGGGTAGAACAAGCAGCACAAGTCATGCCTGATATCGCTATCGTGACATCCCGTTCTTTTGCCATAATACTTCCTCCTCCCCATACCCCCTTAGGGTATGTGTTAATTAATAATAAAACGCGCTCTTAGGCACGTTTATTATTAATTAAACTACATCATATCCCTGATCTTCTATCTCTTCTTTAATTGTATCTAATGCAATATTTTCTTTATTGTATTCTACATCAACATTGCCATTCTTTAGATCTACATTAACAGAATGAACTCCATTTAATTTCCCTACGCTTCCTTCCACTGCCAAAACACAGTGATTACAAGACATCCCTTTTACTTGAATTGTTGTTTTTTCCATGTTGACTACCACCTTTAATTAAGATTATATGGCCATACTACCATACCACCCTAGGGTAATCAAGAAAACAAAATGTCCAATTTATGTTTTAGTTAAACGCTCAATTACATCCATCAATTCAGTTATCGATTCTTCTCCACTTCCACTTTTAATAGCGTCTGCTACACAATGTTTTGTATGGTTTTCCATCAATTGTAAACTCACTTTTTTCATAGCTGCATTAATTGCAGAAATTTGAATTAAAATATCAACACAGTACCGATCATTTTCAACCATATTTTGAATTCCACGCACTTGTCCTTCAATTCGTTTCAGTCGATTCACTAACTGCTCTTTATCACGAGAATGTCGATGATCAACCTGTTTTAATTCAATTTCCTTTGACATCGGCAAATCTCCTCTCAACACGTTTTCTTACTTCAACTATCATACATTATTTGTTGTTTGTCAATGACAACTAGCCATATACAGAATGTCTATGTTCGATTGGCAAAATCTCTTCTTCCGGGAAAAAAGTATCTACTTTTTCTAGCGCTATAAAGACAAAAAACACGAGTAATAACGCAATCAATGGATTTCTCAGAAACGTAACAAGCACTGATTTCGACTTTTGATGAAATAGACGAACTGTAATAAGTAAGATAATGAAACTGATCATGAATAAAAATTTTAATAGGGTATCTTCTTGACCAATCGGTGACATTTCACCGATCATTGCCCCCATCATTCCTCCCATTAAACCAGCTATCATGCCTTCAAGGGTGGCAATTAAATGAGTTGGCAAACCTATAAAAGCCCCGATTGTCATTCCAATAACAATTCCAAGTATGGTCGACTGAACAAAATCCCCTCTTAATAACATCCCCATCATCGCCCCAAAAAGGATCCCGGCTGTTGTTCCTCCAGCCATTGCTGTCATCATTAAACTCATTTGTGATCCTTTTCGATTTTGGACAATGACTACATAATAACAAACAAATAAACACGTCGAAGCAATGAAAAAAAGAAGCAATCCTGATGACATCTAAGTTCCTCCTAAAGCCCTTTTTATCATCCTATTTTAAGACTAAGTGGATTAGTACAAGTTATTCACTTCGACGTCGAACTAAAAAAGAAGAGGGTATCCAAATTATAGGATCCCCCTTTCTACTAATTTACAAGCAAATTCCCCATTTCAGGAATCTCTTGGATAATACGCTCTATCGGAATGGCAAGCCCATGCCCTTCTTCTCGGCTTCCTATCGATGGAACTGTCCTAGCATAAACAACTCCAACCACTTCTCCACCCTCAGATAAAACTGGGCTTCCACTATGTCCCGGAAAGATGTTATTAGAAATTCTCAAAACTTGGTAGGGGTCTTCATCATTTAAAATTTCCCCTTCATTGACGATCTGCGTTTGTGACAAGGGACTTCCAATTACATAAATCTTCTCCTGTAGAGCGGCATCCTCGACACGTATAGGCAAATACGGTAATTGATCTCCATCTACCTTTAAAAGAGCTACATCGAGATCTTCCTTTGACTTTACTACATTCGCATGAAATATACCCCCATCTGGAAAAACAACCGCTAGTGGTTCACGATTGAAAATGACATGATGATTTGTCAGTACATAGCCATCAGGATGAAAAGCAAATCCTGTTCCACGTCCTCCATTTCCTTGAATCGTCACAACAGCATCTTTCCATTCAGCAATGTGTTCTTCCTGACTAAGCTCATCAGAGATTTGAGCTAATTCACGTTGATCTTGTGAAAATAAATTAAACCAAATATTGACCACTTGCATGATCAAGACAAAAGCAATACCTACAGCAATGAAGCGAATAATAACCTTTTTAGACTTTTTCTGTTTTAGCTCCTCTTCAGTTTCTTCCTCATCAAAAAGAAAATCCTCAGGGGCCGGTACATACTCTTCATCATCATCTCGTCGATTATCATCTTTCATCCAGTTCACCTACTTCCTCGGGCTGAACTCCACATGTTTAGTTTACATAACCTTATTATAGTGAAGTTAGGAATGGAACTACATTACTCTACTGAATTAACTGGTGTCTTCGGAGCTTCGCCACCTAATACAGCTATAATGTTATCTGCAGCCATTTCAGCCATAGCTTCCCTTGCCTCAACCGTCGCATTTCCTATATGAGGAGTTAATATGACATTATCTAATGTCTTTAATCCTTCTGTAACTGCCGGTTCAAATTCAAATACATCCAGACCTGCCCCTGTAATTTGTCTATTTACTAAAGCTTCCACTAGTGCTTCTTCATGTACAAGAGGGCCTCTAGCTAAATTCAATAAATACGCTGAACGTTTCATTAAAGAAAGTTCCTCTTTACTTATGAAATGTTTTAACGATGGATGATAGCTCATATGTAAGCTAACAACATCCGCTTCCTGCAGCAATGCTTGTTTTTCTACATATGTACAATCTAACCTTTCTTCTTCTTCGTTTGTTAATCGGGTACGGTTATGATAAATCACATTCATATCAAATGCGTGTGCCATCTGAACGACCTTTTTCCCGATGTTTCCCATACCAAAAATACCTAACGTTTTCCCACGAAGTTCTGTCCCTAAATGAAAAAGGGGCGCCCATCCTTCAAATTTTCCAGCTCTTGTTACTTTGTCACCTTCTACTAAACGTCTAGATAAGGAGATAAGCAGTCCCATTGTCAATTCAGCTGTTGCATATGTGGATACAACAGGGGTATTTGTTACATGAATATGGTTTCGTGTCGCTGTTTCTACATCAATATTATTAAAGCCCGCACCATAATTTGCAATAATCTTCAAATTTGGAGTAGATTCAATAATTTCCTGATCAATCGTATCAGATAATATTGATAAAATAGCTTCTTTCCCTTCTACCATTTTCAAAATTTCTGTCTTTGTTAATGGTGTAACGTCATGATTCATCGTTACTCGAAAATATTTACTTAGCTTTTCATATGCGATATCAGGAATTTTCCCTAGTACTGCTACTTCTTTCACATTTACACTCCCTCTCTGTATCATCATTTCCATTTTAGCAAAAATGAAAGCGATATTACATATTTATAGAGGCATTACATGGTAAACTGATATACACAAATATTGGTCGCTTTACCGAATTTGCTTTATACTAGAAACAAACAAGCGAGATACAGGAGGAACTTATGGAGGTTATTACGTTACATAAAGTGCAGAGCATCATAGATTCATTTGCCAATCAAGACGTTTACTTACACTTAGAAACGACAAATGGTGCTTATGCTTCACACTTTGATGAGTCATTTTTCTCAGTAGGTGCTTACATTCGCAATGCACAAATTAACTATGAACACGGAAAAATCATTGGGGATGGACCATACCGGGTAGGTCTGAAACTTAACATCGGCTGGGTATACGCTGAAGGCGTAACTCACTTTGAACTAGATGAACTTGGTCGTCTATTAATTGCTGGACATGGAAATGACGGAAAGCTAGCTGTAGCACTGCAAGTTAGCAAAACACCGTTTGAATAGAGAGGAGCAATAAACATTGAAAAAAGAACGACAAATCCTTGTTATCTTCCCACATCCAGATGATGAAGCATTTGGTGTATCTGGGACGATTGCCATGCATATTGCGAATGGTACCCCAGTTACATACGCTTGTTTAACATTAGGAGAAATGGGAAGAAACTTAGGAAACCCACCATTTGCAACTAGAGAATCCCTTCCGAAAATTCGAAGAAAAGAACTATTAAAAGCAGCTGAAGTAATGGGAATTGATGATCTACGCATGTTGGGCTTCCGAGACAAAACGATAGAATTTGAAGATGATGAAAAAATGACGCTCACCATGAGTAATTTGATTGATGAGCTCAACCCATCACTAGTAATCACATTTTACCCTGGATATTCTGTCCACCCTGACCACGAGGCAACAGCACGTGCCGTCATTCGTGCCGTTAGCAGATTGGAAGAGAGTAAACGTCCAACTGTCCACTGTGTTGCCTTTTCAAATGGACATGAAGAAGAAATCGGGCCTGCAGATGTCGTCATCAATATATCTCAATATGCAGAACAAAAGAAAGCTGCGATTCGCGCCCACATCTCACAAACAGCATGGATGCTAGAAGAAATGGAACCAAAATGGGATAGTGGCGACCAAGTAGCACTCGAATGGTTACATTTAGAACGTTTTTGGACATACCGATTTTAAAAGTGAGTGAAAGAAAAACAGGAGGGGTTCTTTATTGAAGCCCTCTTTTTCGTTCTTGATTAAAGCGCCTAGCACCTTCCCTCTTGTACCTACATGTTCTTGTTTTCAAACTCTCCTCTTTGAGGCACTCTATTTACTGTTTTCGGGGTTTCATCTTTATATAAGTCACTTAATTACCTCAAACTCTATTCACTTTTGCATCTTTAAACAAACTCACGAAAACGTTTTCTATAAAACTTGCACGTTTTAGCAAACCCCTTTATAATATATAACTTATATATGCTTTACTAGATACAAAGGAGTGGTTCCGTGCTTCAAACAGCTTTTAGGGGAGAAGAGAAGAAAAAAGATCCTGAGGAGCTAAAACAAGATTTAGAAGAATTAGAGTTTCAAATGTTCCGTATGCAAGAAAACGTAAAAGAAATCGCGAAAAAAAGACAAATACTTGGGATTGAACAAACAAAAGATGACAAATGGGTGATTGTGTCCATTGTCGATGACGGTCATGCGTGCAAAATCATGTTAAACAACTGTGACCAAGCCTTTCGTGGAAGTTGGGATTTCTCAATCCAAGCAAAATATGAAAATCATTCCACGATTCACATTGGTGATATAAAAGGCGAGGAAAATAAAGGGTTCGGCTCGATCTGCATGGATTATTTAAAAGAACATGCCCAAGATCAAAACGTCCAATACATCAAAGGCGACCTCGCCGAACGTGATTGGGACCATCTTGACAGACTTGTCCATTTTTATGATAAGCACGACTTTGATGTTGAGGTGGATCATGAAAACTGCAACGGATCAATTGTTTGGCAACCCCATTGGTAAAATGGGGTTTTTGTTTTATTTAAATTAGTTGAGAAATTATTATTCTAACCATAATCTATTCATTAAAAGCTGCTTTCTAGAAGCTTTGCTACTTTTACGACATCGTTAGAGTAACATACAGCTTAGCTAGCTTTTTGTTCGTGGCTGCCTCAAAAGGACAAAACCCAATCTTTTGAGACAACCTCGTTGTTACTTACCCATTAATAAATATCCAATTGTACCAGTGAGCATTCCTAAAAGAGCCCCTCCAAGAACTTCTTCCGGCATATGACCGAGACGCTCTCGTAATTTAGCTCTTCGCTCTCTGATCTTTTCTGTCTCATGTTTGCCAGAAAGTAGCTTTAACTCTTCATCCATTTCATTTACTTTAACGGTTAACTCTCCTGTTTGTCTTCGAATTCCTTGTGCATCGTACATCACAATTAACCCAAATACGGTTGACATTGCAAAGTCTACAGACGAAACCCCTTTTTCTAAGGCAACAAACGTTGATAACGCCGTAACTCCTGCTGAGTGAGAACTCGGCATTCCACCGGTTTCTGCTAACAATCCAGTATCTAATTCGCCCGTCTTTGCTTTATGAATAGGTATTTTTAACGCTTGTGCAATCCCAATCGTTGACAGCGCTGTAATCATTGGCCGATTCATACACTTCACCTCATTTATAATGTTTGAAATAGGCCCAAAATCTATACATCATCCTTCTAATTGCTTCTTTTCACCTCAAATTATCTTCATGCTTTTAAAATTTAGGGTTCTTCTCTTTTTTTTACCATCTTTGATGAAAAAGTATAGTCTAAACAAAGAAAGCTCAAAATACTTTTGTACGTCGATCCAATCACAATTCTTAGGGGGTTTTCTAAATGGGTTTTTTTGATTTGTTTAACGAAGAAGAATCTCGTAAAGAAGAGCGTAGGGAAGCACGCGAAGTAAATCGAGTTACAGATACAGAATTCGCTGAGGACAATGCTCACCTTGACCTTCGTGAAGAAGAGTTAGACGTTCATAAACATCGTACAACAACAGGTGATGTTACTCTTCATAAAGATATTATTGAGGAAGAAAAAACAATTGATGTTCCTGTTTCTCACGACCAAGTAGTCATTGAACAACGAGCTGTTGATCATGAACCAACAGATGAGCCAATTACTGAGGAAGAAACCATACACATTCCAGTTACTGCAGAAAAAGTAGATGTTGAAAAGCAGACGGTTGTAACGGGAGAAGTTTCCGCTCATAAACGTTCCGTTCAAGAAACTGAACAAGTTCGCGATGTACTCCATAAAGAAGTGGCAGATGTGGAGGCACATGGTGATACAGATGTTATAAAAGAGGATTAAAACTTTATCTAGGCCCTACTCATTCGAGTAGGGTTTTTTTCTTTAAATTGAGGAATAATACAAAAAAACTCTCAGGAGGTGCCAAGATGGGAAAGTTTATTATATTGGGGGCCATTATAGGAAGTTTCCTCAGTTGGTTCATGAATTTACCTATTTATATGGGAATTGTTTTAGGGGCAGTAATTGGAGGAATAAGCAAAAGCTTAGCAAAAAAAAGAAACATCGAACCATTAGAAAATTCATCCTCCCCTAATAATACGATTCAGCTTCGTGAAGAACAATTAGATATAAAAAAAGAACGTGTACAAACAGGCGAAGTAAGAATACACAAGGAGGTCGTGGATGAGAAAAGAACATTCACTGTCCCTATTAAGCGCGAAGAAATGGTAATAGAAGCCGGAGATGAGGAAGAATATCGCATTCCACTTAAAGAAGAAGAAATCGAAATTACAAAACAACCTGTAAAGCTCAATGATGTTTCTGTTTCGAAAGTACAAATTGAAAACACAGAAAAAATAAAAGAAACGCTCAAAAAAGAAAAAGCAAATGTAGAAGTTGAAGGCGATGCAGATGTAAAAATGCCGAAACAATAACGAAGTAAAAGTTCCAAAACAACTTGTTTTTGGAACTTTTCAGTCTGTATAAATAAATTCAAATATCATAACCACCCATATTGAGTTTTCATGATTACTAAAAGCTTTCGACACAAATACTAAACAAATAACCATGCTATATTGATCCCAAGTAGACGCTTTCAAACATCAGTCAAATTAAACTTACTATTCCGTCAATAAAGTGTAAATGCTTTCAAGCATTTACACTTGACAGCTTATAAGTTAAGCTAATAGCTAAATTGAAAGAAGGAGTTACTACCATGGAGATTGTTGATCAAATTACTCATTTACAAGTATTAAACCAGTTTTGGATTTTGCTCTTTTTCCTCGTTCCTATGGTGTTAATCTCGAGAACGGTTGTAGCAGGAACCCGTTATTCCCCTGTACTAATCATTGTAATTTTCGGATTATTACTTGGTTTTCTTCTCGTCTTTGTTGGAGTCGCATCACCAGGACTAACTGAATTTCCATTTATAGGAATGATGGCCAATACAACCGTTATTGCTTTAACAGTATCATTTTTCGTTGGTGGTCAAGAACTACGAAAGATTTTAGGTAATAAAAAGCTCGAAGTTGATGAGATTCTTGTGCCTTCAGATGAGGAAACTATTTTAGGTACAAGTCGTACACAAATTTTTTACATTGTTCGTTCTTTTTTCTTATTATTAGGGATTCATGGTTTCACTAGTATGATAATAGCTGGGCGATCAGCTGAAGGACTCGCTGCGTACAATCCATTAATTGCTTATATCGGTCTTGTCCTAGCAATTATTTTTATCGATAATAAAGCGACAATAAAAAACAAACATAAGTACATACGAAAAGGTTTGATTGAGATTGCTTTAATCACTGTCGTATTACTAATTTCCTATAACATTGCCCAAATCTTTGCTTCAATCATCGCGTTACCACAAATTTTCTTTGCAATGATGATTTCAGCAGCGCTTGGTGCCATCTTCCATAATTGGACATTTGGTCCTACCATTCGTGCTCTTCTCTTTGCCGGTATTCCAGTACTTCTTGCTGCCAATTTTATGGTTGGAGGTTCTCGTGTAGGTGATGCGTTTGCTATTGAAGGAATGAATTCTGTTCTTGCATACGGATTTTTCGGGCAACTATTCTGGATGTTTGGTGGAATAGCTTTGGTTATGTTAATAGCGAGAACAGCAAATACAAGAAACTTAGCACCTGGAATGGCTGGTTCTCTATCTCACTCTGGGTTAACTGGTGCCTGTACAGCCGGAGACTTTGGAAAAATTGCCGCACAACGCGCACCCATTATGATAAACATTCCATTTTTTGGTCATGTTTTTGTATTTTCTATTTTAGCGGTCAGTGCCGAACGAGGTGCTCTCTGGGTTGGGCCTGCAGCAATACTTGTTGCTATTGGAGTTGGGTTAACAATTTTATCTTTGATCAACCTTCGAAAAGCCAATGGTAATGACCGAAAAGAAGTAAATGCATTAATGCAATTTTCATTTGGTTGGCAAATTTGTGCCGTCTTTGGTGGGCTTGCCCTTTTAACAATAAGCCCAATGGCTTTTGACTATACAGCTATGGCGCAAACTTCAGCAATTTCCCATTTTGGTTTGTTTGCAGCTATTCAAGAAGGAATGTTCGGAACAGAGGCTGCCCTACTCATTCCATTTATATTCTCAATGCCATTTTTAGTTCATCCACTTGTATTCTATATGTTTGGAAAAGCAATGGAACGAAATGGCGAAATGCCAACAAAACCTGTTTATATTCTTGCATCAATTGGTGCTCTAGGATTAGCTTACGCTTTATTGTTTGCTTAAATTATAACAAGTACAAGGTGTGTGTCAAATTTTGGCACACACCTAAACAAATACGCATACGAGCCATTGCAAATTCTATTTTAGCTTTTAAGAAACCTTTGTACTCTGTTTACTACTGGTTCTATTCTATAGATTGATATCTCTTGACGATTTCTTGCAATTTTAATGCTAGTCCAATTTTCCCTTCAACCTTTAGCTTACCTGTCATAAAAGCCATTGTTGGGTTCAAATTATTATCTAACAATTTAAGTAAGTCTTCTTCTGATAATTTCAATGTTACATCTGGCTCCTCTGTTTTGTCCTCAGCTAAATAAGTACACCCTTTTTTTAAGACAACTTGTAGACTGTTAGCATCCGTTAAATCAAATTGAAAAACACGATCCTTTTCACCTTGAATATGTTCCGGATTGTTGTTCACTTTTTCAACAAAAGCCTTTAACTCCCCCATTGCTTTCATCTTTTGTTCCTCCTATTCTGTTGTTTACTTATTCTCCTTATATGTAAGCGATTGTTTTCTTATTTAGAAGTGTAGATTGGAAGTTAAATCAAAATAGATATAGAAAGATCGAAAACAACGAGGATTTCACATTATGTTTGTTCGTTTTGAAAAGGGCTTTCTGTATACATACAGAGAAGGCTAGCACTTTCTATTTGCTAACCTTCTTACAAAAGAAATTATTGGACTTTCTCGCCATAGTACATTAATGCAATCGCTCCTGGTCCCGTATGTGTACTTATGATCGGTGAAGTTTCAGTAATTGTTACACTTATATTGTTATTTCCTTGTGTAAGAGCATCTTTTAATTTATTGGCTAGGTTTTCTGCTTCAATATGGGCTATACCAATTGCTTTAACCTCTTGTGACTTCGTTTCTTCGAGGAATTGTTTTTTAAGATACTCGATCATCTGCATATGTGTCCTAACTTTCGTGACGGGGGTGTATACACCATCCGCTAGCGAAGCGATAGGTTTAATTTTTAATAATGAACCTAGCAAGGCTTTCCCTCGGCCAATTCTCCCACCTTTTGCTAAATATTCTAACGTATCTACCATTAGATATAAGGACGTATGTTTTCGAACTTGTTCGAGTCGATTCACAATCTCTTCAACACTATGTCCATTCCTTGCCATCTTTGCAGCTTCAATTACTTGAAATCCTAGAGCATGCGAGATGAATTGAGAGTTAATAACGGTTACGTTATCACCAACCATGCTAGCTGCGCTTCTCGCAGAATTAACCGTACCACTCATTCCCTCTGTTAAATGGATTGAAATGACATGTGTTGTATCAGCTTCAGCCAACAATCTGCGATACGTCTTTTCAAAAACCCCGACAGATGGTTGCGAACTTTTAGGTAACTCATTTGATGAAGTCAATAAATTCACAAATTCTTTTTTGGTAATATCTACTCCATCTAAGTAGGTTTTTCCTTCTACAGAAATTGATAATGGCACTACTTCCACGCCATATTCTGTTATATGTGCTTCTGTTAAATCACTTGTTGAATCTGTCACTATTTTTATTGTCATTATGAATTCCCCTTTTGATGCTGCTACTAATTATCACACCAACTATATTCATAGCCATCATACCATACGTTCATTGCTATATGAATATAAAGCTATATTCCTAACGTAAAACGGATTTCTTGGTAAGTAATCGAGTCTGGAAGCACCTCTTTAATTGGGCGCAACCTTTCAGTTCCTACTTCATTTGCTGCTTCCATGATTAAATGACGTTTTTCCTCTTGTACATATTGTTCTAACTTGAGATCTGCTCCTTCTCGTTCGGCGCGAAGCAAATGCTTAACAATTGTCTGCTCCGTTAAAGAGAGGTCCTCAGCTAATTGGGGAACCGATTCACCCTTTTTAAACCTTTGTGCCGTCTCCATATATTGGCCTTTTCTAGTTGTGTTGGTTTTTTTAGCTGTACCAATAGTACCTTGGTTAGTAGGTCGTTTATTTTCAAACTGTTTTAAGACTTCTAAAAAGGCCTGTCCGTATTTTTCTTTCTTTTGTTCTCCCACACCGGAAATAGTTGAGAAATCATCTAAATTAAGTGGAATATAACGGCTCATTTCTTTTAATGTTTTGTCAGAGAAGATCATGTATGGTGGTAAATTGTTGTCAGTTGATAATTGTTTACGTAACTGTCTTAATGCTTCAAATACTTCATCTTGTTGTTCTGGTTCAGTTGGTGTTACCATTTGCATTACTTGGACAGACAGTTCCCCTTTTAAGACTTGTACGGCTTTTTCTGTCAACTGAATCGTTGGATAGGAAGTTCCAGTCGGCCTAAGAAATTCTTCTGCCATTAAAATATCTATAAATTCGGCAACATCCTTTTGTGTCCAATCACTCATTAAACCATAGGTTGTTACATCTGTTAAATTTAATTGTCTGATCTTTTGGTTCGTTGATCCGACTAACACTTGAGCAATTATGGTCTTCCCAAACCTTTCTCTAACTCTTTTCACGCAAGAAAAAACCATCTGCGCTTCTCGAGTCCGATCGACTTTCTCACCTGTTTGTACACAATTTGAGCATTTCCCACATGTCTTATTTGTATTTTCACCAAAGTAATGCAAAATATATTGTTGCAAACAACGTTCTGTATGTGAAAAAGCTGTCATTTGTTGCAATTTTTTGTATTCCATCTCTTGCCTGTCATCCGCTCGATCAGATTGTTCAATTAAAAACGTTTGCGTTCTGACATCTTGTGGACTGAACAGAAGCACGCAGTCACTCTCCTCGCCATCACGCCCTGCTCTTCCAGCTTCTTGATAATAGGCTTCAATCGTCCTTGGTATATTATAATGCAAGACATAGCGAACATTTGATTTATCAATGCCCATCCCAAAGGCATTGGTCGCAACAATGATTTTTGCTTCGTCATGAATAAATGCCTCTTGTGCTTTTGATCTCTCCTCTTCTCTCATCCCACCATGGTACATAGCAGCTTCAAATCCTGTAGAGTCTAATTCCTGGTAAATTTGCTCAACTTCTTTTCTAGTTGCAGCATAAATAATGCCTGATTCGTTTTTTCTTGTTGCTAAGAATGTAGACATAAACCTTTTTTTATTAACGCCTTTTTTCACTTGAAAGGTTAAGTTTGATCGCTCAAACCCAGTTGTAATTACATTCTCATCTTCTATATGTAAAAACTGCTGTAAGTCTTGGCAAACTTGCTTTGTTGCGGTTGCAGTTAAAGCGAGAACAGTAACATTATAAGTGATTTCCTCAAGCCAGGTAGAAATCATTAAGTAACTTGGTCTAAAATCATGCCCCCATTGTGACATACAATGAGCTTCATCAATCGCAACTAAAGAGATCGTAATGTTCCTTATAAGGTGCTGAAACGTCGGATGGTCTAAGCGCTCAGGAGCAACATACACAAGTTTGTAGTATCCTTCTTTAATCTGCGAGTGCCTTTTTCTTTCTTCTTCTGTACTTAGTGTACTATTTAAATACGTTGCAGGAACATCGAGTTCCGTTAAGGCGTCAACTTGATCCTTCATCAATGAAATTAACGGAGAGATAACCAATGTAACACCGGGTAAAATAAGAGCTGGTATTTGGTAGCAGAGTGATTTCCCACCACCAGTGGGCATAATGCCAATCGTATCGGTCCCAGCCAACACTTGTTCAATAATAGATTGTTGACCTGCGCGAAACGCATCGTAGCCATAAATTGATTTTAACTTTTCTTGAGCAATCTGTAGATTATTTATTTCCATCTCCGGTTCCCCTTTTCTAATTTTGAATGAGAAAGAAATCGTTGGACACTTTAAAATTAACAACATCAAACGAGGTGATTTCTGTGAACATGACGTTAAAACAAAAGAACACAGTCTGCGTCATTATTCTTTCATTGCTTATGTTCGCACCTGTTTTCATCATGCTCTTTACAGGTGAACGATTTGTACAAGCTATTCGACTGTTTCCGTTAGATTTTTCTTTATATTTTGCAGTGTTATTAGGTGCGATTATCGTGAATTATACAATGCGATCAACGAAGCTATTAACAATCACGATGCTTGCCACTATTGGTGGCCTTGCTGTGTACTTCTTTTGGTATCTATAATCCGATCTTTTCATCGTAACATGTCGGTGAAAATCGGTCGAGAGTCGAATAAAGATTACAGTTTTAAAAAAAAACGTTAGAATGCTAGCCCCTTGTCCACAATGAATGGTATAATTCATTCGATTATGGATATTGGAGGCTTACATATATATGATTACTGTTACAAATGTTGGATTACAGTACGGCGACCGAAAATTATTTGATGAAGTGAATATTAAGTTTACACCTGGTAATTGTTACGGACTTATTGGCGCTAACGGTGCAGGGAAATCTACATTCTTAAAAATCTTATCAGGTGAAATTGAACCTCAACAAGGTGATGTTCATATGAAGCCTGGGCAAAGGCTTGCTGTCTTGAAACAAAATCACTTTGAGTATGAAGAAGTTGAAGTATTAACCACGGTGATTATGGGTCACGCTCGTCTTTACCAAGTAATGCAAGAAAAAGATGCTATCTATATGAAAGAAGAATTTTCAGATGAAGATGGTATTAAAGCGGCTGAACTTGAAGGTGAATTCGCTGAAATGAATGGTTGGGAAGCAGAATCAGAAGCTGCCATCTTATTAAAAGGGCTTGGAATTTCAGAGGACCTTCATACAAAGAAAATGGCTGATTTAACCGGTTCCGAAAAAGTTAAAGTATTACTTGCACAAGCATTATTTGGTGAACCAGATGTCCTACTACTTGACGAGCCAACGAACCATCTTGATATTAAGGCAATTGATTGGTTAGAAGAGTTCCTTATTAACTTCGAGAATACAGTTATCGTTGTTTCGCATGATCGTCACTTCCTTAATAAAGTATGTACACATATTGCTGATTTAGACTTTGGGAAACTCCAAATTTACGTTGGGAACTATGATTTCTGGTATGAGTCAAGCCAGCTTGCACAAAAGATGGCTCAAGATCAAAACAAGAAAAAAGAAGAGAAGATTAAAGAGCTTCAAGGCTTTATTGCGCGCTTTAGTGCTAATGCTTCGAAGTCAAAGCAAGCAACTTCTCGTAAAAAGCTTCTTGATAAGATTGAACTTGATGACATTAAGCCATCTTCTCGTAAATATCCATATGTACATTTTGCACCAGAACGAGAAATTGGAAATGATGTTTTACGTGTGGAAGGACTTACGAAAACAATTGACGGTGAAAAGGTTCTTAATAATGTTAGTTTTACAATGAACAAAGAAGATAAGATCACTCTCGTTGGTGACAACGAAATTGCCAAAACAACACTATTCAAGATACTTGCTGGTGAAATGGAACCAGACAGTGGTTCTTACAAATGGGGTATTACAACTTCACAAGCTTATTTTCCTAAAGATAACTCAGAGTACTTTGAGGGCTGTGACCTAACCTTAGTTGATTGGCTACGTCAATATTCTCCTGAAGATGACAGTGATACGTTCCTACGTGGATTTCTTGGCCGTATGCTGTTCTCTGGAGAAGAAGTAAAGAAGAAGGCTAATGTTCTTTCTGGGGGCGAAAAAGTTCGTTGTATGTTATCAAAAATGATGCTAAGTGGCGCTAACGTTCTTTTGCTCGATGAACCAACGAACCATCTTGATTTAGAATCCATTACAGCGGTAAACAACGGGTTAATCAACTACAAAGGTGCAATGATTTTCACCTCACATGACCATCAATTTAATGAAACGATTGCAAATCGTGTGATTGAATTGACAAATGAAGGTATTGTTGATAAACAAATGACATTTAATGAATATTTAGAAACAATAAAATAATACACGAAGAGAGGCTGTGCCAAAAGGTGGGATTTTACCCTGTGGCACAGCCTCTTCTATATATTTTCAAAGATCCCTACTTCAGTCACTAAATTTACAGCATGCGACTCCTTTGTTGTTTTCTTCGCTTTATTATTTGCAGAACAATGACCAATACTAAAATAGCGAATAAAGAGGAAAGTAAATGTTGAACAAAAGTTGTCCAATCTTTGATAGAGTTCCCAAAAAAATAACCAATAAAAAAATAGATTGATAGCCAAACAAACGCTGAACTAAACCCAATCAAAGCAAATAAGCGATACGAGATTTTTGACAATCCAACACTAAAAGGGACAGCATGGCGAATAAAGGGGAAAAAGTAACTAAAGCTTGCCGCCTTAAGTCCATATTGATCTAGCAACTCTCTTCCCTTCTCAGCACGAGAATACCAGATTGATTGACTTTTATTTTCAAAATTTGAATGTTGGTGAACAGCATGCCCAATAACATACAGGAGAGTTCCATGTAAGATAATACTACTGAAGAAGACAAGAAAAGTAGGTAGAGGAGCAATGTATTTCGTAGTAGCTAATAAACCACCACTCATTAATAACACTTCATTAGGAACAGGAAAGAAAAACAAACCTACTGCCACAATAAAAAATAATGCGATATAACCATATTGTTTGATAAAATCAACTAAAAGAATTGTGTCCACTTTCCTCCTCCCCCTCTACCTTGTTGAAAGAAAAAAGGCAGCTTTGTGACTACCCTTTGAAGTAATCTTTATAATAGCCGCCAATTTCTCCAGTATTGTCAATTACAAAGTAAAACTCATCCGTTTCATTTTTCAGTTCGTACGATTTTCCTGCAGTTAATGCGCGATTTACCATATACTTCTTTGCATCTGTATGTAGACACTCAATCGTGCGAATCGTCTCTTTCTTTTTCCATGTTTGGTGAATCATCTCTAAAACCTTCTTTCGTCTTCTTATTATATGTATGATTCCATTATAATGGTATTAATTAAATTTGCCAACTTTATCAGGCATCTGTTAAGAAACTTTAATACTAAGGAGGTTGACGAGAATCAAGGCAAAATAAAAAGCATGAGCCGGTAAAATTACCGAACCCATGCCTGTAATACTCATTGTCTACCTTTTTTAGGCTGACTTCAAAGTAACCAACTAATCATTATCCTTCAAGTAAAAGAGTTTCAGGATCTTCAATCAATTCCTTCACTTTTACAAGGAAACCAACTGCTTCTTTCCCATCTACAATACGATGGTCGTAAGAAAGAGCAATATACATCATTGGGCGATTTTCAAAACGCTCTTGATCAATTGCAACAGGGCGCCATTGAATTTTATGCATTCCCAAGATTCCAACTTGAGGCGCATTTAAGATTGGTGTTGACATCAGCGATCCAAACACCCCACCATTTGTAATCGTAAATGTACCACCTTGTAAATCAGAGATAGCTAATTTATTATCACGAGCTTTTTTACCTAATTCACCGATTCCACGTTCTATACCAGCAAAGCTTAAGCGATCTGCATCACGTAAAACAGGAACAACTAATCCTTCTTCTGTCGATACAGCACAACCGATGTCGTAATATTTCTTAATTAACAACTCGTCGCCTTGAATTTCAGCATTTAGTAATGGAAACTCTTTTAAGGCTCCAACAACTGCTTTGGTAAAGAAAGACATAAAACCAAGCTTTACACCATTTTTATCAACGAATGCATCTTTACGACGGTTACGAACTTCCATAACTGCTGACATATCCACTTCATTGAATGTTGTTAACATAGCTGCTGTCTGTTGAGATTCAACTAAGCGTTTCGCAATTGTCTGACGACGACGAGACATTTTCACACGCTCTACTGGCTTAGCTGGATCATCCGAAGCAACTTGTGCAGCTGGTGCCTTTTGTGAAGGTGCAGATGGCTTTGCTGCTGCTGGCGCTTGCTTACCATGAGATTCAACATCTTGCTTACGAACACGACCTAATGGATCTGTTGTAGCCACTGTGCTTAAATCAATACCTTTTTCACGTGCTAATTTTCTAGCTGCCGGTGAAGCTAGTGGACGATCAGCAGATGATGTTGTACTTACTTCTTCTGTTACTGCTGGTACAGTTTCTTGCTTAGGTTGCTCTTGAGGGGCTTCTTCTTTTGTCTCACTGCTTTCACTGCCACTTGCAGTTTCATCAATTACAGCAATGACTTCACCCACTTCAACTGTATCACCTGGTTCTCTTTTAAATTCTTTAATAACACCAGAGTGCTCAGCAACAATTTCAACGTTTACCTTATCTGTTTCTAGCTCAGCGATATATTCACCCTGATTAATATATTCTCCTACTTCTTTTAACCATTGAGCTATGGTTCCTTCTGTAATCGACTCTGCTAGTTCTGGTACTTTAATCTCAATCACGGAAAAGGCCTCCTCTTATTGTTTACGTGTCAGTGTTTCTGTTACAATTCGTTCCTGTTCTGTTTTATGTGCGACCGGGTCACCTTCAGCTGGACTCGAACGATGCGTTCTTCCAATATAGCTAACAGCAGTTCCTTCAGGCGCAATATCACGAATACGAGATTCGATAAACGGCCAAGCTCCCATATTTTTCGGTTCTTCTTGTACCCAGACAATTTCTTTAGCGTTTGAATAGCGAGCAAATAATTCTCTAATTGGTTTTTTCGGGAATGGATATAGTTCTTCCACACGTGCAATATGCAACCAATCCCAATCTTTATCGCTATTCTTATTAATACGATCAGCTAAATCAATTGAGACTTTCCCACTACATAATACGATACGTTCAACTTTTTCTGTGTTTCCTCCAAGCCCTTCCTGCTCAAATACAGGTTTAAATTCTCCCTCTGTAAATTCAGCATGCGTCGAAGCAACGACTTGGTTACGTAATAAACTTTTTGGTGTCATAATAATAAGAGGACGAACTGAATCCTTCTCAAGAATTTTTGCCTGTCTTCTTAAAATATGGAAATATTGTGCAGCCGAAGTACAATTCGCAATCGTCCAGTTATTTTCTGCAGCTAGCACAAGAAATCTTTCAACACGGCCACTTGAATGTTCTGGTCCTTGACCTTCATAGCCATGAGGTAATAAAACGACAAGTCCTGATTTTTGTCCCCATTTAGCTCTACCCGCCGAAATCCACTGGTCAAACATAACTTGCGCACCGTTAGCAAAATCTCCAAATTGAGCTTCCCATAAAACCAATGTTTCTGGCGCTTGAACATTGTAACCATACTCAAAACCAACAACCGCTTGTTCAGAAAGTGGGCTGTTGTATACAGCAAAAGAAGCATTTGCCATGTCGAACGATTGTAATGGTGTATGAACCTCATTTGACTTACTATCATGTAAAACTAAATGGCGATGAGCAAACGTTCCACGTTCAGAGTCTTGACCCGTCAATCTTATTGGAGTTCCATCATGTAGAATCGTCGCAAATGCTAACGTTTCTGCTAATGCCCAATCAACTTTCCCATTTTCATCAAAAGATTGAAGACGTCGTTTCAAGATTTTCTCTAGCTTTGTGTTGGCAGAAAAATTCTCTGGCCATGCCAATAGTTTTTCATTGATATCCTTAAGTGTATTAAACGGAACACTCGTTTTCACTCTTGGCAGTCCGTTTACTACATAATCAGGTGGAGACATTTCTTTCGGTTTATTCGATTTATTAGCAATAACATCGTCATATTGAGATTGCAAATAGTCTTGAACATCCTTATCTAATTTTTCCCCATACGCTTTATCAATGACTGTCTTTTCAACAAGTTGATCACTATAGATAGCACGCACAGTTGGATGCTTCCGAATTATGTTATAAGTAGTTGGTTGTGTCACAGCTGGTTCATCCATTTCATTATGACCAAAGCGACGATAGCCAACTAAGTCAATCAGGAAATCCTTCTTGAAGCGTTTGCGATACTGGACAGCTAAGTGAATAGCAGCTAAACAAGCTTCTGGATCGTCTGCATTTACGTGGATGATCGGAATTTCAAATCCCTTTGCTGGATCACTGGCATATGTAGTTGAACGTGAATCATATGTCTCAGTTGTAAATCCAATGTTATTATTAGCAATAATATGAAGAGACCCGCCAGTCTGATAACCATTCAGTCGACTAAGGTTCAAGGTTTCTGTAACAATTCCTTGTCCTGGGAAAGCTGCATCTCCATGAATTAAAATTGAATATGCTTTCGTTACTGACTGCTCAGGAAACCCTTTAGATGTACGTACTTCTTGAGCTGCTCTAGCGTAACCTTCGACAATTGGACTAACAAACTCAAGGTGACTTGGGTTGTTCGCTAAAGACACAGTAGCTTCAGCCGTATTTTCCTCTCTTATTTGACGATCAGCACCTAAATGATATTTCACATCACCAGTCCAGCCATTTACCCCAGCTGATACACCAGATGGATCTAAATCTTTGCTTGGTGCGTGCAAGAATTCAGAGAAAATCATTTTATAAGGCTTACTTAAAGTGTGTGCCAATACATTTAAACGTCCACGATGCGCCATACCAATGAGTACATGTTGAGTTCCTTCATGTACAACTTCACGTACAGCTTCATCTAACATTGGAACTAACATATCTAAGCCTTCGATTGAAAAACGCTTCGCACCCACAAATGTACGGTGAACAAATTTCTCAAAACCTTCTACATGTGTAAGTCTACTTAACAGATTTAGACGTTGTTGTTTTGTCAGATTAGGAATATACATTCCTGTCTCGACCATTTTTACTAACCAGTCACGCTCTTCCATATCAGGAACATGGTTAAACTCAAACGCCGTTGTTTTTGTATAAACATCTTTTAAATAATTAATCGCATCTAACCCATTTTTTACATGGGATGGTGCATGCTCACAAATCATCTCAACCGGTACTTGTTTTAAAAAGTCCTCAGTTAGATCATAATGACTTAATTCAAGGATCCGATTTTGATTTTCATTTTTGAGAATGGGGCTAATATCTGAGAACAAGTGCCCTTTTCTACGAATCATATCAGCTAATTTAACTGCGTTAACATACTTCCTAACCGTATCTGGTGAGGATGGAACAGCTACCTCCACTGCTGATTGACTCTGCCCTTCAGAAGGTGGCGGTCCCCAAATATCAAATAACTCTCTTAAATCTTCTTCAACAGCATCAGGATTCTTGGAATACTCTTCATAAAGCTCAATTGCTACGCCAAGATTCGGACCATGGAACCCTTGCCATGGTTCTTCCGCTTTGTGCCCCTTGCTTGACATATGATGATTACCTCCTAGTTTAACTTCAAGTTAAATCTATGAATTTTAAGTTAATATAACGCTTTCAAAGCCATTTTAACATAATTGTCACATTTGTTAAAGAATATCTGATCTTATTCATAGATTTATTTTAACTTGAACTTGACAATTATCATAATAATATAGAAAGTAGAATAAAACTCTCTACACTTAAAAAGTTTATATCTTTTTATTAAGAAAATCTAGTTCTTTCTAAAAAAAGATCTGTTTTCCCCTTTAATTTTCCCAAAAAAAGAAAAGGAATGTAATTATGGTTAAATTTGACAATCAAAACAATCAAATATTATCTTCTTCTTGCTTGAATTGCCAGGATGAATTTTTTCAGCCACCTATAGATGATATGCCTAAAGTAGGCTGTTGTTCCTATAGCCCTACCTTTTATCTACTTGAAATAGCCAACATGATCCAAAAAGATAGTGAATTCTTTTCTAAAAGCGTATTGCGGCACCCCACAGCTGAAATATCCCCTTTTCAAATAACGGTTCATGCTAACGTTCACCCTGAATTTGCAAGTATTATTAACAAAAGAAACCTTTCCAAACTTGAAATGGATGACCTACGTCATTCGTACTCGGTTTGTCAGTATTTCAAAGATCAACAAGGCTGCTCATTAGAACCTGCGTTTAAAAACTCTGTATGCCGTTCCTTTATTTGTCTGACAGTTGAAAATGAGTTAACGAAGAACGAAAAACTCACTTTTGAGAAATGGACAAATAAAATAAAAGCCAAAGAACTAAGCTTTCAACACAAACACGAGAAGGAGCTAAAGTCATTAGGCATCGATTTGCAATCAGCACCACAAGAAGTCATTTGTTATTTCAAAGGATTATAGAGGTAGCCGAAAAAGTTGAGACTTACTTTTTTCGGCTGCCGTAATGTAATGTAAACCAATCTAAAATTTGTTGCTTTTCATTTTCAGTAAATTGAAATAAGGGCGAGTCACAACC
This sequence comes from Halalkalibacter sp. HAAS-P014, assembly GCF_056619965.1. Taxonomy (NCBI): domain Bacteria; kingdom Bacillati; phylum Bacillota; class Bacilli; order Caryophanales; family Bacillaceae; genus Halalkalibacter; species Halalkalibacter sp. HAAS-P014. Next base: position 6,089 of record NZ_JBWQTV010000002.1, on the reverse strand, counting down.
TTCTTCTCTTAAGACAATTTGCAAAATCGAACCTGACTCCCCAGCTATTACCAGAGCTTCTGGTTCTTGCAACTCACTCGGTAAATCCCCCTTAAACGTTACTATATAATGAGTCCACGGTTGCATTTCATAAGAGTCAGCAACCTTCATATTTGTCAATGTGCATTCTGTGTATTTCTCAAACGTTAAATCAATCATATCTTCGTTCTCACTTTCCAAGTTTGGTCTATTTTTATAATAAGATATTCAGAAGAACCGACCTCATATTATTACAGCGAGGTCCATCATAATTTGTTGTTTCTTTAAATTAAATCGTATTATACGTAATGACACCATCAATTGGCTTTCTAGATAATGGATATGTTGTTTTCGCTTATCTCCCTTTATTTGTTTATATCCTTACGTACGGCTTCTTCCCCAGCGAGTAAAACCATTTTCTTATGTTAACCGCTTTTTCAATAATTGGACAGCATTGGCAAGTTCATCCTTTGTTGTTGGACGACCGATGCTAAATCGAATCGTTCCTTTTCCCTCTTCGGGTGTAACATTCATGGCTTGTAATACAGGTGATAATGTCACTTCTCCTGAGTGACAAGCAGACCCAGTTGAAGCAGCAATTTCTGGCACAGCATCTAATATTTCTTGCCCTATTCTGTTAACAAAACTTACATTTAATGTGTTAGACAAACAATTTGTCGGATGCCCGTTTAAACGAATTTGATTAGGAAACTCTTCATTAAGTTTTGTAAACAAGAAGTCCTTAAGCTTCTGCATTGTAGAGGTATCCTTTAAATAACGTAAGGCAATTTCCGAAGCAGCTCCTAATCCGGCAATTAAAAGTACATTCTCCGTCCCAGCTCTTTTTCCATACTCATGACCTGCACCATGAATATAGGGGTCTAGTTCAACTCCCTTTCGGATATATAGTCCACCAACTCCTTTTGGGGCATAAAATTTGTGACCAGCTATTGATAAGAAGTCTACAGACAGCTGTTCAACATTAATTGGTACTTTCCCAATCGCTTGAGCTGAATCCGTGTGAAAGAGAATTCCTTTTTCTCGAGCCATCTTTCCGATTTCCTCGATTGGTTGCAATGTTCCTACTTCATTGTTAGCATGCATAACCGTTATAAGTATCGTATCTGGTCGGATAGCATTTTTTATATCCTGAAGGGAGACTTGTCCGAATTCATCTACAGAAACATACGTAACCTCTGCTCCCTTCTGTTTTAAATACTGTAGAGGTTGGTAGACAGCAGGGTGTTCGATCGCCGTTGTTATTATATGCCTACCTTTATTTTGATAGCGCTCGAAAACGCTTTTTATAACATGATTATTAGATTCACTTCCCCCACTTGTAAAGATAATTTCTTCTTCCTTTGCCCCGATTAGAGCTGCAACTTGCGCTCTAGATTTTTCTATCGCTTTCTTTGCTTCAATTGCTGCAAAATGGCTAGTGGAAGGATTCCCATAATGATTGGTCAAAAACGGGGTCATCGCCTCCACCACCTCAGGAGCTAATGGTGTACTAGCATTATAATCCAAATATATTTGTTTCACGGTTTGTTCCCCCTTGTATATTCGTATACATAGTTTATCAACTTATGTAGAACATGCATAACATTCTGTATTTGATACATAATGAAAGCAAAAACAGGGACGTGATTTATGTGGAAATGACCTTACAATCAACCAAGAGTGACATTCCTTGTTTAGTAACGGTTGAACCTAGTAATGGTACTTATACCCTTCGCACATTTGACACAAGCGAACGCACATTTCATAACGGACATGAATTGTTGGCATGGGTAAAAAGAAATTGGGAGCCGTCCCAATTTCAAAATTCCTCACAGTATACTGAATTGCTACATAATGTAAGCGAGGAATTGAAAGATTCACTATATTGATATACCAAAAGGAGTTATCACCGATAGTTAAGGACGTTAACCTTCTAATTAAGACAAGCTACGCATATACATTGGAGAACTTCTACTGTGAGGTGAGTATATGCTAGCTCTTATCTTTCTCCTTCTACTCTCCATACTTGTTAGCATTGATGCGTTTGCAATAGGATTTTTATTTGGTCTTAAAAAAATCCGAATCCCCCTTATCGTCATTGCTATGATCTCACTCTTTTCTGGATTTGTTGTATTTTTTTCTATGGGGATTGGTCGGCTAATAGGAGAATTTGTTCCTACTTCAATCATTCAAACAAGTGCTGGCCTTACCCTTATTGCTATTGGGATTTTCAACCTTATTCATGATTTACCCCTTTACCGACGTTCTTATTTCGTCATGATTGCCTTACTTATGAATGTTGATAGTTTCGGATACGGAATACAAGCTGGTTTAACTGAACGCTCTTTTTGGTTAGCTCCAATAGTTGGCTGCATCATTTTCATTGCATTTATTGTAGGAATTGTCCAAGGCCACATCATCAAAAGTCGGTTTATTATCCGTTATATGGCTTTAATTCCTGGTATTCTCTTTCTCCTACTCGGTTTCAATAAATTACTTTTTTAAAAAAACGTTCCCGTTTCATACTTAGTCCTATTTACATTATAATATCCCCCAATAATTACTCTGGATATATAGACACTAATAACACAATTCGGAATGGACAAAGAATTAGTTTACCACTCTAAGGTTAAATACACCCACAAAACAAAAACAACAATCGACATTTAACTGAAAATTTTGTCTATTCCTGCGCTTGCCTCGGAAATATCTATGTAATTCCCCATTAAAATAAGAAAGAGGAGATTCTCCTCTTTCTTATTTTATTACTATTTCCTACCTTACAATACCTCTACTATGCTGTTTTGCTACTGAAATTTCAAAATAACTATCATCGTCTTCATTTATTCGGTCAACTATAATCAAGACGTCTTCGAACGCTACAGAATGATTATTGGTTTTATTTTCACTCATAAACCTAATAATACTATTTATCTCTTCATTGATTTTATGATTAAGAATTTCTTCAGTAGTCTTTTTGCTTCTGATACTGTCATTAAAGTCCATTGGGTATTGAGGAATATTCACCAGCTTAACCTTCTTTCATACTAAATTTATTTCCATCATAATTGTTTAAATAATAGGAATCAAGATTTGAATTCAAGATAGACTTATTTTAATTCTTCCCCCTTCTTTTCTTTATTTATAGGTTGGTATCTATACGAAATCATTATAGATGAATACCTTACTATAGACTAACGGAATTGGAGGGAATACAATGTCCGAAGAACTCATTAAACCTTGGGATTTTGATGACACCTTAAATGATGATTCTTATGTACCCTCATATATTGAGGACATGGCTCATAAAGTCCTAACTCATTATGATTTAAAACTTCATAGTCTCGAAGTAATGGCCACTAAAGCTGATAAAGGTGGTCTGATTTGGAAAATCGAAACAAATCGTGGACCATTCAGTTTAAAAGTTTTACACCGCAGACCAACAAGAAGCCTATTCAGCTTAGGTGCCCAAACTTATTTAGTAGAAGAAAAAAAAGCAAGAGTCCCTCCTATTTTCAAAACAAAATCAGGTGAAGATTTTGTTGAAATGGGTGGGAAGCTATGGTTTATAGCTGAATGGATAGATCTAACCGAGGCTTCAAAAGACTTAAAAGGAGCTGAATTGCTTTGTGCTGGCCTTGCAGAATTTCACAAACTGTCGATAGGTTATGAACCTCCTTATGGAGCAGAAATACCATCACGCCTGTATCGCTGGCCACGAAAATACGAAAAAATGATCACAAAGATGGCGTGGTTCAGAGATTTAACAAGCGTTTATCCTGAAATGCCAGCTAGCTCTCCTATTCTCTCGGTAATTGATAAATTTGAGGAACAAGCAAAAAAAGCACTTACCAAACTTGAACAATCAAACTATCACAAACTGATTCAAAAAGGGAATAAAGAATGGGGTTTAGTTCACCAAGATTATGGTTGGGCAAATGGTCAACTTGGACCAGGTGGGGTCTGGTTGATTGACTTAGATGGTGTCGCCTATGATCTGCCTATCCGAGATTTACGGAAGTTAATTACAAACCAAATGGAAGAACTAGGAGCTTGGGATGTCGAATGGATAAAGGGAATGATTAAAGCATATCATGAAACAAATCCAATTGATAAAGATCTATATGAAATTCTTCTTATAGACATGAGTCTTCCTAATGAATTTTATTTACAAGTAAAAGATATGGTTTATGAACCTACAGTATTCTTAGACGAAGAAGTTGCAGCGGTTGTTGAGGATATCATCCATCTTGATCAGTCAAAATGGCAAGTACTAGAGGAACTCCATCAATGGAAAGGAGCATTTACGGAATGAAAATATTAATGATCTGTACAGAGAAGCTTCCGGTTCCAGCAGTTAAAGGGGGTGCAATCCAGACCTATATTGATGGTATTTCATCTCACTTAAACAAAGAGCATGATCTCACAATCCTTGGCAGAAGCGATCCTACTTTACCAGAAGAAGAGACCATCGACAATATTCGATATGTGCGAACTTCCGGAGGATTAGTTGAAGTTTATCGTGAAGGTGTGAAGCAATTTTTACAAAAAAATTCGTTTGATGTGATTCATATCTTTAACCGACCTCGACTCGTCTTACCAGTAAGAGAATGTGCTCCAAAAGCAAGAATTATACTAAGCATGCACAATGATATGTTTAAGCCTGAGAAAATAGACCAAGATGAAGCATCCAAAGCAATTGATGAGCTAGACAAAATTATTACAGTCAGTGATTATATTGGTAAAACAATTTCAGATCCTTTCCCAAAAGCAAAACCTAAACTTAAAACCATTTATTCTGGTGTCGACATCTCTCGCTTTGTTCCACCAAATTCAAAAAGCGCAAAAGAAATGCGCGAGTCAATTCGGAAAGAACACAATCTTGAAGACAAAAAAGTCATCCTTTTTGCCGGAAGACTCTCCCCTAATAAAGGGGTAGATGTATTGATTCGGGCATTACCTGAACTGGCAAAAAAACATTCAGATATTGCCCTTGTAGTTGTCGGCAGCAAGTGGTTTAGCGTTGATGAAGTGACAGATTACATCGCTTACGTACGTGCACTGGCAGCTAGATTAACCGTACCTGTTATAAATACAGGGTTTGTTCATCCAAGTGAGATCCAAAAGTGGTTTTTAGCTTCTGATGTATTTGTTTGTACCTCACAATGGCAAGAACCTCTTGCTAGAGTGCACTATGAAGCTATGGCATCAGGACTCCCGATTCTCACAACACAACGTGGTGGAAATCCAGAAGTCATTATCTCTGGTGAAAATGGTTTCGTGATAGAAAAACCAGAAGATCCACAATCGTTTGTATCTCACCTAACGTCACTTCTTTCCGACCCAAAACTATGTAAAAAATTAGGTAAAAAAGGCCGGGCACTTGCAGAACAACATTATACTTGGGATCGAGTAGTCTCTGATGTCCGTTCTGTCTGGAAAGAAGTTGAGTATCGAATCAAAAATAATATATCTCTTGCTAACATTGAAAATAGCAATAAAGAATCTATCGATGACGTGATTGATGACCTTAATGAACAAGTCCAATCTCAAGAGTCCACAGAGAGTGATTCTGATTCTCTACCTATTGATGATGTGATTGATGACCTTAATGAGCAAGTCCAATCTCAGGAGTCCACAGAAAGCGATTCTAATTCTCTACCTATTGATGACGTAATTGATGATCTTAATGAGCAAGTCCAATCTCAGGAGTCCACAGAAAGCGATTCTGATTCTCTACCTATTGATGACGTAATTGATGATCTTAATGAGCAAGTTCAATCTCAGGAGTCCGTAGAAAGCGATTCAGCCTCTCACCCTATTGATGACGTAATTGATGATCTTAATGAGCAAGTTCAATCTCAAGAGCCCGTAGAGAGCGATTCTGATTCTCTACCTATTGATGACGTAATTGATGATCTTAATGAGCAAGTTCAATCTCAGAAGTCCGCAGAAAGCGATTCAGCCTCTCACCCTATTGATGACGTAATTGATGATCTTAATGAGCAAGTTCAATCTCAAGAGCCCGTAGAGAGCGATTCTGATTCTCTACCTATTGATGACGTAATTGA